>JAFTRA010000024.1 GCA_017462485.1 Clostridia bacterium | reverse complement strand
GAAGAGCTTTTCAAGGTCGCGCTTTGAATAGATAGATGCCACGCGTCTCTCGGGATAGTATTTGTCATTCCAGATGCGTGTATCAAAACCGTTTGAAAGGAATATAACGGGTCTTCTGCCGTATTTCTGCTCGAGAAGGTCTGCATAGAGCTTTGCCTGTTGTCTGCCTTTGGCAACGTCAACGCAGGTGCGTTTTGCTTCGAGAACTGCAAGAGGCTTATGAGAATCGTCAAAGAGAACGTAATCGGCATAACCAACCTCGCTCTGATTCAGCATACCGTAGAGCTCAACCTCGTTTTCCCAGTCCTTGCCAAGGGTCCATCCTGCATCGCGGAGCATCCAGTCGATGTATATCTTTCTCGTCTTATATTCGGAAATATCAAGAGGCTTCGGAACGTAGGTCTGCTGCTGTTCCTCACGACGTGCGGTAAGTTCAGCCTTGAGTGCTTCGTTTTCCTTGAGTAATGCCTCAAAGTCAATATCGGGAACGGCTGCTACGGGTGTGGTCGTAGGCTCGTCCTTCTTAAGTAGGCTCTTGTCGAAATGCTGTTCGGTGTATTCGGGCGCGTAGAGATATGCCACTTCATCGAGGAAGACGAAAAGGTTCTCAAGGCAGAGTTCTGCTTGATCTTCTGCAATCTCCTTGCTCTTATGAGCAACGTCGTTACCCATCTTGCGTATCAAATCCATTCTGCGCCAAACGTCGTTTCCAACGATATCTCGGAACTCTTCGGAGTTTATAAGTAGATGTAGATTATCCTCATAAGGCATAACGAGGTCGCGGTCAACTGAATACATCCATTTGACCGCAAATTCCATAGCACGTCGGCAATTAAATACACATGCCGCCGGATCTATGTATATTAACTTTTCCGCCGATATCGCAACGTCACTAAACGTGTTAAAATCGGTTGTTTGTTTTAGGAAATCAAAGTTGGTCATAGTTTTAACCTTCTTGCGCTTTTAATATGATAACTTTTTGTGTTTCAAGGCAAATCGAGCAAAAACTCTCTCCAAAAGAAGTCAACTCACAGTATCCTTTTACGTAATCTATTTTACTAAAATTATCGATTGTCGCAGATTGCTTCTCAATATTTTGATACTTGTTTTTAATGAATGGGTGATTTTTAAGTGGCTCATATACACTTTCGTTCGATATGTATGTACCATCCGGTGATCGCTCTACCAACCCTAATCTAACCAGGTTATCAATATATTTTTGGCTATCATATATATTTTCACACATTGATAATTCCGGCACATTTGAAAACTCTTTAACATAGACTACATGAGAAGAATCTGTTTTATCTATCTTTAATCCTAACGTAGGAATTCGTTTATGAATACGCAGATACCGTATTATTTTAGCCTCATCTGGCGAAAGTTGCTTGATGATTTCAACGAAGCCAGGATGAACACCATTTTTCACTACTTTGTTCATTGAATTTGCGAGAAGATTTGCATAAAGTTCCCTAACTTCTCGTTCTTCTGTAATGCTTGCATTTTGCAATGTTGGAACAGCAATTCTTGGCTTGGGTGAGTCTATAAGTTCTTGAGGAATTGAACTCAGTTTCTCTTCAACTAAATTGTTTAATTCTTTGAGTGCTTCTTCTCTCAGTTGCGGGTAATACTCTCTAAAAATTTCAAACGCCATCCTAGTTGCCTCAACAGGAGAAAGACCATAGTTGTTTTGAACGCCTACCTGCGTTCCAGCATTACCCAAACCTTGTTTCTGTTCTATGACTAATTCATCACTCATCTTTTTTGTCTCCTGTCGTGCTGTTGTTGGAACCATAGTTGTTTTGAATTCCTACTTGATTACCTTTATTAAAAAGAGTTTGTTTTTGTTTAATATTTATATTGGTATTTTTGTTTTCTTTGCTTCTTTTGACTAACGAAAAAGCACCCGCTATCAGTGCCGCCAAAACAACACCACTCGCACTTATTATCGCAACGATAATTTCTTTTTCCATAGTATACTACCTCGCTAATATTAAGATGTTGCACCGATTTTCATCAAGAGCGGAATAACCGTCATTGCTACATCGACTCCTTTGGTGGCAATCCAATTTATAATACCTTTTGCTTTATCCCATTTTTTTGTTTTGCGATCTGAAGAATTAACGATATTTTCGAGTTCATCAATCTTAGATAAAATTTCATCAATTTCTGAATCTGTTAATGAGCTCATTTCTTCTATTTTATTACGAACTTCCGAAAAGTTTTGTAAATTAATAGTATTTTCGTTATTGTTTGAAATGTTGGTTATAACATTAATTCCATTATGTACCGATTCATCGAATTTATAGTCTTCGCAGTTATTGAGTCTATATGCTTTCAAGAATCCTTGAATCGTTCTTATATTTTCCATAGGAACATTAGGATGCATCTTAAACAATAGCGAATTCATCTCTATATTGGGGAAGTTATTAGACACCTTAGAATACTTACCCATTAATTCGTTTAACAAGTCCATAACACCTTGACGAGTTGTTATCACAACATCACATCTAATTATATCTTCGTCTACCATTTTAATAAAATCATTATTTTTCAAAGTTAAATTCCTTTCTTATTAAAAATATTTTTGCATTAAAGCTTTTTCGTGTTTCAAGCTTCTCAAAGCTCTGTTTCATTTTCTAAACACCATTTCCATCGCGATTTTATAGGACATCCCATAGTCTTCTATGCAAATATCAACCTTTTCTTTGGTGCTTTGCTTGATAATAGTTTCACCTCCCAAAGAGTGAAGGTTGCCAATAATTATCTCGTCGGGTTTAAAATCATCACTACCTAATACTTCAAAATAACCGTAGTCACCAATATCATCTTCAAATATTACTAATCCGCGACGGTAATTAACTTTGACGACTTTTCCAATCATATATTTTCACCTTATCCAAAGTATTTTTTATTAATGTTTTTCAACCAGTTCTTCCCACTTATCAAGAGAATAATATTTTCTCAATTTATAATAAGCCTCCTCAACCGCAGAATACATTTCGTAATTTATGGCTGCGTTGACTGGCACTGTAAATCCAAATGCTGAAGCTTCACGAATGCTTGGTGTAAATATACTGGTATATAAAACACTGCCATTTCTATTCTTTACTAAGTACAAATATTTAGCATCATTGCGGAGTTTATCCTTCAATTCACGATATTCGTCTTTTATTTGTTGAGGACGCATACAAACTCCATCAGTATAATTTATATATTGAGAAATTGCATTTTTTAGTTGTTTAACACGATTGATATAACTTAACATTACCGAAGCAAGTTCTGAATCAGACATATTTTTATATTCCATATAAATTATCCCTTTCTTTTTGTTTTGAGGCCTCTGTGCCTATAATATCACCAAATCATAAGCTCTCATTTTACCCAAAGTATTTTTGTATTAATGCTTTTTTTAGTGTTTCGAGCTTTTCAAGGCTCTTTTCAATTTCAAATTTCGATTTGTCGACTTGTTTCTTGAAGCTCTCAAATTCTAATTGGCGCTCCATACTTGCGACAGGAATCTTCAAATCCGATATGTTTTTCAGACTTAAATTTGCCTTGTCACCTCCGACTTTCATAAAATCGTAAGATGCACAAGCTTCATCCGAATTTAGAAATGTGAGTAAGAACGAAAGATTGAGTACATTGGGCTTGATTCTTACCAAAGCAACAGCTTGATTGATATTTGCCAATTCATCAGAGTCGTAAATAGCTACTCTGCCAATAGAAGCATTCACAATGTTTATAAGAATATCATTCTTTTTAAGCACAGATCTTGGCAAAATATCATTAATACCTTGAGGCAAGTATTTTCTTTTTGATAAGTCTAAAAATCCTTCACGAACATTCTCGCTTGTAACAAATAACACACCTTCATCACAGTAATCGAAACCCTGCCATTTGGGAGAAGCTCCTTTTGTTATGAGGATAGCGTAATCTTCCAGTTTTCTGCTTTCTTTACAATCGCCAAACATCTCGATAAATCGGGATTTTACAAGCTTGTCCAATTTTGAAAGTTGTTGCTTGCGGATAGAAATCAAAGTGTCTACTTTGTTCAAATTGGCAACAATTTCATTCTGCTCTGATATAGAGCACATCGGTATCTGCGCCTCGGTCAAATTTCCAAGCTTGATGTATTTGATAACTCCGCCAATGGATTGTTTTCTTAATTCTTCAACATATTTATCAAGAAAGCAATATAAGTACGGAACACTTAAAACATCCTTGTTTTTGCTTTCAATTATGTATGTTCGCTGATAAGCATCAAATTTTCCATTGTAGTATTTAACGTTCAAATCGCCGTTGCCCGCTACCAAAACGCACTCACAATCATAGCTATACGCATCTATCCTCAATGGCTCAATCGAACAAGTAAAGAATGGATATTGTCCATTGGCACTCGATGCATTAGCATCAAGTTTTCCAGTTTTAATATTTACAAAATCACCTAATCTTGACATATTTTTCCTCTAAATTCTGCATACAAAATAATATCCAAATGTTAACGCCATAATTAAAGCACCGACAATGATCACTATATAAGAAATAGAAATGCAACGTTTCTTGTATCTATATTCGTTGATTTTTTGCTTCAAAAAATTTGTAGAAGTTAGTTCTATTGACGATAGTTTTTTGTTTGCAAAAGTTTCAAATTGCACTATGAAATCATCATCGCTCAAATAAATATAACTTGAAAGATTCCAAGGGTGAAAATCTGTGTACGTTTCAGCACTCTTTTGAATTTTATAAAGCCATTTTGGCTTATCTGAATTTCCTTTATAATTATTGTGTGGAAAATAAGCTATAAATATGGAGCACAAGCTTATCAAAAGGTACGCGACTATCATATAAATAAAATCATCAAATGAGTCATTTGCTGTTGTAAATAAATACGCGAGTAGAGATGTAACTATGGTTATAACAAATGGAACAAAGGAGCGCATGGATTGCAATTTATCTTCGATGCTTTTTTCCATTTTTGATATTAGTTCAATAACATCTTCGGTAGTTCCGGGTCTTTTTATGTGAATTCTTTTTGCTATAGCAACTGTTTTTTCCTTCTTTTTAGCCATTTAGCATCTCCTTAAGCTCTGCGAGCCCTTTTTGAATCTCTGTTTCAAGCTCATTGATTTCTGCGAGTATTTCGCTTGTAGGAGCATACTCGACAGGCTTATATTCGGTCTTCTTGTACTTGTTGATGGAAAGATCGTATCCATTATCAACGATTTCTTTCTTAGGCACGAAGAACGACTTTTCTGTGCGCTCGCGAGACTCTTCAGCACCAAGATTCTTGAAACGTGCAATAATGTCGGGAATATCGTTTTCTGACACGGGTGTACGCTTATCGTCAAGGCTAAGTCCATCTGCGGTCATGTCATAGAACCAGACCTTGTCAGTACCGCCATGACCTGTTTTTGTAAAGATAAGTATACCTGTGGATACACCTGCATAAGGTTTGAAGACTCCTGATGGCATTGAAATTACCGCTTCAAGTCTATTATCTTCAACGATTGCTTTGCGTATTGCCTGGTGCGCGGTGGACGAGCCAAAGAGGACTCCATCGGGAACGATAACCGCACATCTGCCGCCTACTCTGAGCATACGAAGCATCAATGCGAGGAAGAGGAGTTCTGTCTTTTTAGTCTTGCAAACCTTGAGAAGATCTGCGGAAACTGTGTCGTAATCAAGGCTACCCTTGAAAGGCGGGTTTGCGAGAATAAGAGAATACTTTTCTTTATCGGGGTTCTGGTCGGACAAGCTATCACGATACTCGATATAGGGGTTGTCCACACCGTGAGTCATCATATTCATCGCACCGATACGGAGCATTGTTCTGTCCATATCGAAGCCGTGAAACATACCGTTCATATAGTGGTTCTTCTTCTGTCTATCGAAGAAGATTTCTTCCTTGCGCCTTTCTTTGAGATAGTCACCGGCTGCAACAAGGAATCCTGACGTACCACACGCAGGGTCGCATATAACTTCGTCCGCTTTAGGATCCATGAGCTCGACCATCATACGAATAATGTGACGTGGGGTACGGAACTGACCGTTAAGACCCGACTGCGCAATCTTAGAGAGAAGATACTCGTACACGTCTCCACGGATATCGCTATCCTTAATCTGCGCCATCTGAGCGTAGATATCGTCGAGTATGGTAACGATTTTATCGAGGAGAAGTGGTGTAGGAATTTTGAAGATAGCATCGTCCATATACTTGGAGTATGCGCTATCCTTGTTATCGTGAAGGTTTTTGATGAAGGGGAAAACCCACTCCTGAACGGTTGAGTACATCTTACCTGCAGGGAAATCGTGGAAGGTAGACCACTTAAGCTGACTTCCGTCAATCTCTCGATCACCTATTTTCACCTTATCTGCAAATATACTCTTGTGAGGAAGTCCGAGCATAACGGCTTCCTTTGCGCGAAGGTTATCGGTATCATCAAGGTCGCGAATGAACATAAGGTAAGTTACCTGCTCAATAACGTCGAGGGGATTTACAAGTCCACCTGCTGCAAACACGTCCCAGAGTCCGTCAATTCTATTTTTAAGCTCGCCTGTAATCATTTTTTAGTCTCCATTCCAAATATATGATGTGTATCTACCGCCACCGATTTTTGTGATCTCTCCATTTTTGAGGAGATCGTTAAGTGTTCTCTGCACGGTGACATCGCTAATATCGGTGCATTCCTTGAGAATCTCCGCTTTTGTGATTTTTCCTATTGTATTCTTTATAATATCACGGACACGCTCTGTCTTTGATGAACCGCTTTCAACTACGATTTGTACTCTATCTTTAAATTCTCTGTAAGCTCCAAGAACTATGCCGAGCATATATCTTACAAAGTGACCGTAGTCGTTCGCATTCTCGTGCCAACCGTAAGAGCTATCTTCGAGTGCTTCATAATAGGTTGCTTTAGTTTGTTCGATAGCTTTTTCAATACTGATGTATTTTCCTACGACGTATCCGGTTCTGTAGAGAAGGAGCAAAGTTAAGAGACGGCTCATTCTTCCGTTTCCGTCACTAAACGGGTGGATGCAGAGATAGTCGAGGATGAACATCGGAATTATAATAAGTGGATCAATTTCCTGGTCTGCAAGTGCTTCGTCAAACGCTTGGCAAAGTTTCTCCATTGCATCGGGGGTTTCCCATGCCGGCACAGGAGTAAAGCGAGTTCTTTTGTTGCCTTCGGCATCTTCTTCCTGAATTTCGTTGTCGTTGAACTTATATATACCGCCTTCATTGCCGCCATATTTATAGAGCATCTTATGAAGCTGCAATATCATGTTCGGCTTTGGCTGAATGTAATCGTGACTCTCGTGAATTAAAGCAAGTACGTCACGGTAACCCGCAATTTCTTGTTCGCTTCTATTCGAAGGACGGGTTTTGTCCTTGAGTATCTTTGTCAGTCTATCACTTGAGGTATAGATACCTTCAATTTTGTTAGAGCTTTCTGTGCTTTGTATCTTTGCTATCTCGACGAGATGAGTAAGTGTGTCTTTCGTTGCTCCAAGGAAATTGTTTTGCTCTCCTTTGTATTCGTGTATCTTTGTGAGTAGAGCAACTATCTCGGGTGTGAGCAACTTTTTCCATTCATTTTTATAGCTGTATTTTCTCATTAAAATCATCCTTTTTAGATTTTAGAGTTGCTTATAGTTTTCTTCATTATCTATTATACATTCAATATCATCGTTTGTCAAGTCAATTTAGTCATTTTTTCGAAAATGATAGAATTAAAAAAGAAATAGGGGGAATTGAATAGCCAAGTTTTGTTCATAGCAATGCAGGCAGCACTTAAGTAATAATATTAAAAGATTTGCCGACTCCAGCAAGTCAATATTTTGTAAACCAAGATTATCATTTTATGTACTTAACAGTCAACAAGCCCCTTGCTGAAAACTCTAGCAAGGGGCTTGTATTATTTTTATATAAAGCTTAGTTTTGGAATATACGTTCTAACGGAGCTATCAAAGTGCCTCGAGGAAATCTCCGAGAACTTTTGCGAGAACGGCGTGACCGTCATCGTTGAAATGCAGACCGTCAGTGGTATATTTTACTTTGTCTGCTTCGTTGTTGGGATCTATCGGAAGCTTTTCGAAAAGGTCGAGCACGGGAATTCCAAGCTCCTCGCCGCGAGCCTTGATTACCTCAACGTAAGCTGCAAGCGGCTTGGCGTCAGGCTTCTTTACCGCTCTTGGAGACGGATACTTATCGCTGTGACCGCCGAAGTGCATATGCGCAGGAGTCATAAATATGACGGTCTTGTCCCTATAAAGCTCTTTAAGAAGCTTCATAAGAAAATATACCGCACCGCAGAAGGTCGCGGGAGTTGTGTCTTCCATCGTTCCGAAATATGCGTCACCGTGTATGTAGTCGTTAACACCGCCGTAAACAACGACAACGTCTGCAGTTTTGTTCATATTATACGCTCTTCCGCAGAAGCAGAGGTCGTATCTGGGATTTTCGCTCGGTACCATCTGATGCGTTATTCTTGTGCCGCCTATACCGTAGTTATAGTGTGCCGCAAGCTCAAATCGCTCGTGAATACGACTGTCATAGCGGCAAGCCTTAACGTCCTTAACTCCACAGCCCTCGGTGATGCTATCACCCAAAAAATCAATTACTTTACCTTTAAGTTCCATATATTCACCTCTTATAAAGACTTATACGCCTATGTTTTCTTCCGTGTAATTTTCAGGGATAAATTTTTTCTTAGCCACGTCAGGAAGCTCGATACCAAGCTCGTCGCATATAACCGATAAAACCTTATTTCCAAGCAACGCTCTTCCCTCGGGAGTATTAAAATGAGTCATATCCGAACAGCACTCATCTGGTATATCGCGTGTTACGGAATAAAGGTCGTTTATAACAGTACCGGAGCCCAGAAGCGCCTTTTTTGCCGCATCGTTGAAACGTTCTATATCCGAATTGAGTCTCCTGAAATTCGGGTTGGGATATCCCTCCTCGCGAACTGCAGTTGATGTAGCAAAAACTACTTTTGCCGTCGGGAATACTCTATGTATTCTTCTTGTAATGCGCGCAACCGCTTCCGCATAATAGTCTATTGAGGTCAGCGGTCCCTCCATATCCATATCTACAACGTCCCAAAGTCCTGCGTTCCAATGAACGAGGTCTATATCGTTTGGCCATTCCCCGTTCTTCTTCCAGTCGTAAAGATAACGAAGCACGTATTCAGCAAATCTGCAGTTTTCCGATGGATAATATACCTCGCAGGAGCCTTCTAGAGCATCCTTTACGTATTTGTCATAACCCATTCTTATTGAATCACCGATAAGAACAACCTTTTTCATAACATTCACTTTCTGTTCAGTCAAGATAATCTTTTCTGTAATCGAATCCAAATACGGCAGCAAGATCGCGAAGCTCGCTATCCTTGATTTCGTTTCTTCTGTCCTGCCCTACGGTGAGCATATAAAGCTGTGCCGCCTTCTCCACGGTTTCAACAAGACCGAATGCTTCGTCAAGATCCTTTCCGGTGCCGTATATTCCGTGAGTAGTCCATATACAAATTCTGCAGTTCTCAAGTTTTTTTGCGGTTGCAACACCTATATCGTTCGTTCCGCAAACCATCCAAGGAAGAATTCCTACACCCTCGGGGAATACTACGATAGACTCGGTCTGCATCTTCCAAAGAGCTCTTGTAAATTCTTTTTCATCGGGACCGAGGATAAGAGACATTGCAATTGTGTTGGTCGCGTGAGTATGCATAACGACTCTGTTTTCGGGGTCAACCTTGAGTCTTGTCATATGGCTCATAAGATGAGCGGGAAGCTCGCTCGTGAATTTTCCGCCGTCTTTATAACCCCAAAGAAGATCACAGGACTTTCCGTCCTCTGCAATTCTGATAATACCGAGGTTAGCCTCGGGATCGTACTGAACGTTTTTAAAATACTTGCCGGTACCGGTTACGAGGAATATCTTGCCGACAATCTCGGATGCGTCAAAGGACATAGGTATATTGCGAATTATTTTATTAGTATCAAGGTATCCGTCAATATCCTCATCGTAAAGAAGGTAAGAAAGGTTGCCGCCATTGCGTTCAGCCCATCCGAGTCTATAGAGATTGGTAAGAGTTCTTACAGTTTCAACCATAAAAGGTGCTTCAAGTATATTTTTCATTTTTATTTTTCTCTCTTTCTTTTATCTCATAATGGTTAGTACGACGAAAGACGCTAAAATTTATCGTCGTAAGGCTTATTATTTCAATTATCTTACGGCTATTTATCTTACGCCGAGTTCCTTCAAGAAACCGATTGCTTTTTCGGGATCGTCGCTCGTGAACATTTTGCAGCCAAGCTCAATAGCCTTCTTATAATGCGCAATATCATCCGGCACGAGAATACAGGTCGGCAGATCGCGGCGTGCCGCAAACTCATAATCAGCAATAAAGCCGGAAACGTGATCCGGATCCTTACGCCAAATGGCTATCCAATCAGAGAAGCTGTCCAGGGGCTTTTCCGACCTGTCAATCTTTATATAATCGAAATAACCGTGAATCTGGAATTTACCGGGATGCTTATCTGCTGTGTATTCAAGTATTTTCTGAGAAAACGAATTTATCATACTGCGCTCTGCCATACCGTACTTATCTATGAGCTCGAAAAGCTTATCAGCGCAGGTGTATGCACGTTCACCTAGCTCGGTGGGATATTCCTTAAGCTCCCAATTAACTATCATACCTGTCGGAGCTATCAAGTCGAGAAATTCTTCTACGGTGGGTATGCGCTGACCTACGTGCTCGGGTCCCTTCCAGAAGCCTGCGTCAAGTGAGCGAATCTCCTCCAACGTCATTTCATCTACGTTGCCGTGTCCGTTCGTTGTGCGTGTGACGTCTCTATCGTGGATAAGTACCAGATGACCGTCCTTCGTCATACGTACGTCAGTCTCAATGGCATCAAGACCAAGCTCTACAGAAGCACGAAAGGCAGACATAGTGTTTTCGGGAAAATGCTTTCTATCGCCTCTGTGACTACCGAGTAAAATACGGCTTCCGTCCATATATTTATTATAAGTTCTCATAAAATTCTCCTTCTATTCAAAGACTGCATTATTTGCCAAAGCCAACCTCGGAATTTACAAAGAAGCGCACCTTTCCGCCGTTGCGATAACGGGCATAATCCTGAACAAGCATTTCGGGGCTGTCACTGTACGCATTTATAGTATCTCCGCCGCGGTGCGTGGTCAAGGTTACGTTATCAAGCTTGAGGAATGGATAATCCTCCGAAAGCGGCTCAACGGGGTGAACCTCAATTGCTGCGCCCATTATCTTACGGTCACGCAGAAGCTCGTAGAGTGCATCGTAGTCAACCATATGCGCACGAGCGGTATTGATAAAGAATGCGTGGGGACGCATAAGCGAAAGCATCTCGCGATCAAGGATAACGTTCTCGTTTCTTGCGTGCAACGTTACAACGTCGCTCTCACGCATAAGGGTTGGAAGATCCACCACCTTGATTTCGGGATACTTTGCAAGCAGTTCATCCTCGGGATCAATACAGATGTCATTTACAAGCACGTTGCATCCAAAGGATACGTAGAGTCGCTCTGCCATAAGGTGACCTATGTTACCAAAGCCAACTATACCAACAGTCTTGCCTTTAAGCTCCCAGATGTTACCGGTATTGTAAAAATTTTCGCGCCAATTTCCCTGCATAAGTCCCATATGAGAGCGCGCTACGTTACGCGTTTCGGTAATCATCAATCCAATCGCAAGCTCGCATACTCCGTTAGAATTATGCGCAGGGTTATTAAGCACGGGAATTCCGCGCTTCGTTGCCTCATCAACTGCTATGTTTTCAAGTCCTCCGCGATTTGTTAGTATAGCGCGAAGCTTTTTAGCGCGAGCAATAAGTGAGGCAGGGACGGGACAGGTGTGAACCATAAGCACGTCGGCATCCTCAACAGCCTCGTAAAGCTCGTCGGGGATTGGCCATGCCTCAGGGCCGTTACGTTCAATTTTGTGGAATATATCACGCATTTCAATGCGGTCCTCTGTTCCAAAAAATATGGTTTTCAACTCGTACTCCGGATACTTCGCAAAGCAAGCCTCGTAATGCTCCGTTCTCACAAAATGATCGCTTACTGCAACAATTTTCATGCATTTTCTCCTCTATTACAATATTGATTTGTTATTCTTTAAATCGGTCGTATCGACTCGTCTTTCAAATTCATGGAATACGTCCTATTAAAAGCATACAACATTTCAACTTTCTTCGCAATAGCGTTCTTAATATTGGAAAATTCTCAACATTTCTCATTTATGTGTTGCATTTTTGAGAAAATGATGATATAATAAAGAAAACAACACATACGTAAGGGGAGTAGAGCTATGACCTCAAAGGAAAGGCAAGAGCAAATACTTGATATACTAGAGCAGCAAGGGTACGTTACGGTAAAGCATCTGATAGGCGCTTTGCAATACAGCTCTGCAACTATCAACCGAGACCTAAACGCACTGGAAAAACGTCAGCTTATAATCCGCAGTTACGGAGGAGTTGAGCCCGTTCGTACGAAATACGTAACGATCCCCTTCCGCGCGCACAAGATGCATACAGTAAAAAAGCTCATAGGACGTATGGCTTCTTCATTTGTGCAGGACGGCGATACGATTTATATTGACAGCTCAACCACCGCTCAGTGTATGGAGCAATATCTGATCGGCAAAAAGAATTTAACGGTTATTACAAATAACATTTTTCTCGCTGCCAACCTCTCCGTTCACGACGTAAAGGTTATTTGCCTTGGCGGCACCGTCGTTGAGGCGCCATGTATGCTTTGCGGCACGGAAACCGTACAAAACGCCTCAAGGTACAGAGTTGACAAAATGTTCTTTGCAACAGGAGCAGTCACTCGGGATGGATTGATATCAGCCGGTATTTATGACCTTCTTTTCAAAACAATAGCTAATAATGCCGCCCGAGTTTTCTATCTCGTGGACCACAACAAGATAGACCAGCCGTTCCAAGCCATATTCTGCGACTTTTCCGAGGTTGACTGTGTCATAAGCGATTACGACTTTCCCGATGAAACTAAGGAATCCTATCCCAAAACCGAATTTGTGGTGGCGAAGGAATAATACAAACCTATAAAATATCGGTTTATTTTATCCAAGCTAAAGCACAGACCTACGGCAGTAGCTTCAACGGACGGACTCGCTCAATTCAATAAAAGACTACCGTTAATATTAGAACAAAAAACAAGCGGATACCAATTTCCTGTCAAGGTTAAATCAGGAAAATGATCATCCGCTTTTTATTTTGAATTTTTACATCATTCTACTCCGTTATTGGCACGAAGGTTGACTATCTTTTTGGTTGGACGGTATTGGTAAACGTACTCATTTTCCATTCCGTTCTCGGCAATAAGATTTAAAGTCAATCGGTCAATACCGTCGATTTTCGGCAGCTTGAAACGTACTGTGGGACCCTGCTTGTTGGCATTTTCCGTAGTATCGGCGCGCCACTCCAAAAGCTCAACGGTTTCTTCTCCGAGCGTTAGCGTAACTCGTACAGTTCCCTTTGCCGAATACGGTGAATCGTTAAGAAGCCATATCTCTGCCTCAAAGGTCTCGCCCGCGAGCCAGACGAATTTTTCAATCTTTGCGCTGAAAATTGTCGGACGCAATGCGCTCTTGACAGTATAATACGAAGGCTTTGGATGAGATGGGAAAGCTAGGAGAGTATTGTTTCCAACTGTGGTCCAGGGCTCGTTAAAGCACCAGTTGAGCGCCATGCTACATCTGGGCCACTGACGGCGCATCTCTTCAAATAAACCTCGATAACCCTCACTTTGAAGCCATTCTGATTGTGCAACCATTTCCTCAAGAGTAGTCGCCCTGGGGAAGTAACGCGCAAGAACGTCCTGGCAAAGCCACCTTTGGTGTCCCCATGCATCAAATCCGTGATGTGTAATCCATGATTTCGTATATGGGATAGGAAAGGCTATTTCATCCTCTGGAATCACCTTGCGCAAAAGCTCTGCGTTAGTGATGGACGGAATACCGAATTCGGGATAAGCCGTATTTTCGGAGTTTTGGAACGCCCGTAGAGTTTCTCCTCCTTGCTGCTCGTCGTAAAACGTATATCCACCGTGCGCCATGCCGATGAGAGGTGAAGTGTATATGAATGGACGATCATAGTCCAACTCAAAGCAAATTTTATTTAGAAGTCTAAGGGCGTGAGACTGCTCGTCCATACCCGACCAGTCATTGAACAGCTCGTTGCCTCCGCACCAGAACGCAAGACAAGGGTGATGGCGAAAATCGGTGACGATAGCCGTTGCCTCGGACTTCAGAATCTCCATATAACGCGGAGTTGCTACGTAATTGTTGCATGCAAGAGGAAATTCCTGCCAGAGAAGAATACCGTAGCGATCGCACATATCATAGAAGAATCTCTTTGGTCTGCCCGAGCCGGCGTGCATACGAATCATATTCATATTTGCGTCGTGAGCGAGCCTTATATGCTCCTCGTATATTTCCTCATTCAAATGTCCCCAGAAAAGTGCGGGAGCTACCCAGTTGGTTCCCTTGGCAAAAATGCGTCTGCCGTTAAGCTCCACGGTAATGGGAGCTGCGTATCTTCCCTTTGGGAATGACGTGAGAGTCTCGGTTTTGTTCCGCACTAGGCGAAGTGTACGGAAGCCGAGATTGCCGCTTCGGCTTTCACTTTCGTTGGAAATCTCCCATCGGTAGAGATATGGTGTGCCTTGCCCGTTACACCACCAGAGCGAAGGATTATTTACCGTGACCTCTCTGTCTGTTCCCTCGTAAACGAGATTTCCGTCCATATCGTAAATGGCGGTCTTACAAGGAATCTCGCAAGTAAAATTAAAGGTAACCCTACCTACCGCGAGATCGTCGGAGAGCTTTGCCATAACCTCGGTATTTCCGATATAAGATTTTCCGCGCGTCTCAATGTAGGATTCTTCCCACATTCCCGAGTTAAGCAGCCGGGGATTAAAATCCCAACCGTATGAAAGCGGAGGCTTGCAGCTCTGATCAGCTTCGTCACGAGTGTTAACTCTACCGCCTGTGGATTTTGGGTGAGGATAGATGTGAATAGTAAGAATATCCTCTCTACCGTTCAGCTTCTCGGTCAAATCCACCTCAAAGCCACGGAACATCCCCTCGTATGAATAGATTTTTTCTCCGTTTATATGTACGTCGTATTTGTAATCAATACCGCCGCTGACAAAGAAAACGCGCTCGTCTTCTCTTTTATCATAGGACAGAACAGCTCTGTATTCCCAATGGTCGTCCTCTAATGGAATAAATTGCTTGTAATTGTCGGAATAATTTAAATCATCAAAATTATGAAAAACACCGTAATCATACTGTATATTTCCGGGAACACTTACAAAAAACCATTCATCTGCGGCCTTTGTGCAATTTCTACCGCTCCAAATTTGATTAAATCTCATACTGTAGAACCTCCTAATGAGTAGCGTGATACTCTTAATGGAGTATTCACGCTGCAGTTATAATTGCCCTATGGGCAAGTTATGAGTTATAAAATGCTACGCATTGTTATTATTGACTCCGCCAAGGTTGAGGCTAATCATATCACAACGCTTCTACTGAAAGTATAAAACATTTTATTTTTCCTCGCAATAGCGTTCTTAATATTGGAAAATTCTCAACATTTCTCACAGTTTTGAGAAAACATTCCAGCTAATAAAAGGATAGGTCGGCATATAGCGGACTTATCCTTTCACTTTTATTTAACTATTATTTCACGCGGCCTGCGGAGCCGAAGAGGAGCATTTTCTTCTTAACCTCTTCCTTCATAGCCGCAACCTTTGCGTTTCTCGTTTCAAGATATCCGTACATACCGCGAGAGCCGTCGGACGCATTATCACGCATAGCGTGCTCGCCTGCTATGCAAAGGTCGGTGAAGATGTTTACCTTTGCTATACCGTTCTTGATAGTGTTTCTGAAATCGTCGTCGGAGAGTCCCGAGCCGCCGTGAAGAACAAGGGGCGTCTGAATTCTTTCACGGATAGCGGCAAGACGCTCGATATCGAGCTTGGGAGCGCTCTTATATGCTCCGTGAGCAGTTCCTATTGCAACAGCAAGAGCGTCAACGCCTGTTGCTGCAACGAATGCCTCTGCTTCGTCGGGAGTGGTGTACATATCGGTTACCTCGTTATCAGAGCTGGATGCCTGACCTACGTGGCCTATTTCACCCTCGACGGTTGCGCCGAAGGAGTGCGCTATTTTTACGATTTCTCTGGTGTTTTTAAGGTTTTCTTCAACATCGTCAGCAGAGCCGTCAAACATAACGCTGGAAAAACCAAGCTTAAGCGCTTCCATACAGCGCTCAAATGTAACGCCGTGGTCATAATGGAGAACTACGGGTACGGTTGCCCTCTTCGCCGCGCTTACAAAAGCGGGAGCTACAAGGCTAAGCTCACCGTAAGGAAGAAGCACCTCGGCAGTTCCTATGATAACGGGAGAGCGAAGCTCCTCCGCGGCTGAAATTACAGCCTCAAGCATATCGGTATCGGTAGTATTGAAAAGTCCTACTCCGTATCCGTTTTTCTGAGCGTCGTACAAAACGTCGTTAAGATTTACAAGCATAATATGTATTCCTTTCCTATGAAATCGTTATTTAATTTTTACCTTTTCGTGTAGAACGTTAGCTTGTTTGCCTATTTTTGTAAGCTTTTCTTTTCATTTCAGTGCGTCAATTCTAATCTGCCGTATTTTTCCGGCATCTTAAGTATCTCTTCAGCGGAGCGCATTCCGTCTATCGAATTTGCGGCAAAGAGATTGCAAGCAGCGGCTGCGGAAGCGAACTCAAGTATTTTCTTATCCGTATAGTGATGATAGAGTCCGTAAAGGCAACCTGCGCAGAATGCGTCGCCGGCACCAACGCTGCCGAGTATCTCCTCCTTAGGAATTTTGAGCGATGGCATGGAGATAAAATCACCCGACTTGACGTCGTAAAGGAAGCTTATTTCCTTTGCGTGAACGATTACTTTGGTGCTGACACCGTTTTCAGCCGCAAGCTTCATAGCGCGGCGCACACAGGATACGTCTATCTCACCGTTTTCTTTGCGGGGAGAAAGACCGAATATACCGCATATTTCTATTTCGTTGACAATGAAATAATTGCAATATTTCAAAGCAGGTATAACCTTATCGGCGTAGTTGCCGTCACTTTGACTTACCATATCCACCGAGGTCATAATTCCCTCACGCTGTACGTCTGCCAAAAGTCTTGCCAATACAGTACCGTATTCACTGTCGGGAGCGTCCAATTTGTCCATCAAAAGAATATAGCCTATGTGGAATATATCGCAATTCAACTTTTTTACGTCAATGTCCTCGGGGCAAAACTCTGCGTTTGCGCCTCTGGTATGGAAGAAGGTTCTCTCACCGGCAGGTATGCTCATTACGTCCGTAAAGCTTGTTCCACGATCTTTTGAATATACGATACCGTCTATATTTACTCCGTTTTCGACAAGCTTCGAAAGTATAAATCTGCCATTCTCATCATTTCCGATTTTTCCGTATCCCGACACGGATAGCTGAGGGTCCATTCTCGCAAGATCTATGCCAACGTTTGATACGCATCCGCCTACCGCAGACGAGACGGAAGTTATGTTGGTAAGAGTTCCAATCGTTGGATATGAATCTATGCTTTTTACTATATCGATAACTATCGTTCCCGCTACTCCGATTCCTTTTTTCTTCATCATCAAATAATCAGCGGAAACACCAAAAAGAGACGCAATCATGGGAAAAAGCTCAATATCCGGGTAACACAGACCGTTTTCCCACTTGCTTACCGCCTTATTGCTCACGTTAAGCTTTTGCGCAAGCTCGCTTTGAGTAAGTCCTTGCTTCTTTCGTAAGGAAGCAATAGTTTTTCCAATGCTTTTAGGGTCCATAACACTCTCCGTTCTTTTTTTACGAGTCAATTATAGCACAAAAAACGCAAAAAATAAACCCACCTGTTGTAGATTACCCTGCTTTGCAATGTAAAAATAAGCCGTGTTTTCTACTATAGGTGGATTTTTGTAAATTCAAAAAATATATTTATTTGCAGAAGCTAAAAGCCGAGTTATTCTTTTGGCGCATTTTGAAATGCTGCTCTCCATTGAGACCTCAAAAAGCAATAGTAAACCCGGTTAAATATCAATATCAAGCTCAACAGGACAATGGTCGCTGCCCATTATGTCGTTGTGTATTTTGGAGTCCACTACCCTCGGCATAAGAGAATTCGAAACTATAAAGTAATCAAGACGCCAGCCTGCGTTGTTTTCTCTCGCGTGGAAGCGGTATGACCACCAGGAATACTTGACAGTATCGGGATAAAGCGTTCTGAACGTATCAGAAAAGCCGCTTGCGAGAAGCTCACGCATTTTGCCTCGCTCCTCGTCGGAAAAGCCTGCTTTTCCTGCGTTTGCCTTGGGATTTTTAATATCAATTTCTTCTTTTGCGACGTTCAAATCACCCGTATAAATAACGCTTTTGGTTTTACCAAGCCGAATAAGGTACTCTCGCATATCGTCTTCGAACTCCATACGGTAGGCAATACGCCGAAGCTCATCCTGCGCATTGGGAACGTAGGCGGTTACGAAATAAAAATTATCATATTCAAGCGTTATAACTCTTCCCTCGTCGGTATGCTTACCGTCAATGCCATATGAAACCGAGAGCGGCTTTTGCTTAGCAAACACGGCAGTTCCGGAATACCCTTTTTTCTCTGCGTAGCTCATATATACGTTATAGCCATCGGGGGCGAAATTCGCCTGCCCCTCTTGCATTTTCGTTTCCTGCAAGGCAAAAATATCGGCATCAAGCGAATTAAAAATCTCTTCAAATCCTTTAGTAAGAACGGCGCGAAATCCGTTTACGTTCCAAGATACAAGCTTCATACATACTCCTTATATTCCAAAATTAACTTCCCGGCGCATCAGCCCTTAAACGAGACCAGCTCTTCAATATTCTTACGCTTCTTTTCGCGGAATTTTTCGTCATCTGCCGCATAACCTATGGAGATTACCAGTCGCACGGGAGCGTCAAGAGCGCATATATCACGTATTTTTGCGTCGTCAAGCCAACCTAAAATGCAGCTTCCGAGGCCCAGCGCAGCCGCTTCTGCCGTAATGTACGCAGAGACGATACCTATATCTATTGAGCGATAATCGTTTTTCTTAAGCTTTGCGCCTATCGCGGCACTTTTTACGTAGGGCTTCTCCGAAATAACGAGCATTACGGGAGCGGATGAGGTGAACTTATTCATTCCCATCCCCTGCGTCGCTTTTGCAACCGCCTTTGCGCTCTCACCCTCGCAAACGGTAAGATGATAAGGTTGACCGTTGCAGGCGGACGGAGCGAGTCTGGCAGATTCAAGGATAGCGTTTATTTTTCCTCTTTCGACCGCTCTTGACTCGTCATAGCTTCTGCAAGACTGACGGTTCTTTGCAATTTCCGAAAAATTCATATAGCACCTCGCAAATTTTATATTACTATTCTAGCACATTTTTGAAAGAAAATCAATATTATTCTGTCAAGACGAGATTTTTCCGATTTTTCCCGATATTTCAACCGAATTTACTTTGATAAATACCATTTTTCGCTATTTTTTAGAAGAAAGCAAAGAAAACGGTTTTTGCAATAAAAATCCGTACCGTTATTTTCAAAAATCTTTGTTTTTATACAGAATTCGAGCGTTTTTAGTGTTGAAGAGCGTCGGAAAATTATATTTTCTCTTATTTTCTTTCAAAAGTGTTGATTTCTTTATCGTTTTGTGGTAAAATAACTACATAGCCGTAAAGACCAAACTAACAAGTATTATAGCTGACAGAGTAGATCGGTAAGCGTTTAGTGCCTTGTGGACGGGGAGTTGTCACAGGGACGAATGGGAAGCATCTCTTTTCCCTGCGGTTTATCGGTCGCATCCCACTGTTCCTCAAGTGATTAGAAAAACGTTTTTCAGCTTTATAAAATCTACAGATTTTTTAGTTCGTTTAACGTTTGCAGTCCTGAATTTAATCACCTCCTGGTTCGGAAGATGTAAATCTGTACTATGGAGGTGTTTTTTATTTTGAAAAAAAAGAATAACAAAAGCAAGCTTTTCACACTTACGTTTAGCTGCGCTATGGTAGCGCTTTCGGTGATTTTCACCCGATTTTTAGGCTTCTCGCCTGAGGGAACGCCGTTCAGATTCGAAATAGGCTTTCTTCCTATCGCTATCACCTCATACGTTGCAGGACCGCTTTACGCAGCTCTATCATATCTTACGGCTGACGTTATAGGCTCTCTCTTTTCAGGCTATGCGCCTAACTTATGGATAACGCTTTGCCAGGCACTCTCGGGAGTTATTATGGGATTTTTCTTCTATAAGAAGAAGCACTCTGCAAAAAGAACCGTGCTTTGCTTCTCACTGATAGCAATTTTTATCGAGATTCTTTTAAAATCCCCCATCTTTGTTATTCTCTATGATTGGACACCCGGATTCACCCTTGCGACGAGGACACTTAACGCAGTTATAAATCTTCCTATTCGTATAATTACCTACCACTTTATTTTAAAGGCGCTCATGAAGCCGCTTGGAATTCAATATGAAAAACAATAAGTTTAAAGAATACGCCAACAGCTTTCAGGCTGTTACTGTTCCCGGTCTTGAAAGAATCGCTATGATTCTTGATACCGTCGGAAACCCCGAAAAAAAATTAAAGTTTATTCACGTAGCCGGAACTAACGGAAAGGGCTCGGTTTCTGCAAATATGGCATGCATTCTTGAGGACGCCGGCTTCGTTACGGGAAAATACATTTCGCCAAACCTTATTAAAGTTAATGAAAGAATAAGCGTTAACGGCATTGATATTTCAGACGAAAAGCTTCAGGAAATCCTCCGGGAGCTTGAGCCGATTTCGGCAAGCGTTGAGAAAAAGCTCGGTATTCCGCCCACTCAATTTGAGATATGGACTGCTGCGGCATTTATATATTTCGAGAAAAGAAAATGCGATTACGTCGTTCTCGAGGTTGGTCTTGGCGGTGAATTTGACGCAACGAACGTTATAGACGGAAACGAGCTTGCGATAATAACGAGACTCGGTATAGACCATACGGGTTACCTTGGCAGCACTATTGCCGAAATCGCAAAGGCGAAGGCAGGTATCATAAAAAAGAAATCGGGAAGCGGCGCGGTTATTACCGTTAAGCAAGACGACGAGGCTATGCCCGCCCTTTCGGGCGCTGCCGAAGGCTGTGGCGTTAAGCTTATCGTAGCGGAGCCGAAATCTCTTGGCGCTATTGGAACTTGTGAAAAATTCTCGGTCGGTGGCATTGAGGACTTGATATGCGGAATATCAGGCTTCCATCAGATTGAAAACGCCTCGCTTGCGGTGCTTGGCGCTATTGCGCTCGGCATTCCCGAAGCGCATATCAGAAGCGGAATCAGGCGCGCGAAGAATCCCGCAAGATTCGAGATTATAAGAGAAAATCCGACCGTTATTTACGATGGCGGTCATAACGAAAACGGAATTGCAGCTCTTACGTCTTCTATCGAAAGATACTTCGGAAATGCCGACAAAACGGTAATTTTCGCCTGCATGCGTGACAAGGAAATTGCCGATTCTCTTAAAATGCTTTCCTTGGGCGGAAAAACCGATTTTATATTTACCACGGTTAAAAACAATCCAAGAGCTTCCGGCGCAAAGGAGTTGTCCGAAAGAGCTGAGAGTCTCGGCTTCTTCGGCTCTTATTTTGAGGAAATTGCCGATGCATACGCAGAAGCTATTTTGAGAGGAAAGCTCACTATAATCTGCGGCTCGCTCTATTTATACAAGGACTTTTCAGAGGAGTGCCTCGGTAAATAACCGTTATAAAATCCCGTAAATGTAAATAATTATATACAATATATTATGTTTGGAGCTAGTTATGCCTTTAATTAATTTAAAAACTACAACTAAAATCAGTGAGACTCAAGAAGCGGAGCTCACGCGCGAATTCGGAAAAATAATAACTCTTATTCCAGGTAAGACAGAGGCTTGGCTTATGCTGAATTTTACCGACGGATGTAGAATGGCATTCAGAGGTAACAACGACGCAGATACCGCCATGGTAAGCGTTGAGCTTTTGGGCGGCGCTTCAAAAAAGTCGTATGACGATATGACTCACGCTATATGCGACACGGTAAACAGAGTTCTCGGTGTTCCCAGTGACAGAATTTACGTTAATTACGCTGAATTTTCGCATTGGGGCTATGCGGGAGAAAACTTCTAGAATGAAAATTATTGCAACTATACACAACGACTTTAAAGAGAAGTTCGGTATTCCAAGGCAAAGCGGAATTACCGACGGCTTTATATCAAAAATAGTTTTCGAGCCTAAATACAGAGTGAAGGAAGCGCTTCGAGGAATCGAGGGCTACTCGCATCTTTGGCTTATATGGCAATTTTCAAAATCGGTAAGAGACGACTGGTCTCCGACAGTGCGCCCGCCAAGACTTGGCGGAAACAAACGCATGGGAGTTTTTGCAACCCGTTCGCCCTTCAGACCGAATCCGATAGGGCTTTCCTCGGTGAAGCTTCTCGAGATAAGAGAAACCAAAGACGAGGGCACCGTTCTGATAGTATCGGGAGCGGATATGCTTGACGGAACTCCTATATACGACGTCAAGCCTTACCTCGCTTATACCGACAGTCACCCCGAGGCTACCTGCGGTTTTGCCGACGAGGTAAAGGACTACTCGCTTGAGGTTGATTTCCCAAGCGAGCTTTTATCCACCGTAGCAGAAGAAAAGCAAAAAAGCCTTATTAAAATTTTAGAAAACGACCCGAGACCGTCATACATCGACGACGAGAACAGGATATATACCTTTGCGTTTGCAGATTATGAAATCTCGTTTAAGGTTTCGGAAAGAAATCTTCAAGTTACCGACGTAGAAACAAGGAATAATAAACTATGAGTATTGAAAATGTAAAGAATTATTTTCAAAAATACGGTATTGACAATAAAATACTGGAATTTGACGTGTCAAGCGCAACGGTTGAGCTTGCGGCAGAGGCTTTGCACACCGAGGGCTGCAGAATTGCAAAAACCCTCTCTTTTAAGGTGGGGGAGAATCCAATTCTTATCGTGTGCGCAGGTGACGCAAAGATAGACAATTCAAAGTACAAGGCAACCTTTGGAGCAAAGGCAAAAATGCTCACGCCCGACGAGGTGCCGTCTCTTATCGGTCATGCGGTAGGTGGAGTTTGCCCCTTTGCGATAAACGCGGGAGTTAAGGTTTATCTTGACAAGTCCTTGAAGCGTTTTGAAACGGTATTCCCTGCTTGCGGAAGCTCTAACAGTGCGATAGAGCTGACTATCCCCGAGCTTGAAAGGTATTCGGGAGAATGCTCTTGGGTTGACGTTTGCAAGCTGCCTGCAGAATAATATTCCCTTAATAGTTAAGCGGCTGTCTCTAAAGACAGCCGCTCTTGTTTAAAGTTTTATATTTGCGTCACTTTATCAAAATCTTTTCGCCTGTTACGGTGAGAGATTTTGAGAAGAATTCCGTCATAACCTTTTCCATATCGCATACGTCACAAAGCGCTGCGCACTCGTTTACAGAGTGCATAGCGAGCTGCGGAATTCCTATATCAACGGTCGGTACGGACACCTTTGTATCCGAAATTGAGCCGAGCGTTGAGCCGCCGGGAAGGTCTGCTCTATTGTAATAGGTCTGCACCTTTACGTTTGCCTTGCCGCAAATCTCACGGAACAACGCCTCGGATACGGCATCGGTTGCGTAACGCTGATTTGCGTTGTACTTTATAACTATGCCGCCTGCCAACAGGGGAGCGTTGTTTTTATCCGCCATTTCGGGATAATTCGGGTGTAATGCGTGCGCATTATCGGCACTTATCATAAAGGAAGAGGCTATGCGTGTTAAATATTCGCTCGTTTCACCTGCAATTCTGCGAAGCGTGTCCCCGAGGAACGTTGAAGCCGCACCCTGCTTGGTTTCAGAGCCGACCTCTTCATTGTCAAACACTGCGAGAACGGGAGTTGACTCGCTCTTTTCTGCCGAAAGGAAACCAGAGAGCGATGCGTAAACGCAGCCGAGGTCGTCAAGTCTCGGAGCGAGTACCATTTCGTTGTTCATGCCGAAGGAGACGGGCGCTTCATTTGAGACAAGGAAAAGCTCGTGCGACACTATATCCTTTCTCTTTACGGAAGCCGAGCTTGCGACAAGCTCAAAAAGCTCTCCGCCCTTGCCCGAAAGAGACGCAAGCGGAAGAAGCTCCTTTGCGGGATTCAGCTTACAGCTTTCGTTAACATTTCTGTTCATATGAATTGCGAGGCTGGGGATAACGAGAGTTTTTCCGCCTATATCGGCAAGGCGAGTTTCAAGCCCACCGTCCGCTTTTACTGTTACTCTGCCCGCAACGGTGAGAGGTCTATCGAGCCAAGTATAATTTATAAGGCCGCCGTACTTTTCGGTATCGAGCTTTACGTATGCTCCCATAGCAGAGTCACCCTTGACTCTGAAGGCAGGAGAATCAGAGTGCGAAGCCGCTATCATAAAGCTGCCGCCGTTATTAACAAACGCTATAAGCGACGAACCGTTACGCACGACGTAATACTTTCCGCCGAGGGTAAGATTCCACATTTCGCTTTCATAAAGACGCGTGTATCCATTTGCCTCGAGTCTTTCGGATATTTCCTTTACCGTGTGATACGCGGTTTTTGAGGCTTCAATAAATTCAAAAAAGGATTTTTTAAAATCGTTCATTTTTAGATTTCTCCGTCAAAGAGTATTGTTGTAAAATATTTTACAACTTTTTTTATAAAAAGTCAACTTTTCTGTTGAAAAAGCGGAGAAGTTAATGTAAAATATATTGGTAGTATATTTTTAGTCAACGCTTGCGCAAATAAACGCCGATACTTACCCTAGTCTATCAGTTTTTCAAGGCAGGTGTTGACTATATACCGAGTTGTTTTGACAGAATGGAGTAAAGTATGTTAAACATTCCCGAATATAAGAGCGCCGAGCGAGTGTTCTATTATTTTGAAGAAATTTCGAAAATTCCTCACGGCTCGTATAACACAGCACCGATTGCCGATTATCTTGAGGGCTTTGCAAAGGCGCATTCACTTGAATACGTAAGAGACGATGCCAACAACGTAATCATAAAGAAGCGAGCTTTCAGCGGATATGAGAGCCGCCCCACCGTTATTCTCCAGGGGCACACGGATATGGTTGCGGAAAAGGTCACCGACTCAACGAAGGATATGGAGACCGAAGGTATTGAAATATACCGAGACGGAGATTTTCTCCGCGCTCGCGGAACAACGCTTGGCGGTGACGACGGAGTTGCCGTTGCGTATATGCTGGCTCTTCTCGAGTCAGACGATATCCCCCACCCAAGCCTTGAAATGCTTTTCACCTCTGACGAGGAGGTGGGACTTCTCGGAGCTGACGCTCTTGACACCTCGAAGCTCGACGGAAAGCTTATGATAAATATAGACTCCGACGACGAGGGTATATTCACCGTCGGCTGCGCAGGCGGCGCGAGAGTTGATATAAGCTTTGACGTAAGCCGTGAGGCTTGCGCTCTGAAAGCCTACAAGCTCTCCGTGGCAAATCTTCTTGGCGGTCACAGCGGCGTTGAGATTGACAAGGGGCGCGCAAACGCAATAAAGCTCACGGCGGAAGTGCTCGCATCACTTAAAGAGGTTCGCCTCGCTTCGCTTGAGGGCGGAACAAAGGATAACGCTATCCCCCGTGAATGTACGGCTTGCTTCTTTGCGGGCGAAGATATCTTTACCGCATTTGAAGAGAAAAAGAGCGAAATTCTCGCTCGCTACAAGGACACCGAGCCGAATGCTACGTTCACACTTGTTGAGTGCGAGTGCGAAGCTGCCGCGCTTGACAAGGAATCAACCGAGCGCACGCTTTCCATACTAAATGAAACGAGATTTGGCGTTATCGCTATGAGCCGTGACATTGAGGGGCTCGTTGAAAGCTCGGAAAACCTCGGAATTGCGCATCTTACAGAGTATAAAATGGAGTTTACCGTTTCGGTGCGCTCGTCGAAGAGCGACGCAAAGGCAGAGCTTATAAATTGCCTTAAGGACTCGGCAAAAAAACACGGCGCTTCGGTTTCCGTTCGAGGCGAGTATCCCGCTTGGGAATATAAAAAGGACTCGCATATAAGAGACGTTGCGTGCCGTGTATTCTCGGATATGTACGGCAAGGCGGCAAAGGTTATTACCATACACGCAGGACTTGAATGCGGTATTTTCTCAAACAAAATTGACGGGCTTGACTGCATATCGCTCGGCCCGGATAACTTCGATATCCATACTACCGAGGAGCATCTTTCAATTTCCTCGTTTGCGAGGGTATGGGAATTTATCAAAAACGTGCTTCGTGAAATTTAAAGTATAATGAATAGAGGATAAAAAATGAACAAGACAAGACTTAAAAAATACGCTCACTTAATTGCTTCGGTAGGCGCTAACGTAAAAAAAGGTCAAGAGGTTATGATAGTAGCGGAGCTTGACCAACCCGAGTTCGTAAAAATGCTCGTCGAGGAATGCTACAAGCTCGGCGCAAAAAAGGTTTCGGTTGACTGGGATTACCAGCCTCTCGAAAAGCTTGCGGTAAAGTATCAGAGTCAGAAGACGCTCTCAACGCTCGAGGATTGGCAGATGAAGAGATGGGAGCATCAGCTCGACGTTCTCCCCGCAAAAATATATCTCACCTCTGAGGACCCCGACGGTCTTAAGGGCGTAAATCAGAAGAAATATTCCAAGGCAAGAGCGGCTCGCTCGCTTGCTATCAAGCCTATCAGACGAAAGATGGAAAACAGATATCAGTGGTGCATCGCAGGCGTTCCCGGCGCGGCTTGGGCTAAAAAGGTATTCCCCGGAATGAGAACCTCGGTGGCTGTTGAAAAGCTTTGGGAAGCTATTCTCGATACCTCTCGTGTTTACGACGACCCCACGCTTGAATGGGAAAAGCACAACAAAAATCTTATCGAAAAATCGAGCTACCTTAACTCGCTCGGCTTGAAGAAGCTTATATACCACTCTGAAAACGGAACAGACCTTACGGTAGGTCTTATCCCCGAGGCTCTCTTCCAGGGCGGCGGAGATACCACCACCGAGGGCGTATATTTCAACCCCAATATTCCTACCGAGGAGGTCTTCACTTCGCCCAAGCGAGGCGAGGCGGAGGGTATCGTTTACGCCTCTCTTCCCCTCTCCTACGGCGGTCAGCTTATCGAAAACTTCTGGATGAAGTTTGAGGGCGGAAAGGTCGTTGAATCAGGCGCTGAAAAGAATGCGGAGCTTCTTTCCGAGATGCTCTCGGCAGACGAGGGCGCAGCTTATCTTGGCGAATGCGCGCTCGTTCCCTACTCATCTCCCATACGCGAAAGCGGTGTTCTCTTCTACAATACTCTCTATGACGAAAACGCTGCCTGCCATCTCGCTATCGGAATGGGCTTCACGAACGTTCTTCGTGACTTTGAAAAATACACCGACGACGAGGCTCACGCACTCGGAATCAATGATTCGGTAACTCACGTTGACTTTATGATAGGAACTCGCGACCTCTCTATTGTCGGCATTGACAAGAACGACAACGAGGTTAAAATTTTCGAGAACGGCGAATGGGCGTTCTGATATTTAAATCATAGAAAACTGCAATATTTGAAAACTATTATTTACAAAAAAGACGGACAAGCTTGTTTTTTTCGAGCTTGCCCGCTTTTTATTTTGCTTTAGTTTTGAGCTGTTTGTTTTTTCGAAGAATTAAATTTTCTAACTTCAAGATTCCACAGCTTTGATACTCAAAATGATTTTTTCTACCTCTTCCCACGGAAGCTCGTTAGGAATCGTCATAGAATAGGTATAATCACCGTCTTCCCATATCAAGCCGTAATCGTTGTATTTGCTTATGTAATAGACAGCTTGATCTCCTATGTACGCAACCTCGTATGGCGCGTCTTCTGTATCATATATTATGCTGGCATTTGTAGGAGCGTATTGACTGTAAGAAATAATTTTATCATACTTTGCGTAATTGACTTCAACAATACGATCGTCTATTACTCTATCAAATTGTAGATATCCTTCCGGCACGTATGATGGCATATAAGCGACTTCTATTCTTTCCTTGTATCCATCGGGCAGGGTCATTTTCGTATCATCTCCCCATTTCTCTTCAATAAAGTTAAGAATTGGCTTTCTGAATACGAAGGCACAACCTACCAATCCCGCAATCAAAGCGGCAATAATAATTATCGCAGCGGCTCTTCTTGGAGTAAAACGCGACTCATGCTTTTTAGAGAAAAGCGACTGAATAGAGGAAAGATATTTTTCACTTGGAGTGCGATTTACTTCGGGGAGCTTTGCGTAATAGTTGCGCTCCCATTCATCGATTTTGAGAAGAGCTTTTCTGATTATTGAAATTTCACTTTTAGTCATCAAGCTTCATCTCCTTTATCGTTTTCTCAAGGATTTTATTTCCTCTTCTCAATCGGCTTTTTACGGTAGAGATAGGCTCTCCTAAAAGCTTGGCTATTTTCGTCGGACTTAGTTTATCCAGATAGAAAAGAGTTAATGCATCTCTATAAGCCTTCGGCATAGAGGTAATACATTTAATTACCTTTCCAACCTCTTCCTCAACTTCCAGATCTGTTTCAATATTTTCATCAGAGGGTATCGAACACAGTACCGACATTTCTACAGTCTTCGGTATCTTTTTATTTTTTCTTAAGATTATAAAGCACTGGCTTTCTGCGGCTTTTCTTATGTAGCGCTCGGTTCTCTCTTCGTTATCAACTTCAATGCTTGACATATTCTCGGAGATTGCAAACCAAGTCTCCTGCGCAGCTTCCTCGCTATCCGAAGGATTTTCCAAAATGGAATCTGCTATTTTGAAGACCATCTTTTTATATTTATGATATATAGATAAAAAGTCTTCTTCTTTTGCGGTATCATCTATTACCGCAAGGAACATAAAGGGCATTTCTAAAGTCTTCTTTCGTATGGATTATGCAACTGCATTATATCATATTTGCCTCTTTAAATCAAGAATTTTTTAGATTTCTATATTTACCTTATATCTTTATCTCTTTTTTATATTTACAATTTTTATGCACTTCTCACCAAAGCAAGTTTCGAATTTTGTGCAGCTTTAAAAATATTTTTAATTTTTTTGATTTTTTCTAATTTTTTTGCACCTTTTTTGCGTTTTTTTGCATTGTAGGTTTATAGAGGGGTATGAAATATATTTTTTTCAAACGCTCAAATCAAACAAAATGAAGGGGGTGAAAATATGACCAGATTTAAAAGAATTTTTGCGTTTATGCTATGCTTAACCCTGATATTATCTAGCTTTGCCGGTGTAGTAAGCGCAAGTGATGACGTTATATCTCCAAGAGCAAATAACGTTGCTAACGTGTATTCCGATTTCGTCATTTCCGACGGAGAAGCCGAAGTTACACTCTCATACAAAGGTTACACTGGAGTTACTACAGGCGCAAGAATTACTACGACTCTGCAGAAGCGAAATCTACTCGTTTTCTGGAAGGACGTTACCGAATGGGTTGATACTTCATCATCATCGTACGGTACATTTAAGCACACGTATGGAGTCGGCAGCGGCACGTACAGAGTTAAGATAACGTATGAGATAAGCGGTAGCGGCGGAGCGACCGACATTATCGAGGAGGAGATAAAAGCTTCTTCTTAACTTACGTAGCTCGGGTATATAATTGACTAATTGCAAAACTAAATAACACTTATATACCCGAGTAAAATCACAAGAACAGAAAATTGAAAGGAGAAAAAAATGAAAAAGAAAATGGCGAGCATTTTAAGATTTTTGAAGCAGCATAGCGTTGGAGCAAGAGTTTTATCTATGGCTCTTTCGTTAGTTATGCTATTCTACGTTATACCTACTGTAATTTACGCGGAAGTAGCAGACGCTCTTTCAGGAGAAGACTCGGCAAGCAACGAAAGTACGGCTTCAGCGATTGACAGCGAAAACGTTGCCGTTGGCGCTCTCTATGAAGTGGAAGAGCTACGCGAGGAAAACGTCAAGCACTTTCACCTGAAAGACGGAACGTATATCGCGGCGCAGTACGCTTCCCCCGTTCATTACGTGGACGAGACGGGAAAGTGGCAGGATATAGATAACGTGCTTTCCGAAGATTCGGGTGAGTTTTCAAATTCCGTCTCACGCATACGCTTCTCGAAGAAAATAACGGGAAGCGGCAAGATTTTCACTTTGAAGGATAAAGATTATAGCATAACTATGAGTTTTATCGGCGGTGAAAAGAACGTTCCCGGAACGGTTATCAACGGAAGCGACGCTCTTCAAGATACCGAGCTTCAAAAAATGATGAATCTTGAAAAGCTATCTTCAAAGGTTTACTACGAAAACATTCTCTCCGGCATAGACCTTGAATACATAGTCAGCTCCTTTGACATAAAGGAGAACATTGTAGTCAAGGAAATGAAGGATTCATATAATTACTCCTTTGAATTGAAGCTCAAGGGTCTCTCAGCGGAGCTTTTGGAATCGGGCGACGTCCTTATCTCCGACGAGAAAACCAAAGAGACTATATATACTATTCCGGCACCCGTTGCTTGCGACTCTAATATATCGGTAGCGCCAAAGGAAGCTATCAGATATTCACTCAGCGGAAGCGGAAATAAATACACTCTGACAGTAAGCGCAGATACCGAATGGATGAACAGCGAGGAAAGAGTATATCCTATAATTATTGACCCCACGGTAGAGGCAACGTATGAAAATTCGACAATCGCTACAAGCACGCAAAACGGAACGTTTACGATTGCAGAAGAGGTGCCTTATATTTGCGTAGATAGCACTACCACCGCATATGTAAAAATAAACGAATTTCCGGAAATTCCCGAGGATTCTTACATTTCGGAAATAAATTTAGCTATAAAACACCTTGCTAGTCAAGATAACGGAACGCCTAGCTTGCAAATACACGAGATAACAAGCTCGTGGAACAGGTATTCTACCGAAGCTCCTACGTATTCCGAGACGGTTATAGACGTATCATCCTGTGGAACTTATTACGTATGGAATATTACAGACATTGCGAAAAAATGGATTGAAACACCTGAAAAGAATTACGGTGTTGCGATACGTCAAGTCCTCAATTCTTATGGAGCTTATACCCCATTGACCGTGAGAGTGGCAAATCCTATTTCGACCGCAGCAAGCACGCAAAGTACCGCTACATCTACTGCTCCGTATATAGAACTCAGCTACGTTAATACGAACGGACTTGAGGACTATTGGCCGTACAGCTCTCAGAGCGCGGGAAAGGCAGGAAGCGGAAGCGTAAATCTTGCTACGGGCAACCTTACCTTTACCATTCCTACGTTTTCTACCGTAGACAGTCTTATGCCTTATACCCCAACTCTCGTATATAATTCAGCTTATGGAAACAAGGCATATATTTATCCTAACGTAGATACGGCATATACCGAGCAGTTTTTGCCAAACGGATTCAAGCTTAATCTCTGCGAAACGGTCGTAAGGAAAGAATATACGACGTCAACCGAAACGTACGCAAGAGATGCGTACTATCTATACGAGGACGCAGACGGAACGGGACACGCATTCTTTAAATCGGGCAACGTTTATCTTGACAACGACGGACTTGGGAAAACAATGACCGTCGGCACAAGCACGATAACTATAACCGATGACTCAAGAATCACACGAACGTTTTCAAAGACGCCTTACGCCACCAATGATAATACAGTTCCCGTAACTGACGCGTGGGTACTTACTAAAATAACAGACCAGGTTGGAAACGCTATAAATATCATCTACGACTCGACCTATTCAAGACCGCTTTCAATGACGAGCAAACCAAAGAACAGCACTGCCGTAACAACGATGAAATTCCATTATATCGACGGAATGCTTTATGCGGTGCAAAATATTGCGAGCGGTGATATTATGTTCTTCAGATATTCCGCTACGTATAACGGAAGCATATCGGAAACGAATTTCAAATATCTGCGAGAAATAGAATTTGGAATGACCGTCGATGATACCGTTGACTGCACTACAGAGGAATATTACCGTGCCTATTGGCATCCAACGCAGGATTTGTATTGCAGCGTTGATTACAAATATTCATACGAATCAAGCGGTAAGCTTTCCGAAGTTGAAAACTACCATTCAAGCGATAGAATCAAATACACGTGGTGGAATGGCAGAGCTTCTAAAGCAGAAGAATACGGAGACAGCGAAAATCTCGGCCAAGCAGTATCATTCACTTACGGCACGGGATACACAGACGTAAAGAGCACCGGAAACGATGAGGCTCTCGGTACAAGTGACGATATAACCACAAGATACGTGCTTGACGACGGCGGCCGCGCGAGTAGCGTATATTCCTTCTCTCTAGGATACGGTGAAATATACGGAGCAACCACGGGAGAATACAGCACGCAGGCAAATATAAAGAATAACCTTACCTTAAGCACGAGCTCCGAGGGAGACCACGTGAATTATCTTCTCAACGGAGATTTTTCAGAGCACGTCTCAACCGTAAGCGCTTCTTATTGGACGTTCACGGGAAAGGCTCCTATCGTAAATAACGAAAGCGTATGGATAAACCTCGCCGCCTCGGAAAGCTCCGCGCTGACTCAATACGTTTTCTTGAAGGCGGGAGAATATACGCTTACCGTTCCTATACAGTCACATAGCTGCAAATTTATAACCGCAAAAGCCCATATATACTCAATATCCGGCTCGGGATTGAACGTTTTGGAAGAGCTTTCGCTCAATGACGGCGGCTCTACCTTTAGCGGTTATAAGGACGCCTCGGTTAGCTTCACCGTTCCAAGCAATATAAACGGCGGAGACAATATAGCTGTAGCTATCGAATTCGAAGCAAGCTCCTCGGCTACACAAACAGGCTTCCTCTTCGTTGACAACGTAAGCTTGACAAAGGGTATAGGCACAGCATACCACAGCATCGTAAGCTACGGTAGCTTTGATGAAAGCGGTATAACGAGCGCTGCTGCTACAAGTCAAAGTCTCTCTGACGTCTGGGTCACAGAAACGGGAGTCGCGCCTACCGTATATAATGCGGGAAGCATTTTCGGAAACACCGTAAAGTTAGTCTCAAATGCATCAGACCGCTACGTAAAGCAGCGCATTTTCGAAACGGATAACTTTAACTACGCCAATAACAATATGAACTTCACCGTTTCCGGCTTTGCATATGCGGCAGAAAACGCAACGTCAAGCGGAAGCTTTGCGATTATAGTTGACGTTATATATTATCAAGGACTGTCAGATGACGTAACCGTGCGTCACACCTTCGATTTTAATAATTACTCGGAGGGCTGGCAATACGTGCTCGGAAGCGTAAGCTGCAAATACGAGGCAGCAGCGTCAGATACAAACACGTATGACTACGTTAAAGCGATAGACGTTTACTGCGATTACTCAAATCAGTATAACGGATACGCTCTGTTTGATAACATATCCGTGCTTAATAACAGCTACGGGGACACCGAGAGATACTACTATTACTCAAACGGACTCCTTAAAAGAACAGAGAGCGCGTTTTATACGGAGAGCTATTACTATGACACAAATAGAAATCTCACGAGAGTCGCTAATAACTACGGTAAGATAACAGACTATACCTACACCTCAAACCACCTCGTAGATTATACTATCGACTATGATTTCGTTGATGCTTACAATGATATCGACTATCCGTACGAGGAGAGCGACCCGGACTCTCTCATAGTTAAGACAGAGCAGCACAAAACGGATTATACGTATAACTCTTACGGACTCTGCACTCTCGTAGAGGTAACTCCCTACGTGGAAAACGCGAGCGGAAGCCTTGTGCTGTCCGAAAACTCGATGAAGACGTCTTACACCTACAACACTCAAGCGGGCTCGTATATCTTCGGCGTTATGACTAGCGCTACGGATGCTAACGGAACTGTAACGAGATATTTCTACGACGAGTCAAGAGGTCACCTTCTTGCCGCTATAACCGAAAAGGAACGAGAAGACGAGCTTCAGATGTCAGACGGTGAGGGACTTGCTTACGAATACGATTACAGAGGAAATCTAATATCGGTTACTCCGGCTTATTGGAACGCATCCAACCCGAATACATATATCGAAGACTATCTCAACGAATCGGTAAGCTATACGTATACAGCGGACGAAAAGCTTAATAAAATCGAAACAAGGTCCACCGTATATACGTTTAACTACGACGTATTCGGAAACCAAAGCTCAATTCGGGCGGGAGACAATACCCTCGCAACCTACACGTACAATCAGAATAACGGAAAGCTCAATAAAATTACGTACGGAAACGGTTATTCGGTAGAATATGTTTACGATAGACTTGAAAATCTTATAGAGATATGGTATAATGAGGGTGAAAGCAGAACGCTTGCATATGAGTACGAATATACGAAGGACGGTCAGGTACATAAGTATATAGACCATATAAGCGATAGAACTACCGTTTATAAGTACGATTCGTATAACAGACTCTCGGAGTTTTACGAGTACGAGGGAGACAGTGCCGAGCAAGCATTCAGAATTAGAAGCAACTACGACGCAAAGAACAGAGTATCCAGAATTTATTATGAATTCCGGTTTGACTCCACGTCGGGCGTGGTATATGACAGTGTTGACAGTCAATATACTTATTCTCATTACGGAAAGCTATACAGACTATATACCCATACGGCAGCAAGTGTCGGCAGCGAGTGGCTATACTACGACGACTACGGACGCAGTATAGGTAAGGTCTTTGACTACACTACCTCGGGCAGTAATTTCTGCAATACCGTTG
>JAFTRA010000005.1 GCA_017462485.1 Clostridia bacterium | reverse complement strand
CGTCAGACCGAGGCTTTGCCTTAGGCTTCCTTCAGACTCCGCCTCACGACGGACGCCCTTGCCCTCAGCTAACAGTTCCTACTGCCAAGCCTGTAGCGGACTTCCACCGCCAAGTTGTAACGCGTGCCGAGCGCACAAAAGGAGCTGCAAGCTTTCCGTCAGGTTAGCTTACAGCTCTTTATTTTAAATAAAATGCTATTTATTATTTACAAAATCGGATTTATCTTTTCTTTTTATTCTTCTTAAGAATAGAATTCTTGCCAAAATAAGTAGGCACTTCTTCGGTCTTTGAAGCCGCGGGAAGCTCTTCTCTTTCGGTATACTCATCGCCAACGAAAAGCTTGCCGAAGCGGGTAGCCGCTACCTTTCTGCCGAGCCTATCCAAGGCAGGTATTCTCATCTTAGCGAAGTATTTGAAGGTGAGAGGCCATACCGCGCCCGCAAACGCTACCATAAGGAAGTAGCGAGGAATTCTTCCGTAGACGCCCATAAGGCTTTCGAAGGGAGAGCGAAGGAGATTCTGAATAAGAAGAACCACAGCAAGTCCAACGGCGAGCTTGATGATCTGCGCGTACCAGGGCGCTTTAGTATCAAACTTGATGACGAATCTATCAAGCACGTATACGAGGATAAGACCTATCGAGCAGCCAAGAAGGGTGCATGCGTTTTTCTTTCCGCTGAGGACCGCATCGTAGTTATTGAGAGTCTCAGCGGGCAATTCAACAAAGAACATCGCATAGACGAAATAGCCTACGGTGAGAAGGAAAAGACCGCCTACGAAAAAGGGCATTACCTTATTGAAAAGCTCTTCCTTCTTGAAAACGTCCTCAAGAAGAAGCAGGATAACGATAGCCGAGCTTGCGCCCGCTATAACGTCCCAAGGGGTATGCACTCCGAGATACATTCTCGAGAACATAACGAGACCCGCAATAACTCCGCAGGTAATCTTGAGCCAAAGCTTCTTCGTGGTAAGGAAGATCGCGCCGAAGGTAGACGCCGCATTCTGCGAGTGACCCGAGGGGAAGGAGTATCCGCCCGCTCCCTCTCTTGCCGATTCAACTATCGTAAACGAGGTGTCTCTGACGAAGGGTCTCGGGATCTTGCACAGAAGCTTCATCGCCTGATTAAGCACTGTGCCGAAAAGTCCCGAGGTAAGCACGAAGTAACCGTGCCTCTTATTGATACACCAGAAAATAAGTATAGCTACCGTGAGAAACGCCGTTTCATCTCCGAGATGAGTTATCGCGGAGAATATAAAGTCAAAAACGGGATTTCTGATTTTTTCAAGCCAATATAAAAACTGCATAAGTTATCCTCACAGTCTCACTTAAGAAGACCTCTTACGCACTCTGCAATTCTTTCGCACTTGCAGTCACGGAAGAAATACTCCTTGAAGTTCTTTGTTCCGAGAGCGCCGAGGACAAGCTCTCTGTCAAGATTTTCGAGAATGTATACCATATCGGTGTGAGTAACCTTCTTGACCTCGTCAAGTATTTTCTTGTTTCTCTGCTCGGGAACAGCTCTTTCGCGGGGATAACCGAGACCCCACTCGGAAACGAAGAGCTTCTCAAATACGTACTGAAGGTTAAGCTCAGCGCCCCAGCCCCAGCCCTTAGCGAAGGGGAGAGCTATCGCGTTGCCGTTATTTACCTGGGTGAACTGATAAGCATCGGTAGGATCGACTACGTGTCCGCAAAGAACTCCGGGGAAGGAGTTGCACGCGAGCATTGCGCCCTCACCCGTGCCGCAGCCGGTGATAACGAGATCGCACGCGCCCGAATTGAGAAGGGTCGCGGTGAGAATACCGATCTGAACGTAGGTAAGCTGCTCGGCATCGTCTGCCGAATACATTCCGTAGTTTACTACCTCGTGGCCGAGAGGCTCGACTACCGACTTGAGGGTATCGTAAATAATAGAGTTCTTAGCCGCCTGGCTGTTTTCATTGATAAGAGCTATTTTCATTATTATATTTCCTTTCCTTTATCGCCCTGCTTTGCAGGATTTCATCGTTAAGCGATCTCATCCGACGCCGATTTAAGGCGTCAGTCTGTTGGGTCCTCTGAAGAGGAATTCAGCTTCCTTGATCGAAAGCCCGAGGAAGAGCATGGTAAGTCTGTCTATACCGAGACCGAATCCGCCGTGAGGGGGGCAGCCGTACTTGAAGAACTCGAGATAGAACTTAACGTCCTCTGCAAGTCCCTTCTCTTCTGCCTGAGCCTTAAGAACGTCGTATCTATGCTCGCGCTGAGCGCCCGTGGTGATCTCAACGCCGCGCCAGATAAGGTCGTATCCCTGAGGAACGCCGTTCTCGTCTCTCATATGATAGAATGCTCTTTCCTTAGCATCGTAATCGGTGATGAAAAGGAATTCGTGACCAAACTTATCCTCCGCGAGCTTCTTCGTCATTCTCTCCGCCTCGGTGGTAAGGTCGCCCTTAAGCTCGTCCGGAACGGTGTAGCCATATCTTTCCTCAAGCTCGCTGTATACGTCGCGAAGCTTCATTCTCGGAAAAGGAAGGGTTGGAACGGTAAGATCCATTCCGAAAAGCTCCTTGATCTCATCGCCGTGCTTTTCCTTGACCTTAGCAAGAGCATAGGTAAGAAGCTCCTCTTCCATCTTCATAACGTCGTCAAAGCTCTCGATATAAGAGAATTCGAGGTCAAAGCCTGTAAACTCGGTCGCGTGCTTATTGGTATAGGACTTCTCTGCTCTGAATACGGGGCCTGTCTCAAATATCTTATCAAGACCCGAAGCCATTGCCATCTGCTTATAGAACTGAGGGGACTGAGCAAGATAAGCCTTGGTATCAAAATATTTTACCTCGAAAACGTCCGAGCCCGACTCACTTGCCGCAGCGATGAGCTTCGGTGTGTGTATCTCGATGAAGTCACGATTGACGAGGAATTCGCGAAGAGCCGCCGTAAGGGTGGTCTGCATCTTGAGCATAAGGTGGTTTTTATCGCGCCTTAAGTCTACCCAGCGGTAGTCCATCTTAACGTCGATATCCGAATCGTCCTTGATCGGGAGAGCCTCAGCTATCGATTCGACCTTCATTGCTGTGGGATACATCTCCTTGCCGCCGAGCTTAACGTACTCGGAGAGAACGACCTCTCCCTCAAAGGTTACTACCGAATGAATGGTGAGCTTATCGAGCATCTCGAGCATCTCGGGGTGCTTCTCCTTCTCAACGGTGACCTGGAGCTTACCCGTTATATCCTTAACGACGATAAACGCCATTGTGCGCTTGTTTCTGAAATTTTCAACGTAGCCCGAGATCTTGCACACGCCGGGCGCTATGTCCTTGATGTAGGTTCTTTCCATTTTTATATCCTTCCTTGGTGATTAATTTTCAAAATCCGAATCGGGCAGTGTCTTAAACCACTCCCGAGCCGCGCTTCTCCACTGAGCCGCAAGAGGTTGAATATCTCCTCTGCCCTCTCTTGCCGTTACCTCGTCTCCGAGCGCTATTCCGTGCGCTCCGTAAGGATAGACCGCAAGCTGATAGGGTACTCCCGCATTGGCGCAAGCCGCCGCTGTGGCAAGAGTTCCGAAAACGGGGACCGTCTTATCTCCCGCCGTATGCCACAAAAACATAGGCGATGACTCTCCGTCAAGAGCGGAATCGATAGAATATCTTTGCTTTTCCTCATCCGTATATTCTGAAAGAGGCTTGCCGAGAAGTCTCATAAAGGTATTGGAGTGAGTAAGACTATTCGCCGAGGTGACGGGGTACGAGAGTATAACACCCGTTGGGCGCACAAGCTTATATTTTTCGCCGAACGCCGCCTTTACCTCATCGTATTTATACATCGTAGCCAGCGAGCCGACAAGGTGACCGCCCGCGGAAAATCCGACCGCAAAAACCCTCTTCGGGTCGATCTTCAATTCCTCGCTATGCTCTCTTATATAGACCATAGCCGAAGCCGCATCCAGAAGCTGGAAAGGAAATCTATCCGTTTCTTTTCCGACTCTGTAATTAAGAACGAATGCGTTGTAGCCGGCGGCAAAGAAATCGAGCGCGATAGGCTCGCCTTCCCTATCGGTGCATACCTCGCCGTAGCCGCCGCCCGGCACAACGAGTATTCCTTCACGGACGCCTGAATTCCTGACGTAGGTATCGATATATACCCTATCGTCCTCGGGATTTAAATATATTCTTTCATGCTTCATAAAAAAGTCCTCATTTATCACGCATATGCGCGAAAAAACATTACTTCTTTATAATTATATACTATAATTTTAAAAATTTCAAGGGGTAATTGATTTTTCTCTGCATTTAGCTAAAAGAAAAAAATCCCCCCGTAAATAGGCGATGTCCTTAGCGGAGAATTTAAAAGCATCGCTAAGTGCGAGCATCGCATTTGTCCGTACAAACGCTTTATGGGCTAAGCCCAACCCCTATAACGACAGAAAGAGATAACAAATCGGTTCGCCGAAATGTTATCTCTTTTTCTGTTGGTCTTTAGTTTAGAGTTATGAGGCTCGCATTGCTCGCCGTTATGAGCTTGCATAGCAAGCGTTATGATATGATTGCCCATCTAATCTCTAACTTGGCGAAGCCAATCGTAACAATGCGCAGGGCATTTCATAACTCATAACTTGCCCGTAAGGGCAATCATAGTTTAGCGTGATACTCCATTAAGAGTATCACGCTAATCAACTTCCGCTTTTTTCATTCACTTAAAGATGAATTACTCGTTATCGCCATTAACAGCAACAACTTCAACACCCTTGTAGTAGCCGCACTCTTTGCAAACTCTGTATGCAAGGTTGTATTCACCGCACTGAGGGCACTTTACAAGGTTCGTAGGAGCCTCAAGCTTCCAAACGTTAGAACGTCTCTTCATCTTTCTTGCGTGAGAAGTTTTTCTCTTTGGTACTGCCATTGTTGTTTACCTCCTGAAGTGAGCCTGCTTAAACCAGCATTCTCGTATATCTTAATTTTTATTTTCTTTCTTCATTTGCTCGAGTATCTTTTGGAGCGGAGCAAGTCTTGGGTCAATCTCCTTTTTTTCGCAACCGCATTCACCGTCATTAAGGTTTTTGCCGCATTTCTGGCAAAGGCCCTGACAGTCCTCATGGCAGAGGAAACGGGAAGGGAACTCAAGCTCAAGCTGCTCTTTAAGCTGCTCGTCCATATCGAGAAATCCGTCGTCGATAATAACGTAATCGTCGAGCTTTTCCTCGGGCAGATCTTCAAGCACGTCTCTTGGAGCTACGGTTTTCTCAAGGTCGAGAGTGAAACTGCCGGAAATCGGAGTAAGGCAGCGCGCGCAGGCAGACTCGTAATCCACCGAAAGCGAAACGCGCATTCTCATATATCCCGCAGTGTTGGTGATATCACCCGAAACCTTCATGGGAGAAGGAAAACTCGCATCTGAAAGACAACTCAAAGAATCTTCATCATCGGTATCAAGCATCAACTCGTAATCGAATGAAAGCAGCTTATCGCCTGCTAACAAGGGCCTTAAATCAAGCTTCAAGCGCGATACCTCCGAATTTTTCTCGGGCGTGACCCCGAAAACTTAATTTTGGGCATAGTTTAGGCTATAGCCGCAAAATCGTACACTATATTATATAACTAAAGTTTTCCTTTGTCAAGAGCATTTTTGAATTTTTTTTGGATTTATTTCGAGGAATATTTTTTTAGATAAATTTATCTTTGATTTAAAAATATTTCCTCAAATTGCTCCGTCTTACATTGTTTACAATTATATGTTGAAAATAGAGTATAAAGATGATAAAATATAAAAGTACACTTTTTTAAAAACTGATTTTCGTGGAATGGAGTTTAATATGAAAAAATATCTCGGCAAGTGTATAGCTTGCGTTACTCTTTTGTTTGTTATAGTAATATCGGCGAGCTGCGCGGACAAAACGACTCACGATTTTTCCAATTGGCAGGAAACTTCTCCAACCTGCTCGGAATTTGGAACGAAAAGTAGAAAATGCTCAATTTGCGGAATGGAAGAAATCATAAAAACAGCCCCGCTGGGTCATACCCTTGTAGGTGACAGCTGTTCGGTTTGCGGCAGAGACGATTTCCTTGTTCTTATCGAGAGTGGGAAGGCTGATTTCACGGTAGTCTATACCTCATTTTCGGGCGGAGCGGCAAAGAAGGTAGCCGAGAATTTCGTTGCGTTTTTAAGAGAGCGCGGAGTTGAGGTGGGGGATCCTATAAGCGACCTTGATGATCCCATAGGCTCGAAAAAGGAAATTATTATCGGAGCTAATTGCCGGAATAGAGAAGGCTGCTCGATAAGCGATAAATATATTGGAGTTGACGGCATCTCTATAAAGACTGTCGGAAACAGACTCATTATAGCTTCGGGACAAAATAAACCCATAAAAAACGTTTTTTGGGATTTTCTTGATGATAACTTTGAAATCAACGACTCCACCGAAAAAATACCATATCTCGAGATTGGTGATACATACTGCTACGAGGAGCTTACAAGGTATGATATAACCTCGCTTAAGATAGGAAATACACTTCTATCGGAGTTCAAGCTTGTTACTGATATTATGGCCTTGCGCGACTTCAAAACAAGCAATATTGTAAACTTTCGTAAGCAAATTTATGACAAAACTGGCTATTGGCTCGAACAAGGAACTATCGAAAGCATCAATTCTTACGAGCATTCGTTTATCATAAGATACAATGATTCCATTGAGGACAGCTTTAAGGCATATACCTCCGGCGGCAACTTTATTATAGAATGCGATCACGCTGTTCTGTTTGATGAGATGTTTGCCAAATTTACCGCTGAATATATCTTTGGGAAAATGGGCGAGGTTGAGTTTGGCTCGGACTTCTTGTACGAAAAGACGGCGGGAGTAGTAAGATACGAGGACTTTGGAGCTGTAGGCGACGGTGTAGCCTGTGACTTCACGGCTATTTACAATGCTCATACCTACGCTAACAAATACGGATTCAGAGTAGAAGGAAAGGCGGGCGCTACTTATTATATAAGCCCGGAGAAGTTCACAAAATCCGTTAGTATAATGACCGATACCAACTTTATGGGTGCAACCTTTATAGTTGATGACAGAGGCGACGCGGCTTACAAATATAAGGGCCGTAAGCTCTTTACTGTTAAGCGCGACAGTACAATAACCTATACCGATTCTGACGGTGACGGAGTAATTGACGACGAGAGATTTGCTTCGGTTACCATTGAGCTTGGCGATACCAAGTTCGAATGGCTTGAGGGCGTGCTTAAAGAAAAGAGCGTAGTGAGAGTATTAAGCACCAAGCATAAAGATTTCATTCGCCACGGCGCAAATCAGAGCTCCGGTGAAAAGAGGCAGGACGTTTTCGTTGTTGAGACCGACGGAACTATCTCCGAGGATACTCCCGTAATCTTCGAGTTCAATAACGGAATAACTGTTTCAGAACTTCATATATACAGCGCTGACGATAATCCCATAACAGTGGAGAGGGGCACGTTTATCAACATATGCTGCACGACGGTAGCAGAGACCGATTATAAATCAAAATATAGGTCATATAACAGAGGATTTGAGATTAACCGTCCGAACGTAACTATAAGCAACATCACGCACAAAATGCAGGATGAGCCTGAATTTGGCTATTCTCACGAGCTTTCAGGATATACTGCGGACAGTCTGCACTCAAAATACGGCTCAAGATGCGAGAGCTATCCCTATTACGGCTTCTTCTACATTATGGGAACCTATAACCTTAATATTACCGATTGCGAAATAACCGGTCATACGACATATTACGAGGATAAGGCGGCAACTACCTCAACGGGCGGAGCAGTTCCTAACCCCGTGCCTATGGGCTCGTACGATTACGTTATAGACAGAAGCGTTAACGTAACCTTTACAAGAGTTATCCAGAGCTCTCCTACGGGACTGGGCGACTCGAGGTACTGGGGCATAATGTCAAGCAACGGCACGAAAAATATGACCTTTGACAGCTGTGAAGTAAACCGTATCGATGCGCACAGAGGCTTCCATAACGCAACTCTTATTGATACCACTGTAGGACATACTATCAGCCTTATCGGCTCGGGTACCTTCCGTATGGTACGCTCGACTAAGCTTGTCGGAAGCAATCTTATATCTCTTCGCAGCGATTACGGAGCAACCTTTGACGGTGATATAATACTTGAAGATTGCACGCACGAGGCGTACAAGACCTATAACACGAGCACGGGTGGCAGAATGAGCACAGCGCGTTATTCCGATTCAACCATTATTCAATCGGGATACAGCACGAGTAATTCAGGATACTCAAACGGTAATACAGACGGAGCTTATTGGATGTGGTACTTCGGCTATACCTCTTATATGCCGAGAAACGTTATCGTAGATAACTACACGTCGGGAGCAAGCAACGTGTACCTATTCAACGACCTGCCGGACAAAATCTTTACTGCGACTTACGTAGAGGGAGAGACTCCGACGAAAAATACCGTAAGATATCCGTACGTTCTGACCGAGAGCGTTACGTATAAAAATATGGCGAAGAGCATACCCGTGTGCAAAAGCACAAGCTGCACAAAGCTTCGCTCAATACCCATTACAGAGATAAATATAGGCACATCCCAGTAAGCTATTCAACCGTCTTGCCGAGCTTTTTGGCGAGACGGTTTTTGTTTTGAAAAGCACTAAATGCGGAAAAAGACTTGAAATTACCGAAATAAAGTGCTAAACTATAAACTAGTTTAAAATAAACGCGAATATTTTATAAGAATGTTAGGAGACTCCAAATGAAAATTAAGGCTTTAAGAGTTATTCTTTGCGCCATCTTTCTGATTTCTTTGGTTTGCGCTTTGTCCTCTTGTGAGGAGCTGCTCGGTATGAGCGGAGGCACAAACAGCAATCAGAATTTATGCGCCACTCATACGTTCGGAGAATGGAGTGAGGACACCGCAACCTGTGTGAAGAGCGGAGCTATCCGCAGAACGTGCAGCGTTTGCTCCTACGTTGAAGCGTTGGGAACCGAGCCGCTCGGTCACGATTTGATTTCTCACGAGAAGAAATCGCCCAGCTGCACCGAGGGGGGATACGAGGCTTATAAGTCCTGCACAAGATGCTCCTATGCGACTGCTAAAACCACTCTTCCCAAGCTTTCGCATAAAATTGTTCGTTACGAATTGAAGCCCGCAACCTGCACCGAAGCGGGTCATAATGAATATATGGCGTGCGAGCTTTGTGATTACAGCACGTATATCGAAATTTCCGCCACGGGTCATAGCTTCGGTAATTGGACCGGAGACAGTGCGAGCTGCACCGAGGCGGGAGAGGAAAGTCGTGAATGCTTGACGTGCGGTGAGAGTGAAACAAGAGAAACCGAGATTAAGCCTCATCTGCTCGGTAATATTCAGGAAAACACTGCAACCTGTGATGCGGGTGGAGAGGGCAAGAAATACTGTGTCAGATGCTCTTACTACGAAACTGTAGCAACAGAGCCTCTCGGTCATTTGTTTGGCTCTTGGTCTGAAAACAGCGCAACCTGCACTGAGGCGGGCGAAGTTAAAAGATATTGCTTGAACTCCGGCTGTCAAAAATACGAAACAAAGCCAATCGCGGCAACCGGCCATAAATTCGGCAACTGGAGATCAAATACCGCAACCTGCACCGAGGGGGGCGAGGAATACAGATATTGCACCGGCTGCTCTCACTTTGAAAAGAGAGATACCGACGCACTCGGTCATGACTTTTCAAATGAAATCTGCAAAAGATGCAGACAAAGCGACCTTAATATACTCATTTTCGATTCGTCCGCAGAGTTTAAGGTAGTATATACCTCATCTCTCGGCGCGGTTAACAAAAGACTTGCGGATAATCTCGTAGCGCAGCTCAGGGCGCGCGGAGTTGAGATTTCCGACGCTGTATCCGACGAGGACGTATCAGCCGTCTCGGAGCGTGAAATCATAATCGGTACGAACGTTAAAAACCGCCCCGACGAATGCTTCATTGATTCGAGATATCTTGGTAAGGACGGATACTCAATAAAGACCGTCGGTGAGAGAATAGTTATAGCAGGCGGAAGCGAGACGAAGACGGAAACTGCGCTTAACCTCTACACCTCATCCGTGATGAAATTGGGAGGCTCGCAGAACTATATCAAATATCTTGGTGTAAGCAAGAGCTACTTTGCAATTCAGCTTACCGAGTACCCAATAAAGTCAATTACCGTCGGCGGTGTTGATTTGAAGAATTACACCTTGATTCTCGATATAGGTACAATGGCAGGGTATGACACTGCGGCTATCGAAGCTTTCAGAGAAAATCTTTACGACGTGTCGGGATACTGGCTTGACCTCGGCACCGTGTCAAATCAGAGCTCATATTCAAACTGCTTAATTATAAGCTGCACGGACTCGGTAGGCGATGCATTTAAGGCATATACCTCGGGTAACGATTTCATTATCGCGTGCAAATATCCCAGCGTATTCAACCAAAAGTTCGAAGCATTCGTTAATGAGAACATTCTTGACAAGACGGGTAACGTCACGCTTGAGTCGGACTTCTTACACGAGGAGACTCTCGGCATTGTAAGCTACGAGGACTTCGGCGCTGTTGGTGACGGTGTAACCTGCGATTTCAACGCTATCTATAACGCTCACACCTACGCTAACCAGTACGGCTTCAGAGTTGTAGGAAAGGCGGGCGCAAGCTATTATATCAGTCCGTCAAGCTTCACGAAAACGATTCCGATAAAGACGGATACAGATTTCTGTGGCGCAACCTTTATAATTGACGATACGGGAAGCGCTGCTCATAAGTACAGAGGCTTAAAGCTTTTCACCGTAGCGAGAGAAGAATCCTTGATTTTCAAGGATGCGGATGCTGACGGCGTAGTTGATAATTCGAGCTTTGCTAACGTTACTATAAATCGCACTGATACCAAATTTGAGTGGCTTGAGGGCTTCCTTGCGGAAAAGAGCATAGTAAGAGTAATCAGCACGAAGCATAAGGACTTCATCCGCCACGGAGTAAACCAGAGCAGCGGAGAAAACAGGCAGGACGTATTCATAGTTGACACGGATGGAACTCTTGCCGAGGATACTCCGGTAGTTTTCGAGTTTGACGGTGATATTAAAATATCCGAGCTTCGTATATACAGCGCGGAAGAGACTCCTATAACCGTGGAGAACGGCACGTTTATCAATATCTGCTGCAAGACCGTATCGGATACAAGCTACATATCAAAATATAGGTCCTATTACCGCGGCTTCGAGATAAACCGCGCTAACGTAACTATGAGTAACATTACTCATAAGATGCAGGATGAGCCTGCGTTTGGCTACGCTCCCCAAGAGGCAGGCTACACTAAAGACAGTCTCCACACTAACTACGGCTCAAGATGCGAGAGCTATCCCTATTACGGATTCTTCTACATTCTCGGAACCTACAATCTTAATATTACGGATTGTACGATAACAGGCCATACCACATATTACGAGAATAAGGGCTCAACGACCTCTACGGGTAACTCAACTGTCAATCCCGTAGCTATGGGCTCGTACGATTTTGTTATAGACAGAAGCGTAGGCGTAACCTTTACGAGAGTTATCCAACCTACTCCTACGGGACTTGGAGATAAGAGTATCTGGGGAATTATGTCGAGTAACGGTACGAAGAATATGACCTTTGACAGCTGTGAAATCAACCGTTTCGACGCTCACAGAGGATTCTTCAACGCAAAGATTCTGAACAGTACCATAGGTCATTCGATAAATCTCGTTGGCGGCGGAACGTTCTATATGGAGAACTCCTCCAAGCTGTCAGACAGCTACTTTATCTCTCTTCGAGGCGATTACGGTGCAACCTTTGAGGGTGACGTAATACTCAAGGATTGTACGCACTATGCGTATAGTGAATATTACAGCAGCCGTGGCGGCAAATTCTCCTCGACGAGTATCAATACCTCGTCAACCGTTATAAAATCCGGATACAGCACGTCAAACGGCGGCTACGTTGACGGAAACACAGATGGCGCATACTGGTGTTGGGACTTCGGATATACCTGCTATATGCCGAAGAACGTCACGCTTGACAATTATCAGACTAACGCATCTAAGATTTACGTCTTCAACAATCTTCCCGACAATATATTCACCTATTCTCCCGGAACGAGCAAAACCTCTGTAACAAACGTATATCAGCTTACCAAAAGCATAACCTTAAAGAATATGGGTGATAACGTCAAGGTTTGCTCCGGTTCATCTTCGACCTATAAGAAGCTCTATTCAATTCCGATTACCCGTGAGGACTGACGGAGTGAAAACGAGCTGTCGTATTTTCCATAACCGAACAAAACAGGGCTGCGTTTATTTCGCAGCCCGAAGGAGCAAAAAATGAAACTTATAATAGCTTCCAACAATAAGCATAAGATAAAGGAAATAAAGGCAATTCTCGGCTCTCGCTTTGAAGAAATACTCTCTATGAGAGAGGCGGGGATAGACCACGAGACCGTCGAGGACGGAACAACCTTTATGGAAAACGCCGAGAAAAAGGCAAGAGAGTTAAGAGATATTTCCGGTGCGGCTTGCCTTGCTGATGACAGCGGAATCTGCGTTGACGCGCTCGGGGGAGCGCCGGGTATTTACAGTGCTCGCTTTGCGGGAAACGACGGAGACCACGGTGACGACGAGGCGAATAACGACCTTTTGCTCGAAAAGCTTCAGGGCAGAAGTGACAGAGACGCTCATTATACCTGTGCTATGGTAATAGCCTATCCGGACGGAAGCGAGGTTTCTGCCGAGGGCTATATGTTTGGAGAGATACTCACCGAGCGTCACGGCACGGGCGGCTTCGGCTACGACCCAATCTTTAAGCCCATGGGTTACAGCTGTTCTGTAGGCGAGATAACCGACGAAGAGAAAAACAAAATTTCGCACAGAAGCCGTGCGCTTGCAGCCTTGCTTGAAAAAATCAGTAACAATTAAATCTTAATAAAATACACATAGGCAAGAGACTTGTGTTTTTAAAGAGTTCTTGCCAACGGTAAATAAAAAATGAGGGAAGCGAGTATTCTTTGAGAAAAGAGGAATTTTCGCTTCCTTTTATTAAATAAAAAATATTTTTTCAAAACCTCTTTACTTTTTAGGAAAAATGTGATATACTCATTGTTGACCTATGGCTTTGTGCCGCGTATGGCATTGCTCCGTTTGAGCTTTAAGCTCTTGCGTGGCTCTTGCGATTCACCCGCGCTGCGCTCGGTTTTAGGCGAAAAATATAAGAAAGGTGAAGAAAAATGATTTCAAAGGAAACAAAAACCGCCATCATCGCTGAGTACAAAATCAACGAGAATGACACTGGTTCTCCCGAGGTTCAGGTTGCTATCCTTACCGATAGAATCAACACTCTTACTGAGCACATGAAGAAGAACCCCAAGGACTTCCACTCTCAGAGAGGTCTCTCCAAGATGGTTGGTCACAGAAAGCAGCTCCTCAACTACCTTGCTAAAAAGGATATCGAGAGATACAGAGCTGTTATCAAGAAGCTCGGCCTCAGAAAGTAATTTTCAGAGTCCCGCTTAAGACTGAACTTTTGCACACTGCGGGAACGATTTTTTCGTTCCCGTTTGTTGCGAAAGTGAGAAAAAACAAAAGAAAAAACAAAAAAATGTAAAGAAGAGTGGACGAAAGTAGCAGTTAATTATGTATCGGAACGAAATTTAGCTTCCGGAATGTAATTAAGTGCTATGTTCGTCACCTCGAAAAAATGGAGGAAAAATGGTAGAAAGATTTAAGACCTTTGATGATTACAAGGTTTACACCTACGAGCTTGCAGGCAGACCTCTCGTTGTAGAAACGGGTAAGATTGCAGGCCTTGCAAACGGCTCGGCATTGGTTCACTACGGTGAAACCACAGTTCTTTGCTGCGCAACCGCATCCGCAGCTCCCCGCGAGGGCATAGATTTCTTGCCTCTCTCGGTTGATTATGATGAAAAGATGTACGCTGTAGGTAAGATTCCCGGCGGCTTCCTCAAGCGTGAGGGCAAGCCCTCCGAGAAGGCGGTTCTTGCAGGACGTGTTATCGACCGTCCCGTACGTCCTCTCTTCCCTAAGGATCTTCGTAACGACGTATCTCTTCTCCTTACCGTAATGTCTGTTGACCCCGATTGCTCTCCCGAGATTACCGCTATGATAGGTGCGTCTATCGCCCTTTCTATTTCGGATATTCCGTGGAACGGTCCTATCGGCGGCGTATTTATGGGCCTTGTTGACGGCAAGATCGTAGTTAACCCCACCGAAGCAGAGCGTGCAGTAAGCGACCTTGAGCTTACCGTTGCGGGCTCTATGGAAAAGGTAGTTATGATCGAGGCAGGCGCAAACGAGGTTTCCGACGACGTTATGTACGACGCTATTATGCAGGCTCACGAGGAAATCAAGAAGCTCGTTACATTCATCAACGGTATCGTAGCTGAAATAGGCAAGTCCAAGTTTGAGTACACCTCCGGCGAGCTTGACCACGATATGTTCGACGAGATTTTCGCATACTGCGAGAAGAACGTTATGGAAGCGCTTGACACCGATGATAAAAACGTAAGAGACGCAAAGATGCAGCCCATTATGGACGATATCGTTGCTACCTTCGAGGAAAAGTATCCCGATATCAAGGTTATTCTTCCCGAGCTTATCTACAAGATTCAGAAAAAGATAGTTCGTCGCTGGCTCCTTGTTGACAAGAAGCGTGTTGACGGCAGACGTATGGATGAGATCAGACCCCTTGCATCTGAGGTTGGCGTGATTCCGAGAGTTCACGGCTCCGGACTCTTCACAAGAGGACAGACTCAGGTTCTCACCATAGCAACCCTTGGTACTCTTTCCGATGCCCAGAAGCTTGAAGGCCTTGACAATGAGGATACCAAGAGATATATGCACCACTACAATATGCCCGGTTATTCCACAGGTGAGGCAAAGGCGCTTCGTTCTCCCGGTAGACGTGAGATAGGTCACGGCGCTCTTGCAGAGCGTTCGCTCGTTCCCGTTCTTCCCAGCGAGGAGGAATTCCCCTACGCAATCCGTCTTGTATCCGAGGTAGTAAGCTCTAACGGCTCGACCTCGCAGGGCTCGGTTTGCGGCTCTACTCTTGCTCTTATGGACGCAGGTGTTCCGATTAAGGCTCCCGTTGCAGGTATCTCCTGCGGTCTTATCACCGCAGAGGACGGCTCTTGGGATACAATGATAGACATTCAGGGTCTTGAGGACTTCTACGGCGATATGGACTTTAAGGTTGCAGGTACTCACAAGGGTATCACCTCTATTCAGATGGACCTTAAGATTGACGGTCTTACTCCCGAAATCATCAAGCGCGCTCTTGAAACCACCCACCAGGGCAGAGACGAAATCATTGACAAGGTTATTCTCAAGGCTATCGCGAAGCCCAGAGAAGAGGTTAGCGCATACGCTCCCAAGATGATCACTATGCACATCAATCCCGATAAGATCCGCGAGGTTATCGGAAGCGGCGGAAAGGTTATCCAGAAGATAGTTGCTGATACCGGCGCAAAGATTGACATTAACGACGACGGAACTGTATTTATCGCAGCGGTTAACCGTGAGAGCGCAGATATGGCAAAGTCCATCATTGACGCTATCGTGTTTGAGCCCGTTGTAGGAGAGACCTATGATGCTGTTGTTACACGCATCATTCCTATCGGTGCTTTCGTTGAGTACGCTCCCGGTAAGGAGGGTATGGTTCATATCTCAAAGCTTCAGAAGGAAAGAACCGAAAAGGTTGAGGACGTTGTAAACATTGGAGACACTGTCCGCGTTAAGTATCTCGGTACTGACGAAAAGGGTAGACAGAATCTCTCTATGCGTGACGCCGCTCCCAAAGCGTAAATAATTATTTACAAATATAGCAAAAACGAGGTTTTCTCTCTCCCAAAAAGGATTGAGTCTGCCTCGTTTTTGCGTTATATCCATATGTCAAAGACACACATCGCAAGGAACTGTTTTTATGCAAGATGAATAGAATTTTTGAAAGTTTTTCGTTAGGTAAAATTTGTATAATATCTTGACTATTTTTTCCTTAAATGTTATACTTTATGAGGTAGGGCGGCTGTGTTCGGGGGAAGAACGAGTACCATATGCCCTATTACAATCTATGTGCCGTTAATTTCGCTAAAACCGAAATTAACAGTGTTGCCTTGCGGCACCACGTCGAAAATTAGAGATTTTCGCACATTCCTTGAAATATAGTCGTTCGCGCTTGCTTGCGAGCAGACAGACGCGAAGTTAGTATATTATAATCCGTGTGCCGTTAATTTCGCTCAAACCGAAATTAACAGTGTTGCCTTACGGCAACACGTAGAAAATCAAAAATTTTCGCACACTCCTTGAAATATAGTCGTTCGCCCTTGCTGGCAAGCCGACAGATGCGAACTTTGTATATTATAATCCATGTGCCGTTAATTTCGCCAAAACCGAAATTAACAGTGTTGCCTTGCGGCACCACGTCGAAAATCAGAGATTTTCGCACATTCCTTGAAATATAGTCGTTCGCCCTTGCTAGCAAGCCGACAGATGCGAACTTTGTATATTATAAATTTAAGTAGAGGTTAAAAATGAATAAGAATGAAAAAACAAACGGAACGAGTGAAGAAACGGTAAGACTTGCAAAAGCCTTTCTCTCGCTTTCCGATATAGATGAATGTACGGCTTTCTTTGGTGATTTATTCACCGTTAAGGAAATTGAGGAGCTTTCCTCGAGACTTGAGGTTGCAAGACTTCTTAAATCGGGTGTTAACTATATAGAAATTGCTGCAAAGACGGGCGCAAGCACAGCTACGATAAGCCGTGTTTCAAAGTGCCTTTCCGGAGCGAGAGGCGGATATAGAATGGTGCTTTCGAGAGCAGAGGAGAGTGATGAAAAGCCCTCTGAAAACTGCATAAGAGTAGACTCTCTTACTCCTGATGAGGCTGCCGCGGTACGTGCGGTGATAGCTTGCTTCAGAGCGAAGAAATAATTATTATCTTTATTAAGTTGCGTTCAAAAAAACGAGTCAGCGGAGCATACGATAGCGCTCCGCTGACTCGTTTTTTATTTTTATCTAAAGATAAACCAAAGGAAAATATAGAGTATGATAGCTACAGGAGATGCAAGAAGAGCAATAAGTATTCCCGTGGTAATCTTATCAAAAATCATCTTGCGGCGTCTCTGTGTCTCTGTGAGGCCGGACATTTCTCCGTCGGTGTATTCAAAAGCGTTCTCATTCTTGCTTTCGGGGGCAGCCTCCTCACCGTCATCAGCAAGAGCAACCTCTAAAACCTCTTCGGATTCCACGATCTCGGCAGATGACTCTTCATTTATATTTTCATTCTTGATTTCTTCCATAAGTGCCTCCGTAAAGCTTAATAATTTAGAATAAATCTCACAATTTACTAGTACATTTTACCACATAAAAGCCCGTAAGTCAATACAATTTTTTCAAAATCCGTCAAATTAAAATAGATATTGAAAAAAATAAACAAATATGATACACTGTATTTGTAAAATAAGAGATATCGGAGAATTGTATGAATAAAATAGAGACCGAAAAAAAGTATATAATAAGAAAGCCGTCCTATAAGACCGTAAGCGAGCAAAAGGCTTTTACCGAAAGCGAAATTCTGCAGATATATCTCGAGTCGGAGTTTGTGACGCATAGGGTGAGACGGAGAAAATTTTCCTACGGTAAAACCGAATATACCGAAAATAAAAAGGTCAGAATCACTCCGATGTCCAGTGAGGAATACGAGAGGGAAATCAGCGAAGAGGAGTTTTATTCTCTAGCGAAAAATATAGAAAAGGGTGCCTCAGAGCTTCATAAAATTAGGCTGACGTTTGAGTGGCGGGGTAAGACCTTCGAGATTGACCTTTACGAGCCTTGGAAAAAGACCTGCATTATGGAAATCGAGCTTAAGTCCGAGGAGGAAGAAATCGTTATGCCACAGTTTATCGAGGTGCTTTCCGACGTGACGGGAAAAAGAGAATATTCCAATCATTCTATGGCGCATAAGTTCCCCGAGGAAATTATCGGATAATTTTCATACGTTAAATTCCATAAAATAAAGCCTTTTACGGTTTTGCTTCGCCGCAAAAGGCTTTCGTTTATTTATGATATCTTTTACCCGCTATTATGGTAAACGAGCGGTAAATGGCTTCCATGAGTATTACTCTCATAAGCTGATGCGGAAAGGTCATTTTTGATACTGAAAGCTTAAGCTTGCAATCGTTCTTCACCTTATCCGAAAGACCGTGAGACGAGCCGATAACCAGGGAAATTTTTCCCGATGTATCCGAGGCATCTCTTATGATTTCAGCGAGGGCGGGGGAGTCAAACTGTTTTCCCTCGACGCAGAGCGCAATTTTATAGGAATCCTTTGGCATAGCGGCTAGTATTTTCTCCGCCTCGGTATCAAGAGCCTTTGCTATTTCAGCCTTGGAATCCTCGTTTTTTATAGGCTCTTCCTTAATATTGATTTCATCGACTCTTGCGAATTGCGAGAGTCTTTTTTTATATTCGCTCACCGCTTCCTTGAGGTAGTCCTCCTTGAGCGTGCCGACCGAAACAAGCGTTAATTGTATCATCTCTTAATCCTCGCAAGCCTGGATATTCCGGCTTCGAGCGCTGTGACAAGAGCGTCAACGTCGGAGATTTCGTTTCTGTGCGAGAAGCTTATTCTTATAGAGGAATCCGCTTCCGCCTCTGTTTTTCCGTATGCTATAAGAGCCGATGAGATATGAGAGGAATTTGACGAGCAAGCCGAGCCGCTTGACACATATATGCCTACTGACGATAGATAGTGAAGCATGGTTTCACTCTTTATTCCGGGAAGAGTGATGTTAAGTATATGCGGAGCATGACTCTCGGGTAAAAGCGGCTTTATCTCTGAAAGCGCGGGGGAGGTCCGTAGCCTTTCGACAAGATAAGAGCGTAGAGAGTCAAGCTTCTCCTTTCTTTCGTAAAGCTTTTCTCTACCAAGGCGAACAGCCTCTCCGAATGCGGCAACCGCAGGAACGTTTTCTGTTCCGGAGCGCAGTCCCATTTCCTGACCGCCACCCATAATAAGCGGAGCAAGACCTCTCTCTTTTATGACACGGCTCGACACTACCAAGGCTCCAACACCTTTTGGTCCCTCAATCTTATGAGAGGAGAGCGTTATCATATCTGCGCCGACACCATTCATAGTGAAGGGGAGCTTCATATAGCTTTGCGTTGCGTCAACGTGCAGATATGCGTCGGGGCAGTTTTCCTTTATAAGATTTGACACGGCAAGGGGGTCATACAGCGCCCCCGTCTCATTATTCACCATCATCATAGTAACGAGTATTACGTTTTTGGTAAGAGCAAAGCGAAGAGCTTCCATATCAAGAACACCGTTTTTCGTGGGTATTCTTACGACCTCAAAGCCCATACTCTCAAGCTTTCCGAGCGGAGATGAGACCGAAGCGTGCTCGCCGTCTGTGGTTATTATTTTTGCGCCCCTTGCGTATCTCTCCTTTGAGAGAGCACGTCCGACAATAGCGAGATTGTTAGCCTCGCTGCCCGATGCGGTGAATATTACCTGGGAGCTTTTTTCACGAAGCGAGAGAAGAATCTCACGTCTTGCGGCAGAAAGCTCCTTTTCTGCATTTACCCCGAGGGCGTGCAGAGAAGAGGGGTTGCCGTAGCATTCCTTTGAAACTCTTATATACTTGTTTAAAGCCTCTTCGCATATTTTAGTCGTTGCGCTGTTGTCAAGATAAATGTTCATTAAAATTCAACCTTTTCGGCAATTTTCTTTACTGTTTCTATATGAGAATTGTAGTTGGAATCCTCTGCGGTGTAGGTAAAAACGAAACCGTTAAATGTGGTCACCGCAAGCACCTGATATACGTGATAAGTGGTATTATTGTAAACAAAAGTGTACTCATATGCAAATGCACGCGAGGAATCACCGAGAGTGGCAGGTACGTTTTCACTTATAACGTTTAGGTTTGTAACGATTGCGGAAAGCTCTTCCTTCCTACTCTCCCAGTAGTCGCTTACAACGACTCCCGTAGAGGTGGCTCTCGTCATATTGACGTTCGAGCCATCGGGAAGCTTGCCCGAAACCATACCGCTTGAATATTCAACCTCGAATTCCGCCGGAAGATAAAGAGAGAATTTCGCTATTTTTTTGTCTGAAACGAGAACGTATCCGTCGGAGTCTGCTTTTGGAGTCTCGGGGGCGCTTTCAACTGACTTCGTTACGTATTTAAAGTTGACTATTACCTTGTCTATTTTTTCCTTGTAATAATTGTACTGAACGACGTCGGTTGATGAAATATTTTCAAGGGGAGAATTAAAGGTGAAAATTCCGAATCTTGAGCCGTACTTAGTGAATATCTGCATAGTGCGGAACTTGTGCCCCGAATACTCGTGCTCGTATTCGAACATTATAGCAGAGTCGGCGTTGCCAAATGTTATTTCTTTGTTATCGGTAACGACGGTCGGGAGCGTGGGAAATTCCGTAAGAGAGGAATCAAAGTATTCCTTAACCGTTACGTCGGGCATATCGCACTCTACGTATGTAACCGAACTTGTATCAACGTTTGAGGCGTAAGCCGCGCTGATATTACCTTGGTTTGATACCGTCCACTCCTCAGGAGCGTAAAAGTAATATCCTACGTCTTCACCGCCTCTGACAAGCTGCATACCCTCCGGAATATCACTTTTATTGCCGCAAGACAGAAGCCCCAGTGCGCATGATATGATAATCAGTAAAGAAATAAACTTTTTCATTTTAAAAATCCTTTATATTTGTTACGTTTGTTTTTATACGTTGTTATCTTTTTCGTCCATAAGAACGATTTTTTTGAAATGGTTGCCGCGTTCATCAAAATTTCTGTAAAGGTCAAAGCTGGTTGCGGCGGGAGATAAGAGGACTGTTCCGCAGCCTGAAAGAAAATCTCTAGCCACGTTTATTGCGTCTTTCATATCGCGGGCAAGCTTATATCTGTACCTCGGTGAGATGACCTTCAGAATTTTTGAAAGCTCCTCGCCAACCTCTCCCATAAGGGCCGCGCCTTTTGTAAGCCTCGGAAGCGCTTTTGCGAGAGCTTCAAGCGATAGTCCCTTGCCAAGTCCGCCTATGATAACCGCAATATCACCGTCGAGTGAGCCAAGCGTTTTCAGCGTTCTCTCGGGCGAGGAGTCGATTGAGGAGTTGATATATTTTATTCCGTCACGTTCGGTGACGGTCTCTGCTCGGTGAGGAAGTCCCTTAAAAGAATTTATAGCGGTGTATGCGGCTGAAACGTTCGTATATCCAAGCGTTGCCGAAAGAGCAAGCATATAATTTTTAACGTTATAATTTTCACGTCGCAAAGCGCCTGATAAATCGAAATAAGGCTTGCCATTAAGACGTACGGTGTTACCATCAAGAGTCATATAATTTTCTGCGGCAACCTTTTGTGAAAGCTCACTGTAAGAGTATTTTGAGCTAACCGCAGAAAAAAGAGGCTTGCCGCCGACTGCGCTGTTTAAAATCTTACTGTCATAATCGATAATAAGAGAGTCTGTAAAGTCTGTGACGTTCAGCTTTGCGCTTATATATTCCTCAACAGAGGCGTGCCAGTTAAGGTGATTAGGTGTAATGTTCGTTATAACCGCTCTCTTCGTCCTCGGCTTCATATAGGTAAGCTGAAAGCTTGAAAGCTCTGCCACCGCAGTAATGCCGCTTCCAATGAATGACGTGAGGCTTACACCAAAATTGCCGGCAGGCGCAGACGGTATTCCACCGCAGGATAAAATTCTTGATATAAGATAGGTAGTAGTGCTTTTTCCGTCAGCCCCCGTGACCGCAATAACCTCTTTTTCGTTACGCTCAAAGAAAAGCTCAGCATCAGAGGAAATGATTACGCCACGCTTTTTTGCTTCGGATAGCTCGGCTCGCTCTCGCCTTACCGACGGTGAGAGAAAGAGAATATCCTCGTCAATTTTCGCAAGCGCACCGGCACCTGTCATAATTTTTTCGGCATTTATATAGGAAGGAGGCTCGATTTTTTTATCCGAGCGAACGGTGAGTGTAAAATCAGGATTCCTTTTTTTTATGTAATCAAGAACCCCTAGGTTTGACTTTCCAAGTCCGAAAAGTCCTATTTTGAGATTCTTTTTTAAAATAAGCTCGTCGGTAAGGTTAGGCATCGTTAATTATCCCTTGAAATAATAGTATATAATTATTATATATATTTTTCAAGAGAAAGTTGCTAAAATTTACAATTAAGACAGATATCCTGATAGCTTTGTTTCATATACTTTTTGTTCAGAATGAACTTTTCGCCCTTTTCGGCAAGGTCAACGAATGCCTTTTCTATGAACTTCATAGTTCTTGGGTTTCCTGGGACCTTTGAGCCGTATCTTTGCCAATGAAGAAGCGGGAGTGACTCGTTGTAATCCCCCTTGGCGTAGGTCTTCGTTGCCGCAAGCTTATCGCAAATGCACTCAACTGCGTATTTGTACGGCATCAAGGGAAGCTCGTCTTTGCACTCGGGGTCATACCAGTATTCGATATGATGCTTGTTTCTGCCCTTGTGATGAAGCCAGGCGAGGCTGTAGCCCTTCTCACGCCTCGCGACGCCGATAGGCGAGCGGTTTCCTTGATAATACTTAATACTTTCGAAAAACTCGGTTGGAGAAAATTTCGATAGGTCGTGTAATATGCCTTGAATCACAAGTCCGCATTTTAAGCAGTTGACGAAAACCTTATGCTTGTGACGCAAAACCAGCGCTGTATGTAAAAAAAGGTTCTTTATCTTCATTATAAGACCGCCTTTGATCGTAGGACCTCTTTGTCCGCAGTTAAATATTTACTATATTATTTTACACCAAACAGGTGTCCAAAGTCAATAAAGCGAGGGAATATTTTAAAAAAGCGTAGGAAATATAGCAAAAAACGCAAAACATTCTAATGGCTAGTAAATAAAAGAAAAATATCAAGAAAACCTTGCGTTTCGGGATTTATTTGTTTGATAAGTACAATTTCTTCGAGATTTATCGGGAAATCTCGGGCAATAGCAAAAATTATACTTTTTCACGGTTCATTACAGTTAAAAAGTTTGAAAAATAATATTTTTTCGCTACTTTTTAGGCTTAAGAATAAAAAGTTGTTAAAACACTTGAAAAAGATTGTTTTGTGTGGTAAACTATTAAAGGAAAAATATTTTTATTATTTACTTTAAAAGGAGACTTTAAAATGAAAGAATTCTTAGGAAGAGATTTCCTTCTCGACTCTCCCGCTGCCCGTGAGCTTTACTTCGGTTATGCGGAAAAGATGCCCATTTACGATTTCCATTGTCACTTGAATCCCAAGGAAATATACGAGGATAAGAAGTACAGAAGCTTGACAGAGGTATGGCTCGGCGGTGACCACTACAAGTGGAGACTTTTGAGACAGCTCGGTATTGACGAAAAATATATTACAGGTGATGCCTCCGATGAGGAGAAGTTTGCGGCTTACGCAAAGACTATTCCTTATGCTATCGGTAACCCCATTTATTCCTGGACTCACCTTGAACTCCGCCGTTTCTTCGGCATAAATGACGTTCTTACTCCCGAGACTGCGGATAAGATATACAATGCGGCAAATGAAAAGCTCGAAGAGCTTACCGCAAGAAAGCTTATTAAAATGTCTAACGTTACGGGACTTTGCACGACTGACGACCCTGTTGACAGTCTTGAGTATCACATTCTCCTTAAGCAAGACGATAGCTTTGACGTAGTTGTACGCCCCTCTTTCCGTCCTGATAAGGCTATGAAGATAGACCAGGCAACCTTCCTTCCCTGGATAGAGGAGCTTGGCAAGGTTGTAGGCTATCCTATTGACAGCTTTGCTACTCTTAAGAAGGCGCTTCTCCAGAGAGCGTATTTCTTCGATGAGGTAGGCTGCGTATGCTCCGACCACGGTCTTGATACCTTTGAATATCTCCCCTCTACTCCCGAGGAGTGCGAGGCAATATTCGCAAAGGCTGTTGCAAAAGAGCCTCTTAGCGCGTGCGAGATAGAGAAATATAAGGGTGCTCTTCTTATAGCTCTCGGCAAAATCTATAACGAGCTTGGCTGGGTTCAGCAGTACCATATAGGCGCTCTTCGAAACAATTCCGAGAGAATGTTTGCCCGTCTTGGCCCCGATACAGGCTATGATGCTATAAACGACCAGAACTTTGCTCCCAAGCTTTCCGCTGTTCTTTCGGCTCTCGATAAGACAGGCGAGCTTCCCAAAACCGTTCTTTACTGTCTCAACCCCAGAGATAACGAGACACTTGCCGCTCTTATGAATTGCTTCCAAGGCGATATCCCCGGCAAGATTCAGTTTGGCTCGGGATGGTGGTTCAACGATCAGAAGGACGGTATGCAGAAGCAGATGGAGGCTTTGATGCAGGTAGGACTTATCTCGCAGTTTGTCGGAATGCTTACCGACAGCCGCAGCTTCCTCTCCTACACCCGTCACGAGTATTTCAGACGTATTCTTTGCTCGAAGATAGGCGCTCTTCTTGAAAACGGAGAGTATCCTTACGACATTGAGAGAGTCGGAAAAATTATAGAAGATATTTGCTACAATAACGCATACCGTTACTTCGCAAAGTAATAGGATAAACGCATCTTTTGTGATATGAGTGAATTGAAGAAGACGAAGGGCAGAGAGAATCCTTCTGCCGTAAGCAAGTCGGAAAATAAAATTAAAGAGCGTATCAAATATTGGCTCTTCCTTAACCTCGGCATACTTATGCTTGCCGTCGGTATTTATTTCTTTAAAGCGCCGAACGGCTTCGCTACGGGCGGAGTCAGCGGTATCTCGATAGTCATAGCAAAGCTGTTTCCGAGTATTTCGCAGGCTACGTGTATGCTTATAATCAACGTAGTACTTCTCATTATCGGATGCGTGATTTTGGGCAAAGAATGCGGCGTCCTAACGGTTTATTGCTCGCTTGTTCTGTCGGTTGAAAACTGGCTCTTCGAGTATTTTATACCGATAACCGAGCCGCTTACGGCGTATCCCTTGATGGAGCTTGTCTATGCGGTTTTGCTTACCGGTATAGGCTCGGCTGTAATCTTCAAATGCAACGCTTCGTCGGGTGGCACGGATATCGTTGCTCTCATACTTAAAAAGTACACAGAGATGAACGTAGGTAAAGCGTTGCTGGTATCCGACGCGCTCATAGCGGCGTCAACCTTCTTCGTTTACAGTAACATTGAGATAGGCTTATTCTCGATGCTGGGTCTATTTGCAAAGGTGTTTATCGTTGACGATATTCTCGACTCTATCAATATGTGTAAATCCTTCACGATTATAACCACTAAGGCAGAGGAAATAGATGCGTTTATAATGAAGGATATGAATCATAGCGCCACCGTGCATAAGGCAAAGGGAGCGTATTCGGGCGAGGATAGGCAAATTATAATTACAGTCTGCCGAGTAACCGAGGCACTTCGACTTCGCAAAAAGGTAAAGGAAATAGACCCCCACGCCTTTATTATCATCACTAAAACCAGTGAAATAATGGGTAAGGGCTTCAGAGCTAACTGATGAGGGTTTACAACCGCTTTTGTTTAAAACAGTCATAAAAAACAGAGGAACAAGACTTGCGCTTGTTCCTCTGTTTTTGTTCTTTAAGCGTATAAATGTAAATGTTAATTTGCATTTCTGCATATTGCTTTAAATTCACAGTATGCACAGGCATCGGATTTTCCGTTAGATTTTTTCTTAGGATTTGCGCTGATATCGCCTGAAATCATTTTGTCTGAAATATCCGTTACCGCTTTTTCAATAACGTCGTTTATCCTATCCCAACCGCTTTCGGTATATAGCTTGCTCTCCGAGCGGGAGTCGGGCGTTCCGTCATTTTTAAATTTTATCGGAATGTAGTTTTTGTTCATAGCTGAAAGACTTTCGTCGTCGTTAAGAAGCATACCGAGTCTTTCCTGATTTGCGCTAAGAGCGGCTTTTGCCTCGGCTGCGCTATTTTTGGATATTTTAACGTCGTCAATGGCGGTTTTTACGTAGATAACGCCTGCGGGAATCATTCTTCCGTTTTCTCCGACGCCAACCCTTGAAAGAAATTTCTTATCCTTCGTCTCAACTATAGATTTGAGATATAAGAACATCTGCAGATTTGTCCCCTCCTTCAAATCCTTTGGAGAGAATATCTTTCTTCCCGATTTGTAGTCAATAACTCTTATATATACGTCGTCATCCTTTTTGAAGCTGTCAACCCTGTCGATTTTTCCGGTAATATAGACCTCTTTGCCGCTATCCGTGTCAAATATTATAGGTGACGGAGAGCCGTCTTTATTCTTGTTAATTTCAAGCTCGAAGAACACGGGCTCGTATTTGCAACCCGCAAATTCATCGCAAAGTCCGTCAATTATGGGCTTTGCCGCGCGGGAGAGCTTGTTTACGGTATCCTTGAGTCTTGCCGAGGTTTCGGGAATGCCCTCGAAGCACCTACCCGTGTAATCTTTAGCTACCTTCGTAACTAGAGACGTCTTTTCATTCTCGGAAATATCGGCTATACTCTTTCCTCTTTGCTTTAATTCGGAGAAGAAATTTTCAAGCACGGAGTGTAAAAAGTTTCCTATGTTTCTTGAGTCAAATTCGGCACGCTCCTCGGGTTTAAGTCCTAAATTGTAGGTGCAGAAATAACTCATAGGGCATTTTGCGTATAGCTCAAGCTTGCTCTGCGTTAATGGGATTCTTGTGCCGTAAAGCGCGGAAAGAGATTCCCTCGAAAGTGTCAAAGAGGCGTTCTTTATTGGAAGAGAGCTTACCTTGGTAAGTCTTCCGTACTCGGTACCAAGAAGAGCAGTTTCAAGAGCACCCGACTTATTTTCGGACAATTGCTCGAGCGCATATTCTGCGCTGTATACTCTGTCTATAAGCGGAATATCGGATATTTTAAGCGGTGAAATAACGCCGCACGTAAGCTCTCTTATTCTGCCGATAGCCTCCGATGGAGCGGCAGCCTTAAAGGCAGTGTCCTTTACTGCATAGAGTATAGATACCCCAACCCGTGCGTAAGAAATGGCGCGTGAGAAGTAGTAAAGCTCCCTTGCGCTCTTGAAGCCTTCGTCCGTGGCAACCTCAAGTCCGATTTCTGAAAGAGCCCTTTTATCGCCCGAGGTAAAATATGAGTCGTCGTCAACCGTAAGAGGAAAGGCGCCCGCATTCGCTCCAATAATGTATATATGCTTTTTTCCTCTCATACGGGCGGTATCGGCAGAGCCTGCCGTAACCTCTTCCTTGAAGGACGGGATTCTTCCTATATCTGCTCCCGAGAAGCTTATTTTGAGAAGATTTATAAATGTGTCAAGGGTTGTTTCCTTTTCCCCGAGAATATCACAAAGACTGTCAAGCGTGTCGCATATAACGCTCCATAGCCTTTCTATATCCTGTGCTTTACCGTCACCGGAGAGCTTCGCCTCTTTGCTCGTTACAAGGAGCTTGTCCGGCACGTCAAGAGATAGAAGAAAATCAACGAGCGCCCCGGCAAAATCACGCACCGTTTTTGCTTCGCGCATATTTTCGTCAAGTGTAAGAAGGGGAAGAATAACCGCCCGTCTTGCCGCGTCAATAGAAAGAAGTCTTTCCTCGGAGTCCTTCGGACGTCTTTCGCTGTATCCGTAAGGGTTCATATTCCAAGTGATGCCGTCGGTAAAGCGCTTGCCGTTTATCTGCCATTTTTCAGCGTATATCTCAAGCTCGTCAGCTTGATTTCTGTCTGTTCCCGAGAATGAGCATTTAGCGTAGGAGATAACGTCTCTTCTTGAGAATCCGCCTGAAATTACGGTAAGCGCGGCAAATATAAGCTTCACCGCCTCATAAGAGGTAATATCGGTTCTCTTTGACATAAAGAGGGGAACTTTCGCCTTTTCAAATGCAAGGTCGAGTATTCCGTTGAAGCTCTCAATGTCTCTCGCTATAATTCCGAAGTCGGAATATTTTTCTCCGGCCATAACTCTGCGCCTTATATCCTGGGCAACAAAGTCGCATTCGTCGTAAGGAGTCTCGGCCTCAAAAATTCGGAAGCTTTCGGTATCCCGCAAGGCATCCGTGTCAACTTTTCCCGAGCTTTTCCATAAAAGTGACGCTATCTCGGAGATAAGGGGAGCGGTTTCGCCTCTTCCGTCTATTTTCTCAAGCTTCACGTCCACGGAAAGCGTGCCGGCAATATTTACGAGCCTTTTGTGAGAGGCGCGTATTTCCGAAAATTCAAATGCCTCGGGCGAAGCCTTGGGAAGAGTGAGTCCTACCGTTACGTTGCACCTGTTCATAAGCGCGCCTATCATTTTGTACTGCGGCTCTGTGAACGAGGTGAAGCCATCGATAAATATTTCGGTATCGGAAAGGAAGTCACCGCCGCTCGTGCTAAGCTTTTCCTCCGCAATAAGCAGACTGTCATCACTGTCGGAGAAGTGCTCCTTAAGAATCTTTTTGTAAAGCGTCATTATCATAGAGAGGTCGCGTAGCTTTGGCACGAGACGTCCGTCGTATCCCGAGCCCTCGGCGGCGGAAATACCGTCAGCCGCATCGGCAAGAGCTATAGGAGTTATAGAATGGCTTTGCATCTCTTTCATAACGCTGAGCATTTTCGTGACGCTTCCCGCACCAATTTCGCGGTAAGCCTTGAATGAGTCGAGTGCGGGCGCAAGCTCGCTTAAGGTTTTCCACATAATAAGAGCACGCTTTGCGGAGTCGGCACTCTCGCCCGCAAGTCCGCCAAGTGAGCGGAAGACTGTATCTGTAAGTCTCGTGAAATTTGTGACCTCAAAATAAAGCGGAGCCGATGACGGCAGAAGATTTGCCATTTCACCCTCGGCACTGACAGTCTCTTGCTCGGGAACGATGAGTATTGATTTTTTTCCTAGCCTGCAAAGCTCGGCTATCCTGCTTCTTATAAGCTCGTATCCGCCTGCGAAAAATCCGCCCTCAATAAGCTTTAGCATATGTCCTCGCCCCCTCTCATAAGTTGTTTTTAACGGCATTTGCCGAAAGGTATTTTTCGTTGATTTTGTAACCGTATTTTCTTGATGAAATTATAATTTTTTCTCCGTTAGTCTCAAGCTTTTCGCGTAAGTAGTGAACGTAAACGTTAATAAGACTGTCAGACGCTTCACCCCATACGCGCCTTGAAATTTCCTCTCTTGAAGTGTAGCTATCGCCACCCGAGACCAGAAGAGATAGAAGCGCATATTCGTGAGAGGTGAGCTTTATTTGCTTTCCAAAAAGCGTCACGCTCTTGCCGTTATCCGAAAGAATCAGGGCGGACTTCTCTTTTCCGAGAAGCAAGCGTCTTTTGATTTCTCCTATCGGGAGGGGAAGAGTAAGCGCACCCTCTGTTTCGCTGTTGCGTGAAATCATTATGAGATTTCCTTTGAATTCGGGAAGAGGAAGTCCCGAGTCGCAGTCGTAAATTGCGGCGTCAAAGCTGCCCTCACGGTATTCGTACCCGAGAGTTACCGACTCTCCCAGCTCAAGCTCTATTTTTCTTATCAGATATTTGTCACGGCTTATAACAAGAACTCTCATAAAACTTCCGCCCGTTTTCTAATTTATTAGTGAAAATATTATATACTTATTTTCCACGCTTGTCAATCCTTTAAGTAAATATGAGCGACTTTCACGTGCATACGAGTGTGTTAGACGGCGCAAGACGGAACAATATTTGCAATATCACGGGCAAGATTTGCAATTTGTTTATAGGTTTTATTATTGTATAATAAATGTGCAAATATTTTTCAAAGGAGACAGAATCAATGAACAAAGATATGATGTCAGAGCTTTATTCCATAGGACTTATCCCCGTTATCAAGATTGAGAATCCCGATGACGCAGTACCTCTTGCAAAGGCTCTTATCGACGGCGGATTGCCCGCAGCGGAGATTACCTTCAGAACCGCTTGCGCAGCAGAGGCTATCAAGAACATAACCGAGGCTTATCCCGAAATGCTTGTAGGAGCGGGAACCGTACTTACCACCGAGCAGGTTGACGCTGCAATAGCGGCAGGCTCAAAGTTCCTTGTTTCTCCCGGTCTTAACCCCAAGGTTACCGCATACGCTCTTTCAAAGGGTGTTCCTATGCTTCCCGGTTGCTCCAATCCCTCCGACGTAGAGGCTGCTCTCGAGCTTGGACTCAAAACCGTAAAATTCTTCCCCGCAGAAGCGGCAGGCGGTCTTAAAATGCTTAAGGCTATGTCCGCTCCCTACGGTCAGCTTACCTTTATGCCTACCGGCGGTATCAGTGCGGACAATCTTCTTGACTATCTCAAGTTTAATAAGATAGTTGCTTGCGGCGGCTCGTTTATGGTTAAGGACGAGCTTGTAAAGGAAAAGAAGTGGGACGAAATCACTGCTCTTACGAGAAATGCTGTTAAGACTATGCTCGGTCTTGAGTTTATCCATATGGGTATCAACAATGAGAACGAGGAAGAGTGCAGAAGAAGCGCAAAGCTCTTTGAGCTTATGTTCGGTATGCCCCTTCGTGAGACCAGCAAGTCTATCTTCGCAGGTGAAGCTTTCGAATTTATGATGAATAAGGGACCCGGCAGATGCGGTCATATCGCTATCCGCACCAACTTTGTTGACAGAGCGATGGCTTACTTCAAGAGAATGGGCTTTGAGTTTGACGAGTCGAGCGTTACTTACGACGATAAGACCGGCAAGCCCAAGTTTGCTTACTTCAAGGAAGAGGTTTCGGGATTCGCAATCCATCTCGTTCAGAAATAATTCCGAACGGATTTGTTTTTAACATAGTCATAAAAATAAAGAAAACCGGTGGTTTTCAACCTTAATTTTCTTGAAAATTGTAAAAAATCATAACCACCCGTCAAACGGGTGGTTTGCACAAGGGCTAAAAGCCCAATACTACCGGCCAGCGACTCAAGTCGCTGGCTTTCGTATACTCAAGCCTATTGCCTTTGCCTCTTTTGCCGCCCCTTAAAGGGCGTTTG
>JAFTRA010000023.1 GCA_017462485.1 Clostridia bacterium | reverse complement strand
CCTTTGGGAGAATTCCTAACGAGAATAGAGCAAGCGCAATTCTCGCCCGTGTGCGCTTACTTCGTTTGCGCCACGGTCTCTCGCGACCGTCGTCGCAACCAAAAGCAAAAGGGACACCGCGAGGGCGTCCCTTTGATTTGATAAAACTTGTCTATGACGGGAAGTTGCTAGCGTGCGATAAGTTCGCAAGATACGTTCCGCTTAATAATTCAACCAACCGATTCCCACGCACCACGCAAGATACCGCCGTTGGCGGTATGCGAATTGGAATCTCCCTTCGGGAGAATTCCTAACGAGAATAGCGCAAGCGCAATTCTCGCCCGTGTGCGCTTACTTCGTTTGCGCCACGGTCTCTCGCGACCGTCGTCGCAACCAAAAGCAAAAGGGACGCCCTCGCGGTGTCCCTTTTGCTTTTGGTGGAGATGACGGGAATCGAACCCGTGTCCAAAAACCACTTGATATAACTTTCTCCGTAGGCAGTCGCTCTATTAAAATTTCCTCACAGAAACGCCGAGAGACAGGCTTTTCCTAAGGTAGCCTTTTTGTGCATGACCGATACAAAGGCGACTCTCGGTTCATGTTCACTACTAATTTGACGCACGGCGAGAGTCGTAGTCCTCTCTCGCGGTACGGGCGGCTTAAGCCGCGTCACAGCTTACGCTGCAAGAGCAACAGTATTGTTGTCGTTTATTTTTTAAGGTGGACATTATGACGGGATTATCCAGCCCGCTACGCTTATCATACCTCACAGTCCCTGTCGAAACCTTTGCACCCCCATAAAGATGTGCGTGAGCAGCAATATTATTTTACACACTTTTTATTATTTTGTCAACAGTAAATTTTTAAACATTTTTCAAGTAAATACATAACTTAAACATAAATAAAAACACGATTAATTGCATAAATATATTTATGGAAAATGCTTTTTGGCTTTTTTGAAAATATTTTCGAAAAAGGTATTGACAAATAATTTCATTTCTGCTATAATACCAATGTTCGCTGGTGTGGCTCAATGGCAGAGCAGCTGATTTGTAATCAGCAGGTTGTTGGTTCGACTCCGATCACCAGCTCCATAAGTTGGGGGAATTCCCGAGCGGCCAAAGGGGGCAGACTGTAAATCTGTTGTCACTGACTTCGCTGGTCCGAATCCAGCTTCCCCCACCAAATAAAAAAACCAAGCCACGTGCTTGGTTTTTTTATTTGATGAGGTAGCTGGTGAGCGAACTCGATACGCAAAGCGTATCGCTGTGCCGCATACCGCAGCCGCTGATTAACCTTGAGGCACTCACTTTCCGCGGTATCTTGCGTAACACGGAGCACAACTCTTCCCATAGATTTATAAGCGGAACGGCTACTGCAAACCTTATCCCGTGTAGCAATACCCAGCTTCCCCCAAGCCACGTGCTTGGTTTTTTTATTTTGTGGGGTAGCTGGTGAGCGGACTCGATACGCAAAGCGTATCGCTGTGCCGCATACCGCAGGCACATACTTACCGTGAGACTCTTCGCTCTCGCGGTATCTTGCGTAACACGGAGCACAACTCTTCTCATAGATTATAAGCGGAACGGCTACTGCAAACCTTATCCCGTGTCAGCCGTAAGAAAATCGAACCAACTAGAACGAAAATAAGTAGAAAGTAAGAAACTTGTAGAATTTCTACCTTAAGGTTAATATTATTATATAGTGAGAGCGAAGATACCTTCACAAAGTATCTCCGCTCTTTTTAGTTGGGTTACGCATAAATTATGCCGCGCCATTTAGTTGCGACCGTTATACGTCAAGATTTAACAGTTTTTAGTTATTTACCACTAATTGCAACTATTTGTTTACAATTCCATATTCTTCGAAATATTTATCTATATTTTCCACGCTGTCGTTTTTACGAGATTTTTCTGCGGCAAATCCTATCAGATGATTCTTAACAGATATATCGATATCTGCCGCGCAAAAGCCATTGTAAGAGCCGCTCAAGTAATCGTAAAGCTCTACTATAAGTCCGGCATCTCCGCCACCGTGACCGCTCTTTATGCTTTCGTCTATCTTAACGACGGGAATTTCCACATGCTTTTTATCCTCAAAGGTATAAAGCTGTATACGATCGTCTCCCATATTTGCGAACAGCTCGCCCTTCGTTCCGAATATACGTATGTATCTTCCGCCTTTATTGAATGCGTTCATTGTAAGCGTTGCGGTTGCACCACTCTTGAATTGCATATTGACGGTCTGGTGATCTACTACGTTATTATTCGCCCTGAAGACGCAAAGTCCGTAATCGGTGGTTTTTAAAGCTTCTATTACCTCATCATCGGTAGGAATTTTTTTCTTTGCGATACCTTTGGTACAGGCAGATCTGAACCAGGAATTATCCTTACTTTCGAGATAAAGCTTAACCGAATTATACGGGCAGGTATCTTCTATCGGACACCCCTCAATGCATCTTTTCGGCACGCCCACCGGAGCATTTTCAGGCGTAAAATAGGAGAGCTTACCAAATGATTGTACCTTTTCGCAAGGCTCGTCTAAAATCCATTGAATAATATCTAAATCATGGCAGCACTTTGCAAGAAGCATTGGTGCTGTTTCTTCCTCGCTATGCCAATTTCCTCTCACATAGCTATGGCTTTGGTGAACGTTTCCGACAGCCTCAACGTGAACGACAGACATAATCTTGCCCACGGTTCCTTTCATTACAAGCTCCTTTATGGTTTTGAAGAAGGGCGTATAACGAAGAACGTGGCAAACCAAAATTTTTACTCCTCGCTTTTCGGCAGCTAGCAGCATTTCGGCACACTCTCTTGACGTAGGAGCTAATGGCTTTTCAAGGAGAATATCATATCCAAGCTCGATAGCTTTCATCGTCGGCTCGTAGTGCATGGCGTCCATAGTGCATATAACAGCTATATCAGCCATTTTAGGCTTTGCGAGAATTTCCTCCCAGCTATTGAAACACATTTCGTCCGCTATGCCGTGCTTTTCCTTAACGAAATTTCTTCTGCCCTCCAGAGGCTCGGCTACGGCGATAAGCTTGAATTTTTCTTCCATTGCCTTCATCTTGTCTGTATAAGCTACGCCTCTTAAACCCGCTCCAATTAAAATTGCACTGTACTGTTTCATATTTTTGTTCCTCCCTATTGAATTTTGAGTAATTTTATGTTATCATATTTTTGCACATTAGTATAGTACAAAATCAGCGTTTTTTAGCATTATTTTGATATTTGGAGAAAGATGAAGAACTTTAAAAAGGAACTTACCCCCGTATCATACAGCGCCGCCGCAATAAAGGTATTGCATTTTAACGTAAAGGAAAACTCCTTTTGCTTCGGTATGCATTGGCATGACAGATTAGAGATAATCAGGGTAAAAGATGGAAAAATAAATATTGATTGCGGATTAAAAAAATTTTCGGTAAAGAAGGACGAGATAACAGTTTTTCAACCCGGGACCGCGCACGGAGGAGCAACGTTTGATTCTAGCGTTGAATACGACGTTCTTATGTTCGACGTCCGCTCCTTTTATAATGATACCGAAATTTGCAAAAAAATTCTGCCAAAAATCTTCGAAGGAAGCGTTAAATTTGAAAGACTGATTTTCGACGAAGAAATTCTCAAATGCTTGGATAAAATTTGCTATACCGCCGCACCTGACTCAATGGAAATAACCTCACTCGTCTATAAGCTTTTGCATCTTCTTTTTGATAAGCACGTCAGTGAAGAAAAGAGAGAGGCTGATAACAAAGCAAAGCTCTTTATAAAATATATTGAAGAAAACTTTGCGCTTGATTTAAGCACTGCCTCCATAAGTGCAAAATTTGGTTATACCCCTGCTCATTTTTGCAGAAAATTTAAGGAAGCAACCGGTATCCCTCCTACGACTTACATTAAGATATGCCGCCTAGAAGAAGGACTTAAGCTGCTCAAGGACACGGATATGACCGTAGGTGAAATCTCAATGTTATGCGGTTTTTCAGATGCCAATTATTTTACACGCTGCTTCAAGGAGCATTATAAGCTTCCGCCAAGTTATTACAGAAAAAAGCAAGCAAAATAATTTTTTACAAGCTGCTTTAAAGCACAAACCATATAATATTATACTTTAGATTATTCAATAAAGGAGAAATTATATGAATGTCGGAAAACTGTTATCAGAAATGACGCTTGAAGAAAAGCTCGGTCAGCTTTCGCAATATGCGGCAGCATATATGGATTCGTCATTGGATAGTCCCCTAACGGGTCCTAAAAGTAAAATAAAGTTGACAAAAGAGCAATATAATTCGATAGGCTCTACGTATAGCTTCAAGGACGCGGGCGTTATGCGTGACTTGCAGAAAAAGCATCTCGACAATGATCCGAAGAAAATACCGATGCTGTTTATGGATAATGTAATTCACGGTTACCGTACCGTTTATCCCGTACCGCTCGGTATGGGCGCAACGTTTGATACTGCGCTTATGGAAGAGTGCTGCGCTATGGCGGCAAAGGAAGCGGCTTTAGCGGGAGTGCACGTTACGTTTGCGCCTATGGTCGATCTTTCCCGTGATGCACGTTGGGGCAGATGCGTCGAAAGCACCGGCGAGGACCCTTACCTGAACTGCGAAATGGCTCGCGCGCAGGTACGCGGTTATCAAGGTAATATGGACCCCAGTAAAAATATAGCGGCTTGCGTTAAGCATTATGCGGCATATGGGCAAGCGGAAGCGGGGCGCGATTATAATACCACCGATATGAGCGAGCGCACCTTACGTGATTTTTATTTACCGTCGTATAAAGCGGCAACCGACGAAGGCGCTCGTATGGTAATGACGTCGTTTAATATCCTTAACGGAATCCCATCTTCGGGAAACAGGCGCTTGGTAAAAGATATTTTACGTGACGAATGGGGCTTTGACGGTATAGTAATCTCTGATTTCGAGGCGTTTAAAGAAATGCACATTCACGGTTACTGCGAAACCGAAGCCGACTGCGCTGAAAAAGCGATGAATGCCACGAGTGATATTGAAATGATGTCCGCTTGCTATTTTAAAGCAATTCCCGATTTAATAGAAGAAGGCAAAATTTCTATGGAGCAAATCGACGAGGCAGTTTTGCGCGTATTGAAGCTCAAGGAAGAATTTGGGCTCTTCGAAAATCCTTATTCTTATGCCTCTGAAGATGAGAGCGAGAAAATATGCCTTTCTGACGAGCATCGCGCTTTAGCGAAGAAAGCCGCGGAAAAATCAGCGGTGCTTTTGAAGAATGAAGGAATATTGCCATTCAACAAGGATAATGCAAAGCGTATAGCCGTTATCGGTCCTCTCGCTGATTATAAAGGTCTTGATCTATGGGCATGCCGTGGCAAAGCGGAAGAAACAGTATCTGTGCTCGAGGGCGTTAAGAATTTGCTTCCCGAAAAGGAAATTTTATTTGCCGAAGGGTGCAGCTATGAGGTTAACGAAACCAACTGCGAAAAGATTCCTATGGCAGTCAAGCTTGCAAAATCCTGCGATACGGTTATTTTGTGCGTCGGTGAGCACGCAAAAATGAGCGGTGAAGGAAAATCCCGTATGGAGCTTCGTTTGAGCCACGCACAAAAAGCCTTGATAACCGAAGTCACAAGGGTAAACAAAAATACAGCAGTAGTTCTTTACACGGGTCGCCCCTTGGTATTAACCGATTGCATAGACGATATGCCTGCGCTTATGAATACGTGGCTTCCCGGAACAGAGGGTGGAAACGCAATTGCGGAGCTTTTATTCGGAGATAAGAATTTTGGCGGTAAGCTGCCTATGACGTTTCCAAGAAGCGAGGGTCAGCTACCGATTTCCTATAATATTTTTAGAACAGGCAGACCGCTATTGAACGGTAACTGGAAAAAGGGATTTGTGAGCTGCTATTTTGATATGCCAAACGATCCTCTCTTCCCGTTCGGTTACGGCTTAAGCTATACAGACTTCGAAATTTCTGCACCCGAAATAAGCCGAGCGGAAATGAGTAGCGGCGAGGAGCTTACGGTTAGCGTAAGTGTCAAAAACGTCGGAGAGCGTGATGGAGAAGAGGTGCTTCAGCTTTATATTTGCGACGAGTTTGCTTCCCTTGTTCGCCCAATCAGAGAATTGAAGGGATTCAAGAAAATTTCACTCAAACCGAACGAGAAATGCAAAGTATCGTTTACAATAACAGAAGATATGCTTAAATTCTGGTCAGCAAACGATAGATTTGAAGCAGAGAGCGGTTGGTTTACCGTTTGGGTTTCTAACACGAGTACAGAGACTAAATCAGTAAGATTTGTATTTAATAAAAAATAAAAAAGCTTCTTTACTCAGCTAAAAAAGAGCGAGGATACCGTTTCAGGTTATCTTCGCTCTTTTTCTATTGAAATTTAAAATTAAGAATTTGAATTCCGCAAAGTTTATCAGTTAGCCGCTTTAACGATAGCGGTAAACTTATCGGTCTTAAGAGATGCTCCGCCGATGAGGCCTCCGTCAACGTTTACCTTGGAGAGAAGCTCCGCAGCGTTTCCGTCGTTCATAGAGCCGCCGTACTGAACGGTAACGGTTTCCGCAACGTCTTTACCGTAAACCTCTGCGATAGCAGCGCGAACGTAGCCGTTGCCCTCGTCTGCCTGGTCAGCGGTAGCGGTAACGCCGGTTCCGATTGCCCATACAGGCTCGTAAGCAACAACGATATTCTTAAGCTGCTCCTTGGAAATACCCGTAAGAGCCATCTTGGTCTGATACTTGAGGAGAGTTTCGGTATAGCCGAGTTCTCTCTGCTCAAGGGTTTCACCTACGCAAACGATAGCGGTAAGGCCTGCATTAACAGCCGCAAGCGTGCGAAGATTTACAGTCTGATCAGTCTCACCAAAGTACTGACGACGCTCGGAGTGACCTACTACAACGTACTCAACACCTGCCGCAACAAGCATCTTGGCGCTGATCTCACCGGTGTAAGCTCCGGATTCCTTGAAGTGAACGTTTTCAGCACCGATCTTAATGTTAGTACCCTTTGCAGCTTCCACTGCCGCGGGAACGTCGATTGCGGGAACGCAAAGAACGATGTCGCACTTATCCATTCCCTTTACCATAGGCGCAAGCTCTTCGATGAAAGCTTTGGTCTCTGCGGGAGTCATATTCATTTTCCAGTTGCCTGCAATTACTGTTCTTCTCATTTTTATTTTCCTCTAATTATCATTTGTTTATTACGTACCGAAATCCGACAGCGCGTGTCGGATTTCGATGGTTTTTTTGTTTTTGTTGCTGTAGTCTTTAAGAAGATGCTTTGCTTCAACCGCTGAAGACGTAGTTACTGCATCGAGCTTTGCGGGTGAGCGAAGCATATTTCGAAAATTACTTTTCAAGTTCTTGGCACTGTAATTTTTAGGAAGATGCTTTGATTCGGAGGGCGAAGACGTAGTTACTACGTCGAGAATCCCGACGAGCGAAGCATATTTCAAAAATTACTTGTCAAGAAGGCAGGAAACACCGGGAAGATCCTTACCCTCAAGGAATTCGAGAGATGCGCCACCGCCAGTGGAAATGTGCGTAATTCTGTCAGCAAAGCCGAGCTGCTCGCAAGCTGCTGCGGAGTCACCGCCGCCTACGATAGTTGTAGCTGAGCTATCTGCAAGAGCCTGCGCTACTGCGATAGTACCCTTTGCGAGAGTGGGGTTCTCGAATACGCCCATAGGACCGTTCCAAACAACAGTCTTTGCCTCGAGAACTGCGTCGCCGAAGAGCTTTGCGCTCTTAGGACCAATGTCAAGTCCCTCTTTGTCAGCAGGGATAGAATCGGAATCAACGTAGTCAACCTCTACGGGAGCGTCGATAGGATTCGGGAAGGATGCCGCAACAGCGGTATCTACGGGAAGAAGAAGGTTAACGCCGTTAGCCTTTGCCTTTGCCATCATTTCACGGCAATAGTCAAGCTTGGTATCGTCAAGAAGAGAGTTACCGATGCCGTAGCCCTGAGCTGCAAGGAAGGTATATGCCATACCGCCGCCGATGATAAGGGTATCAACCTTGGTAAGAAGGTTATCGATAACGTTGAGCTTATCAGCAACCTTTGCTCCGCCAAGAATTGCTACGAAGGGTCTTTCGGGATTGGAAAGAGCCTTGCCCATAACGGAAATTTCCTTCTGAATGAGGTAGCCGCAAACTGCGGGTATATAATCAGCAACGCCTGCTGTGGAAGCGTGAGCTCTGTGAGCCGCGCCGAAAGCGTCGTTTACGAAGAGATCTGCGAAGGATGCAAGCTCCTTTGCAAGAGCGGGATCGTTCTTGGTTTCACGAGCGTCAAATCTGGTGTTCTCAATAAGAACAGCCTCGCCTGCCTTGAGAGCGGCAATCTTTGCCTTTGCGTCCTCTCCTACGATATCCTCTGCGAAGGTAACCTTTTCAGCACCGAGGAGCTCGTTGAGTCTTACGCATACGGGCTTAAGAGTGAGCTTTTTCTTATCGTTTTTAAGAGCCTTTTCAAGATATTCTGCCTTTGCTGCTGCCTGCTCTGCTTCGGGAAGAGCTTCAACCGCTTTTTTCTCCTTCTTGGTAAGTCCAAAGCCCTCGGTAAAGATGCTGTGAGGCTTGCCCATATGAGAGCAAAGAATAACCTTTGCGCCATTTTCAAGAAGATACTTGATAGTAGGAAGCGCGCCAACGATTCTCTTGTCAGAAGTGATAACGCCATCCTTCATAGGTACGTTGAAGTCGCAACGAACGAGCACGGTTTTGCCTGCTACCGCTACGTCTTCAATGGTTTTCTTGTTGTAAGCTGCCATTTGTTTTTTCTCCTTTAGAGTTAATTTTTTTACATACGTATTTATATTATCATAAAATATATTTTAAGTCAAGGGAAATTGTTAAAAAAATATCACCCCGTAAAGCTTGACGTTATGTATAGCCGTAAGAGAACCGAACTCATAAGGTTTTGAAAGATAGATTTTCCCCTATACATCACCGATTTTTCCTTAAATATCCGCATATTTCTCAAAAAAATTGGCTCGTCTATGAAAAAATCTATTCTTTCAAAACTGCATTCGCATCTTACGGCAAATAAATTTTCGATGAATTTTGTTGTAATGAGCCGCAGTAAAGTACCACTTTACAAGGATTAGTACGACGAAAGACGCTAAAATTTATCGTCGTAAGACTTGTTAGTTCGATTCTCTTACGGCTAGCCAATACCAACCTAAATCGAATACGTTTTAAGAGACGTATTTTTTGCATAAATGCGCCAAAAAGTCTTGCAATATTCCTATATTACTTCACCTTTTTGACTTTTTCTGCAAAAAATTCGTTCTCTTAAAATAATTCTTACATAAAGCGAATGAAAATCCGATGATATTTTTCGAAAATGAACGAAGGAAAGTATGACTTTTCGAGCGAGTTTTCAAGAAATAGCGCGGATTTTCATCACTTTAGGCGTGTTCGATTTAGGTTGGCATTGGCTAAACAGTACAAAAGCAGTTATTTCGATAAAAACGGCAATTTTTCTATATCATCGGGAATATCGACGAGATATATCTGGTTATTTCCGGATATATCAGAGGTGTAAAGAACGCATTTTCCGTCGGGAGTGAGCCTTGGGTGAGGATGCGCATCCTGGTTTTTGAAAGTGGAGCCGTGCTGACAAAGCACTCTTGGCTGCTCGTAACCGTCCTCGCCCATTCTCCAAAGACGAATATACGCACTATCCCTGCTTCCGTCACCCACTATCAGATTCTCGTCAAACGAGAAGATGTGACCCGTCGGAAACGGAAAATCGACGCTGCGGTCGTTATTTCCATCGAAATCTATCGCACCGAGAATTGCTTTACCGTTTTTATGACCGTGATATCCGACTCTCTTTCCGTCAGCAAACCAATATTCGTGACCTATACACTCACCGCTACCGCACTCGCGGAGCTTACTTGCCTTTCCGCTCGAAAGATCAAGTGTCCAAAGTCTATGATCTACCTTGCTCCAGATTCCCTCGTGGCAGAAGGTGAGCTTTAAAGGATCGGTAGGCGAGGTATTTACGTGAGCTATGAAATTATACTCACTGAATACAGTTTCAGCTCCAGAGCCGTCAAGAGCTATTCTCTCTATTTTGGAGAGCGGGTGGCTTTCATAAAAATCGTGCAAGGAGTTTCCGCGTCTTTTCTCGGGGCTGTTCTCGTATATCGACGTGTAAGCATATTTACCGTCAGCCGAAACGGACACGATATGATTTAAAAAGCCGTCGGGAATTCTGTATATCGTGGATATATTTCCGCTACGCAGGTCTATCTTTAAAAGCTCCTTGCCAACGAAGCATACGCAATTTGCTCCGACTCCGTCAACGTAGGACATATGAAGCTCGTATCTTGCAAGATTATCGGGAGCTGGCAAATCAGTTATCTGCTCTATCTCACCGCTCTCGAGGTCCATAGTGAATAAATTATGCGCGTTTCCTCTCTCGGAGGCAAAAACGATTCTTCTTCCGCCGTCAAAAAAGCAATTATTCGTAAAATACAAATGATTACTGTTTGCTCTGTAAGTAGTAAGACGGGTTACCGTAGCACCAGACACGGCATCGCTGAATACGTATTTCTCGGATTTCATAATACACTCCTAACAAAAATTTACAAGCAAAGTATAACACCGTTAAAATGATATGTCAACTTTTTTTGCATTATGGCATTATTATAAATCCCAAGTGTGAAGAAATCCATTAAAGCATGTCACTTTTATATAGCAAAATGTCACCCCACGCAATATAATTGCAATTTATTTTCATCTTCAGAAGAGTATTGACAAGGGGACCCGTTAATGATAAAATATAAAAAAACGTTTCCGAGGTGCTTATGCAATTTGATGAAAAGCAATTCAAATCAAGGCTGACAAAGGTTTTTGACAGAAATGGATTTTCGTCTATGTTGAATATGGAGAGGACTGAGAAATTTCTCGCTCTTACGAAAATTCTTTTAGAGGAAAACGAAAAATACAATCTTACGGCTATAAAAGAGCCGAACAAAATAATTCTTAACCATTACGCAGACTGCGCCGCCCTGGCAGACGTCTTGCCGAAGGGAGCAAGGGTTGCGGATATCGGCTGCGGAGCGGGATTCCCTACTCTGCCGGTTGCTATTCTTCGCCCCGACTTAAAAATTCTCGGTGTTGACTCCACCGCAAAGAGAATAGCCTACGTAAATATGGTTAAAGACGAGCTTTCTCTAGGCGAAGTTGAGGCAATAACGGCAAGAGCCGAGGACCTTGGAAAATCCGAGCTGCGCGAGAGCTTCGATATAGTTACCGCGAGAGCCGTTGCGGCTATGCGAGTTCTTACAGAGCTTTGCCTCCCCCTCGTTAAAATAGGCGGTCAGATGATTGCTATGAAGGGCAAAAATGCCGAATTTGAGCTTGCAGAATCAAAAAAGGCAATTTCCATTCTTGGCGGAAAGCTCGCCGCTACTCATATGATACGCTTATCCGACGATGACGAGGAGATAATACACCCACTTATCGTTATTGACAAAAAGGCAAAAACTCCTCCGGCATACCCCAGAGCATATGCGCAAATATCAAAAAAGCCGCTCTAAAGAGGCTGTCGTATTTAGGTACTTCAAATTAAATAGTAAGAAATAAGAGACTGACACAGGCATTTTCAGCTTGTATCAGTCTCTTTTTAGGTTTTATTTCATCACCCAAGGTGAATTTCAGCTGCAGAGCATATTCATTCCGCCTCGAAGGATTTCATCAAATCAATCTGCTCACGGATTGATTTCAAGCTCCCAGTTTCCGTCGTTTTCATCGTAGGGGTTCGTCGTAGTACCGGGCGAGGTCGTAATAATGTCTTCTGCAGTAACGTCGGTTACTTCAATTTCGGGGTTTATGTACTTTTTCATTTTTACTACCTCCTTACTTTTCTACTACCGAGCTTCTGTAAGCTCTTGCGCTCTGGAGATAATTCCAGAAGCACTCGGTGAGCTCTACGAGCTCTGCCTTGTCAGCTTCGGTGTATTCCGCACTGCTTACGTACGAATAGTATGCGTTTATATGGAAGCTGCCTGACTCCTCGCCTACGGTATAAGTTACCGTTTCGCAAAGCTCGTAAGCATATACGTCTATATCAACGTAGGTTCCGTCATCGGCTACTTGCGTTTTAACCTCTTTTGTTCCAATGTAGAACTTATAGTCAGCGGCAACTCTGCCCTCTGCAATATAGAATCTCATAGAAGGAGTTCCGTCAAGAACGAACGTTACCGAGCTTATACCTGCAGTAGGCTTCTCTGCGCTGCCCTCTACGGTTGGTTTTTTCGTATAATCACCGAGGAGCGTGTCAATTTTTGCGATTTTTTCAGCGTCTTCGGTACCGAAGTAAGCGTATGCCGCTTTGACGTACAGAAGCACGTCTTTTATGAGCGCGATTTCGTCAGCGTTGCCGCCTGCCATCACCTTTTCAGCGTACTTTGGAATACTGAACGTGAAGGTTGCTTTTGCCGTGCCGCCATCTACCGCAAGAGTAGCCACGAGCTTTACGTCCTTTGCCGCGACAGCCGCGGGAAGAGCGACGCTTACAATGTAATATCTCTTACCTCCAACCGTCTCAAGCTTCAAGCTTGCAAAGTCGCTTGCTGTATATGTTTTACCGTCAAAAACAAACTTTTGTAAACTACTGTTAGCAGGAACGTACACATTCATTACAAGATTGCTGTCAAGAGTGATGCTCATCTTTGGTGTGAAGTCAAAATCAAGCGTTGCGACGGGTCTTAACTTATAGATAACCTTACCGTCTGAGCTTGAAACCTCTACGAACACAGCCTTACCGCCCGAAATATTGAACTCGGTAGCGGGTGCTGTGACACCGCTCGGAAGCTCAAGCGCAAACGCACCCTCAGTTCCGTTGGCAAAGGTTATCGACGAGCCGCTCGAGGTATCAAGCTCGAAGAAGTTCACCAACTCCGTGTCTGATACGATAACCTTACCGCCCTCTACCGCAAGCGTGCACTTTGCGTATTTCGCTGCGCTCGCAACGTTGTTAAAGAGGGTTACTGTCTTACCGTTAGAATTCGTTTCAAGGTCGTAAACGCAGTCCTTGAAGTTCAGAACGAACGGAGCCGTTCCGCCCTTGCTGTTTTTGTCTTTATCGCTGACCGTAAGCAAAAGATCAGTTACGGTTGCGCCCTCGGTGAGACCGAATTTCACGTTGTCGAATGTCAGCGTGAAGACCTTATTCACCATAGTTCCGTCACCCAAGGTGTCCCATGTCTGAAGCATTGTGACAGGATTCTTATACATATAGATGCTTCCGTTTTTAACGGTTATAGTGGTGGGGAACATTTTATCTCCGGCTGCGCCCGACCACCCCTTTGATATGAGTCTGAAGAGCGGAGAATCGTAGCTGCTTGAATCCTGGATTATACTGTGACCGCAGAGGTCTATTACAATTTCGCCTTGAATTTGAGCCAGATTGTCAAAGAATTCATCGGATGCTATAACGTAATCTCTGCGAATTAGAATTATAATTCCCGAATAGTTTAAGGTGTTGCTAAAGCTGCCGGTATCCGCATCGTAAGCGTTACTCTTGAGGAAATAATAAGCTATAGAATTCAGTGCCGAGCCACCGCTTCCGTTTGCGCCGTACAGTTTCTCCTTTGCGTCAAGGAATTTTCCGTTTTGGTCAAGAAGTATTACGGGATATTTTTCCGCATATCCGTACTTCTGCGGTATATCGGCTCCGTAGGGGTTATGAAGCGCCGAGAGGGGCGCGAGAACATAATTCGCACCGTCCACCAATACGTACTTCATACTTCCCTCTTCACCGAGGAGAGTCTCCGACGTTACCGTACTTCCGGTGAAGTTGAGCTTCGTGTATTCTCCGTTTGAATTCTTATAGAATACGTTTGATGAGCCGTTAATACCGTTAGTACTCGATATTGTAATATTCGTTTTTGAACCAAGTCTTATCTCTCCGCCATAAACGTTGATGCTGATTTTACTGTAGTGATTTGCTTCGGGTTTGTTGTTAAAGAGAGTCATTGCGCTCGTGGAAGCGTTTGTTTCAAAATCAAATATACAGTCGTAGAAGTTTATGAAGAACAGGAAGATTGCGCTTACGGTTCCATCTCCGTCTTCGTTTGTATGCTTAAGCAAATAGTTTGCTATTGACGATCCGCTTTCAACGCCGAATTTAACGTTGGTGAAGTTCATAGTCATCGTCTTATTTGCAGCTTTTCCGTCATTTGTGTAATCGTTAACCGTAGCGTGAATGAGCTGCTTGTTCTTTGCGAGTATCGTTCCGTTGCAAACGTTCCAGGTCGTCGGGAAGAAGATTCTCGTACCATTGTAATTTCTGGCTTTCGAAGCAAGCTTAAACATATCTGCCGAGCTGACGCCCTGCGAAAGAGTGAATCCACCGAGGTCGAGAGTAAACTCTCCGGGAGCTGCGGCTGCGTTGTTTGAGTAAACGTCATCGGCTGTCATGGCGTAATTACGTCTCATCAAAATGTATGCAGTCTTTGCTTTTCCTCCGTTGGAACTGTTGGTCCACTCTCCCGTAGTCTCATTCCACTCGTTTCCGGATAAATAGAAGTCGTAGAATACAAGATCGTTCATCGGACCGGTCTCTTTACCGAGAAAATGAGGATAAGCCTCAAGGAAGTTTCCGTTGCCGTCAAATACAACGAACGGCCAAGCCTCCTTGTTCGCATATTCTGCGGGAATAACGCCGTATTTGGTTATAAGGTCGCTTTCGGCAAGAGTATATACGTCTTTGTTTTCTTCTTCGTTCGTATAGCTATATACAAATCCGTAGGATTCGCCCTTATAAGTGGTGTAAGCGTTCATTTCAACACTCGTGCCTTTATCTACCAAAAGCTCGGTATAGCTTCCGTCCTCTCCCTTGCCGAAGGTAACCGAAGAGGTATAATCTTTAGTTCCGCCCTCTATCGTGATATTAGAGAGGTCACCTGCAAGAATCTTACCGCCATTTATGACGTAATCTACGTCAACGTACGTTCCTGCGGTAGCGGTATCGAAGAGAGTTATAGCAGTCGTAGGAGCGACGGTTTCGAGGTCTATTACACAATCGTCGAGAACAACGCTGAACGGAGCAGCTACAGGCGTGTAATTTGAGCTGAAGCTTGCCATAAGAGAGGAGGCGGTTGCGCCCTCGGCAAGACCTATCGTTACGTCGTTAAAGTTGAAGTTGAATTGCTTGTTTGCAACAGAGCCTCCGCCGACAGAGTCCCAAACGCTCATCTCGATAACGCCCTTGCTGTTAGTAAGAAGCGTTCCGTTGCAAATATTAACTGTGGTTTCGAAATTCTTTTCACCCGGTGCGTCCTTCCAGCCTTTAGAGGTGGCATTGAATATAGACTGCGTGCATTCACCCTGGGAAATCGTGTTACCCATAAGGTCAACGGTTACCGAGCCTTGAATCTGCGCAAAATTGTTAAACGTCTGCTCTGCGCTTATAACGTAATTCTTTCTGACTACTATATATGCCGATTTAGCGTTTTCGCCGTAACCGCTTCCGTTGTAGGCATTGTTGCTGTTGGCAAGGAGATTACGAGCTGCCCAGAAGGCGCCGTTATAACCGTCTTTGTCACCAAGAAGAAGCTTATAAGAGCCTATACACTTACCGATCTCGTCAAAGAGAATTACAGGATGCTCGTCAACGTTTGCGTATTTTTCGGGAATGATTCCGTATTTAGTTGAGAGAGAGCCGGTCTCAACGGTATAGGTTGACGTATAGCCATCGCTCTCGGAAAGCTTATATTCTCCGACTGCCGTGCTATTCATAGCCGTAACACTCGGTAAACGAGCGCTTATGGGCAAAGTGATGGGAGTACGAGCGGAATCGGTTTCTTCTATAAGCACGTGCTTATAGTTATTCCAAAGCTTTACGTTCGCAAGCGAATCAAGGTTAATCGAGCCGCCCACGACGTCATAAGCGAGGCTTAACTCACCTGCTCCCGAGGGAAATACGGTGATAATATTTTTGGTGAGTTTATTGCGGTCTATATTAAGAACGCAATTCTCAAGCTCGAATTTCACGGATACGTTTTCCGCGCCGCTTATCGAGGTATCGCTCATTATATTCGAAAGTCGCTTACCGTCGGTTGCCATCAGCTTAATATCGGTAAGTCTGATAACGAATTCCTTGCCGCTTCCCGACGAGGTAGAGCCCGCATAGGAAACGAGGGGCGAGTTGCCTAAAAATACGCTTCCGTTTTTAAGAGCGATTTCGGTTTTGGTATAATTTACGGAGTCAGCCTTCGCCGATATTACGGGATTTGACGCATCAGCGTAAAGCTTATATCCGTTAAGGTCTATCTCGACCTTTTCAAAAGCTCCGTAATCCGAATAGATATCCGATGAGGTTACCGTGTAATTCTTCTGAAGAACAACGGTTGCGCCCTCGGTGTACGCCGCCATGGCAGCCTTAAGGGTTGAGTAATAGTTTTCGCCTACCTTAAAGGCAGAGTCATTCGATGCCTTCTTATAAGCGTTTCCGTCTCTGCCCGTAAGAGCAATCGACGCTTCGGTAACGTTCATATTCGTTACTTTTTCGGTCGCTTTCACGTACTCAAAGTAGATAGGACTTTCTTTTATACCGTCACTCGCTATGGATATCTGAAGGCTCTTATTCATAAGTCCTATATCACCGTAGAGCGGATCGTAAACGGTATAATTAAGAGTTACCGTATTCCAGCCGACCACGCTGTCAACGGTCTTATAAACATAATCAAGGTCAATGGATTCTTTATCCTTATTAGTTGAATTGCTATGCATGAACGTAATTCTACGTGAAGTTGTGTCGTAGAATCTTATAGTCGTTGTATATTGTCTTCCAACGTCCGAATCGGTAAATTTATAACCGAAAATCTGCCACTTATAAATAACTTGTTGCGTTCCGCCGTAAAAAGTACTGCCTTTATAAGCGGGAGTGCCGTTTTGGTCGATGTTGGTCGTCAGAGTATATTTAACCGCAGGAGTACCGTCGGGAGCGGTCGTTACGGTAACGTTCGTATAATTTCTGTAGCTTAAATCCGAAATTGATTCTCCGTATTTTCCATAGTAAACGACCTTTTCGCCTGCCGTCTTCGCGGTTTTAAGAAGGAAGGTTGCGCTCTCGCCGTCGACAAGCTCTCCGACTATATCCGATACGTTAATTTCATAGTAGCCGCTTCCCGAAAGGCTTACCTTACCCACTAGTCCGCCTATGGCAGAATCCTTGGGAGAAGCTTCGTTATAGCTCGTTACGAGGTAGAGCTCTGCTACGTTTGCCGCATCGTTTTCAACGAAGAAACGGAAGTGAGCCTCAGAGGCATTCGTCATATCCTGCTTGGATACGGTGTAGAACGTGCCGACGGAGCTTTCAACGCCATTAAGAGACGATTCGCTCTCGCCCTCTGTAATAAACTTAACGGTATAGGCGTTAACCATAGACACCTTGTTGTCACCGGCTAAATCTGCAGGAACGGTAAGCGTATATTCAGTACCGCCGAGAAGTGCTTCGTGAGTGAATGTCCATTCGGTTCCGCCGTAGGTGGATTCCCAAGTACCCGAAATTGCATTGCCGTTAGCGTCGGTAAGAGTGATTTTCGCAATTTCAGCGGCGGTTACGCCTCCTGTGAACTTAACCGTTATCGGAACGGTGGTGTCAAGCTTACCGGTCGCGCCGGGGTCGGTATATAATACCTGAACCGCATCGCCGCGAAGGTAATAGTTCGAGAAGGCAAACATTGCCTCGTACGTATCAACGTTATGATAATTATCGGGACCGTAAGCAAAGGTATGACCGATATCCTGAATGAAGTAAAGGCAAGGAATATCCAAGGTCTTTGCAGCTGCAGCCGCGCGATTTGGGTTGCCGTATGCATTGTTAAGGCTATCAAGAGTACACATAGACGTGAATATGGGAACGTGTCCCTCTCTTATAGTCTCGGAGTGACCGCCGTTTGCGGCGTACATCCACGCTATCGAGGCAAGGATTTCGGTTTCCACGCCATCCTTTTCATAAGTGGTCCAGGGCTGCATCTTTCCGCCGCGGATAGTGTAACCGTCAGCGGTGTAGTCTTCCGTCTTTCCGTTCTGATAGCGGCTTTCACCGTAGTGACCCTCGAATATTCTCTGGGGAGTCATTCCGGTTATTCTGTCTTCAATAGCTTCCTTAAGGCTCATTCCATCGGGAACAGTCGTGGTTTCCTTAAGCTCTGCGGAACCCATAAAGGTGAAGCATCCGCCCTTGGAGTTACCGAAAATACCAAAGTGCTCGGTATCGAAGCTGTATTTTCCGGGCTCGGTATAAGTAAGATACTTAAGGTAACGAACTGCCGCAGTATCTACTCTCTGATTGTTATAGTTATAGAGAGAATAGGTCATATGGTCACCGGTTACCGCACCGCCCGTTGAGCCGTCAAAGTAGCCGTAATAAATATCCTCACCCATAGGAGTCCAAAGGTGGTCGTATATTACGCCCGCATATCCGCGGAAGAGATATCCGTTAAGCTGGGGTCTTGTGTCCGTACCTGTTTTAGCCGTGCTGAGATATCCCGAGGAGTTCGAAAGCATCATAACGGGGACTGACGTTTCGGGATTTACGGGATAAACTATATGCATAGAAAGGTCGAGGTCCATCGGACTTCCGTCCTTTGCCGTACAGTCGGTAATCGTTTCTGCCAAGGTGTGCTTGATTTTTATGTAGATTGCGTTCGGGTCGTCTGCATCAACGGGATTCTCGCCGTTAGGGTCGCTATACCACTGGGGCGCGCTTCCGTCAAAGCCGTTCTGGGTTTTCTTTTGAACTAAGACGGTTTCTCCGCTTTCATTCGTCGTTTCCTTCACCCATTTAACGACGTGCTTCTCGCCGTGGTAGCCTCTGAAGTCGTTATTCCATATTTCTACGATTTTCTCAAGGCTTCCGTCAGCTCCGTGCTTATCAAGCGACCAGAAGTTAGCAAACGGAATTACGCTATAGCCTGCGGGAACGACGTGAGTATCACTGTAGGTTCCCTCGGGGAAGACGGTTTTATCGGTAAACGCAGAGCCGTCCATAGCGTGCTTGCGCACCTCTTGGCTTGACCAGTCAAGGTCCGTGCCGGTTGCCTTCGAGTTACCCTTATAGTTAGCAACCACTACCGCAAAGCCACGGTCAAGCATATCTTCGATTATGACAGCGTCGGTCTCCGTGCCTACTCGCTCTACTGCGGTATTAACGAAATAAACGGCTATATTAGTTCCGTGATATCCCGTCTTTGCCGCGCCAAAGGTCGCACAGTCATAATAGGTAGTAAGCTCTACCTCTATTCCTATGTATCCGTCGTCTGCAAGACTTACGGTATCACCTACCTTGTAAGCGCTTAAAGCATCGTTTATTGCTTTCATCGTAACATCCTCCTCGTCATTTGCAAAAACATTCAGCATCAGCGCTCCGATGATTATCGCCAGAGCGAAAACAAAAGACGCAAGAATGAAAAAGCTTCTCTTCTTTGATTTTTTCATAAAATACCTCCCCTTTAAGTTCAAAATCAAATTTAGCCTTTCAGAAAATACAGTTTTACTATATTTCAGTTTCATTCTAACATAACGCCATCGCGGAAATCTAATACTTTTTGCCAATAACCTATCCGTTTTGCCAAATTGAATTGCTTTTCTCAAAAAAATATTATATAATGAATATAAAAAAGGAAGGAGCGGATTTATGGAATACAAAATAAGAGAAAAGGCTTTGCCAATCTACTATTCTTCAATGAGCGGAGCTACCCACGCGCCGTTTTGCTCGATACTGAGTGACCCTATCAAATCGCTCCCACTTGCGAAGCTGCACTATCACAGCGTTCCCGAAATAGGCATCTGCGTCTCGGGCAGCGGAGAATATTATATAGGAGACAAAATTTATCGCTATAAAGAGGGCGACGTGCAGATAATACGGCCTTTCGTTCCTCACTATGCCGTAAGTGACGGAAAAGGTCTTACTCAAATCGTATTTTTCACTTTCGATATAGTCAAGCTTATGCAGCTTGCGGGAATGCTCGACCCCGAAAAAATTATGCTTATGAAGAATATTGAGCTTCCGCTGAACGGTATTTTCTCGCCTGATGAATACCCCGAGCTTACTTTTCTTGTAAAAAGAATACTCGAAAAATCAAAGAGCGACGACGATTATACCGATATGTCGGTTGCCTTCAATATTGGAGATTTTCTCATTACTTCCCAAAAATACGCATCAAAGCAGAACATTTTACCCGAGGAAGAAATCCTTGAGCGAGAGTATGACAGAATCGCTCCCGCAATCAACCGCATAAATCTTAACATTTCCGACTCGTCTATGCTCACCGAAAGCGAGCTTGCTGAGGCTTGCGGTATGGGCGTGTCAAATTTCCGCAGACTTTTTGCTATCGAGACGGGTATGTCTCCAAAAGCGTTCATTATTAAGACAAGGCTTTCCTACGCCGAGTACCTTTTGAAGAATACCAATATGACGGTGCTTGCAATTGCGGAGCACGTCGGATATAGCGAGGTTGCCGGATTTAACAAAATCTTCTCTGCCACATTCAAGATATCACCCAGTCAATATAGAAAAAAATATAAATAATGTAGATTTATTTATCGCAAAATCCACCGTTTGACATATTGCGAGCGTCATTTCCCGACCTTTATGATAAAATACAGGCAAAGTGGACAAGCTTTCGATATAAGAAATGCTTTTTTTGCCTACATTTTAATTTAAAGGAAGTAAAAAAATGAATATGTTCGAAAAAGCGAGCTCAATCAGAGATATGATGCAAATTGGCGGTATGACGCAGGCAAGACTTGCCACGGTGCTTGGAGTGAGCCAATCCTATGTGGCAAACAAGATAAGACTCCTTGCGTTTTCCGATACGGTAAGGGGGAAAATACTTGAGCATTCGCTCTCGGAGCGGCACGCAAGGTGCATTCTCAGGCTTGATGATGAAAAAGATCAGCTCTTAGCAATTGAAAAAGCGGCGGCAATGAAAATGAACGTTGCAAGGTGCGAGATAATGGTTGATACTATGCTAGACGATATAAACAGAAAGAAGCCCTGCGGAATTAACTTTTCCGAGCGAATTGGTCATTTTGAAAAATCGCTGGAGTCTTCCCTCTCGCTCTTATCCGAGATAGGAATACGTTCAAGAGTGAAGCGTGAGGAGACGAAAGATATGATTTATTTCAGCATATCAATAGGATAAAATAGCATTTTTGCAAACTTTCGTTTGCATATATACAAAAACCTCTTGGCGAATCCGTTTTTGGATAGCACCAAGAGGCTTTTTTATTTTGTTATTTATGAGTTTTATTCAAGAATTATCTTATAAATTCCAAGGTCGCTGTTGCCGAGGTAATTTATAATATCAACGAGAAGCTGCTTTTCTTCCTCAGGGAATTTAACGAAGTTAAGCACCACGGTAGTGGTGTCGGGAATACTTGCTTTAATCTTAATATAAAGCTTGTCCTTCTTAAACTCAGTAAGAGCAAAGGAAATCATCTCGTGAAGTCTTGAGGTGATATTGGGGTCAACGGTTCTTCTGAACATAAGGCGTGCGAGCTTTGACGTATAAGTATAATTTATCATAGGCTCCGCCATAATATCAGCCGTCAAAGGCTCGCTTACGGGAGCTTCTTCCATACCCTCGCTGTAAGATGCTGTATTTTCAACGGTATCGGGGGCTTTCTCATACTCTTCGCCAACGTTGCTTTGCGCTATGGGCTTCATATAATCGACAGATTCGCTCGCCTTTGCCTCAGCATTGAGACGTGCACGCTCTTCCATACGAAGTCTTTCTTCCAAAGCGCGCTCTTCAATGGATTTACGGCCTGCTTCAGCGCCTGCCATACGGAGTGCTACCTCTGCCTCAATTCTTTCCTTTTCAGCCTTAAGACGTTCTTCAGCAGAGAGTCTTTCTTCCTCGGCGCGTCTTAACGCATCAATTCTATCTTCTTCCTTGCGGCGAAGCTCCTCTGCCTCACGCTGCTCGGCAATATAGCGCTCGCTTTCCTCTTGCGCTTGCCTTGCCGCTACGGCAAAGAGATTCTTTTCCCTCTCTCTTTCCTTTTCGGCAAGCTCCATCTGATAGAGAAGCTTTTCCTCGTTTTGACGGCACTTGGACTCTGCCTCACGGCAAGCCTCCTCGGCAACTCTCGCTGCCTCTACCAAACGAACGTTTTCATTCTGCAGTGGCTCAAATTCGGCACGAAGCCTGTCAGCCTCAGCCTCCGCAAGCTTGCGCGCGTTTGTTTCCTCTTCAACGAGCTTCTTAACCTCTTCTATCGCAAACTTCTGCTTTTCTATCTGCGCTCGAAGCTCCTGCGAGGTAAGGCGCTCAATTTCAAGTTGATTTTCGGCAGTCCTCTGCGAGATAAACGCATCGTTTACCTTTGCCGCCGTATCAACCTTGACACTGCGCTCAAGCTCAAGCTCCTCTTGCGCTTGAATTCTCGCAAGTTTTTCACGCTCAAGCTCTTCTTCTAACTCAAATCTTGCATCTTTTTCACGCTCGAGCTCTTCTTCTTTTGCTATTCTGGCAATTTTTTCACCCTCAAGCAAAAGCTCGACACTCTCTCTTGCCATTCTCTCGCTCTCAAGCTGACGTCTTGCATTTGCAATCTCTGCCTCAAGACGAGCCACCAAATCGTCTCCAAGGTAGGTTCGCTCGACCTTTATCTCAACCTTGCGCTCGGGCTCTTCATTTGCGTCTTCCTCTACCGTTTCGAGCTCTTCAACGGGTTGCTCCTCCGGCTCTTCAATTATTTCTATTTTGGGCTCGGGAACTTCCGTTTCTTCCGTCTCATCAATATCGGTATCAATGTATGTATCTTTATCGTTTTTGTATATATCAAAATGAACCGATTCGGACTCGTTTATCGCATCAATATCAAGCACCTCTGCGAGCTGAACATCAGTGCTCTCTTCTTCTTCAGGCTCGGACTTAGGTATAAACTCCTCGAGGATATCCTCCATAGTAAGCTCGACCCCGTCCCCCTCTCCAAAGGAGAACTCACCGCTGTCCGCAGCGAAATCAAACTCGGGTGCATCATCACTTACCGCCTCGGTTATTTCCTCTGCCTCAGCTTCTTCGAGCGCTTCCTCTATCGTCTCGGTAGCTTCTTCGAGCGCTTCGGTTATTTCTATTTCGAGCTCGGGTGCTTCCTCAGCTTTCTCTTCCTCTTCAAGAGCTGCGCTCTCACCGAGAACGGCAAGGCGAAGTGCCTCGTTTGCCTCGTCGGCATTCGAGCGTATTTCACTAGACACGGTCACGGGTACGGCAACGCCGCATTTCTCGAGGATTTCCGAAAGCTTGTCCGAAACCTCTGTTGCGTGGACCTCTGCTTCAAGCTCGGCGGTGGTCTTTACAAGCTCCCCACGCTTTACAGCTCTCTTTATAAGCTCTCTCCACTCGGTGATATTTTTTCTTCCCATAGCAACTCTATACTTATCCGAATTGCCGTAAACCAGGAAGCGATATTCCTTCTCACGAGTCTTATGCGGAACGTCCTCGCCAAGTTCAAAGACTATATTGCTCTCGTTGACGTTATCGTTCACGCTGAAAGCTACCGAGGACTCAAGCCTCGTCCACTTTATCCAAAAATCTCTCGCCGTGCATCCTTTAGCCGATATAAGAAGTCGGCGGTAGGTAACGTTCTCGGAGGTATGCTCCATATACGTATTGGGCGCAAAAACAATATCAAGCTCAATGCTGCTTTCTTCAAGTCCCTTAACTCCGCACGCCTTTGCAATAGCCCTCGAAATCTGACGGTTCATTTCGTCTATAAAGGTCTGCGAATATTTTCCGGCTAGAATGGTAATGTTCGGCGCGTCAGTCGTAACGTTAAGCTTAACCAAGCCGCCCTCGAAATAATTTTTTCTGCCCTCGATAGCGTTTTTGAAAGCTATCGGCACGTCGTCCGCAATAAGAAAATCTATATCTCCCTCTCCGACGTAAGCATAAGGAATGCCGCCATCAAAGAGTGAAGCATCGGAAACGTCCCACTTTATCCATATAACAGCGTTGACGCCGGCGATAAGAACGGTCAGTGGATAATACCAATAGCCGTCCTTCAAAAATTCGTCCTTTATGTAGTCCTCGTACATCTGAATGCCTTCGAGGGAAGTTCCGTAAAGCCCATAAAGCTTAGGAATAAGATTATCGTTTACACTTTTAGTGAAGCCCTCTGTGAGAGTTTCTTTGACTATTTTGTTGTGCAAAAGATCAATTATCATTTTTGCCTCCTTCGAGCTTGTTCTTACTTATGCTCAACTTTTAATTATACATATATATTTTATCATAGCTTTTGTCAAATTGCAATAATTTGTTGTCGAAAGTTTTAACTTTTTACACCTGATTTTAAAATTACAGGCTTTAAGCTTTGAAGGCACTACGGGAAAATAAATTTACGATGCTGCTTCATTTAGGCATAACCGAATAAAAACACCGAGGTGTTGTATTACGCAGCACCTCGGTTGTATTAATGCCTTTAGGCAGTTGAGCGCGAAGTGCGAAACAGACAACCCCGCGCTATGCGTGGGGGTAACAACAGG
>JAFTRA010000022.1 GCA_017462485.1 Clostridia bacterium | reverse complement strand
GTCGACCTTATTACCGAATCTGTCGTAGTTAAAATATGCGTGTCGATTTTTATCCCAAAGCACCTCGTACGCCTTTTTCGAAACCTCCTCCGCACGAAGTCGCCAATACTCCTCTTCTCCGTTTTCGAGGATCGCGGAAATTCTTGCAAGTACGTCACGGCAAGCATAGGAATATCCCATATACTGAGGGGAGTCGTATGGAAGATTACCGTAATCCGAGGGCGGTTTAGATGCTCCCCAAGACCCGTGCTCGGGCATTTTTAGTCCGTTAAGTGAAAAGACAGTGCTGTTATCTTCGCCTGTGTCCCATATACACCAGGATTCAAGGCAACCGTTATCATTTGAATCGCGGCAGCTCCAAAGAAATTCGTCAAAGCTCCTCAGGGTATCATAAAGCATTGCGAGATAATCACGGTCCTTGCCAATGAGATAGTAAAGCTTCAGCGCCGAATGCGGAAGAAAGCAGCCCTGCATCCAATCGTAGTGAACGGAGGTACCGTGCCAGAGATTGTCATTTCTGATCATTCCGGGTAGTTTTCCGTCTTTCCTTTGATTTCGCATAAAAATGAGGATATTGGCGAGCGCAAGCTTAAGATCGCGCTTGGCATACATTTCTCCCCCCATCGGCTGAGTTTCAAGCCATACTCCAATATATTTGGCTCCCTCTATAAGACACTTGTAATCACCGAAGATTCTGACGTTGCGCTTGCAAAGCTCCTCGCACTCATCAAAAATCCTCTGAAGTCCGGAATCCTCTGTTTTGAAGCTGACACCCACATTTTGAAGTTTATATTCTTCAACGAGCCATTTTTCCATATTAAAGCCTCTTTTCGTGTGCTTTGAATCTAACCGTCATCCAAAACAATTGTAACACAAAGAAAGTCAAATAGCAACGGAAAAATCTCAAAAAAAACGGACATTTTGCGCAAAATATATAGAAATGAACCGCAGAACAAAAAAGCTTCTCATCTGAGGTACTTCGTTCTGTGATGATTTAAGAGGATTCGGGAATTTGCTATGCGGGGAAGGTTTTAACATAGTCGTTTCGCGTATTCGCTTTTACTGCGCTTCACGCCGCATGACGCAATATGCCGCGCAAGGCGCGGTATGCGAACCCAGCGACTTCGTCGCCGGGCTCGAGAGCGTACGAGTCACCGCAGAACGAAAAAAAGCACCTCATTCGAGGTGCTTCGTTCTGTGGTGACTCGTACGGGAATCGAACCCATGTTTTCAGCGTGAGAGGCTGATGTCTTAGCCGCTTGACCAACGAGCCATATTAAATTTTGTTTCCGAGTTTCCATACGTGAATCAACTCGCGTACGGTAAATCTGCGAGATGCGTTCCGTTTTGCGCTTTGATATTGTATCACATATTTTTCTGTTTGTCAAGGCTTTTTTGAAAAAATATTTTATTTTTGATAAATTGCGTCTTTTTCGTTTTTTACAACATTTTTCTCCCCTCTTTATTCGCTGTTTCTATTGATTTTCTCACACGCAGATGCTAAAATAAAATAAGCATTATTTTTTAATTATTATTTGATTTGCGCGCTCATATGCTCATTTATCGGGCGCAACACGTGCGTTTATCAAAGACAAAGCTTGCGGCTACGCGATATGTACACGTCACTTTTACGGAGGAAGATATGAATTTGACAAAGCTTAACCCCGCTATTCACTCGGCAGCACTTTATGAAAAACTCGACAGAACCGAGCCCTGCGTATCTTACGACTCTAAAATATTATATCTAATCTCCGGCGAGCTTACCTACACGGTAGGCGGTGGCAAGCGCGAGAGGCTTGCTCCCGGTAATCTTCTCTACATTCCCGCAGGAACGGTATATCAGATGAAAAGCAAATATATGAGATGCGCAGTTATAGCCTTTGATTTTACCGAGGAATACGGTGGGGTTGGAGAATGGCTCGCTCCCGTACCTACCGAGTGCTACAACCCGGAGCTTTGCCATAGCACATCTATTCCCGAGGCGTTCCGCTCTCCTATTCTGCTATCCGACGTTGAAGCAGAACGAGACAATTTTATACGTATGACTAATATTTTCACCTCAGCGGAGGGCTTCTATCTAGACGAGCTTTCGGCTATGCTGAAGCTTCTGCTTATTAAAGTTGCCGAGCATTCGGACGAGAATGCTCTTCCCTCGTCTATGGTTGAAAATCTTGACGGCTATATCCGTGAAAATATACACGACGAGATATCAAATACCGAGCTTGGCGCAATATTCGGATACCACCCGTTCTACATAAGCAAGGTGCTCAAGGATAAAAAGGGTATAACCCTGCACCAATACGTTATTGCATATAGAATAAAGTACGCAAAGAGCCTTTTGCGCTACACCGACAAGCCGATAGCCGATATTGCCGATGAGACCGGCTTTACAGACGCTTCCTATTTCACTAAGAGCTTTAAATCGCAGTTCGGTATGACACCAAAGGAATACAGAAATAAATTCAAAGAAGATTTTATCTGACCATCTCGGAAATTGACAATAATTGTTTACAAAAAAGGATTAAAATTTTGAAAAAAGGCGAAAGATTAAGTAAAAACGACGTTATAACAATAAATATTGAAGACATAACGAATCTCGGTTTTGGTGTTGGCAAGCACGAGGGCGCTGTTATATTCGTTAAAGACACCGTCGTGGGCGACACCGCCGAGGTCAAGATAATAAAGGCTGCTTCCTCATACTACGTAGGAAAGCTTTTGTCACTAAAGAAGGCTTCCTCTATACGATGTGCCGACAGATGCGACAACACTCGTTGCAGCTCTTGCGCTTACAGAAGAATAAGGTATGACGAGGAGCTTAAGATAAAGGAAAATATTATTCGCTCGGCATTTCTCAAAGAGGGACTCTCTGACGTCGAGGTTTTGCCGACCGTACCCTCACCTGCCATAACGGGATACCGAAACAAAGCACAATACCCTATCGCAAGGACTCATGACGGTGAGTACGTTATAGGCTTTTACGCTCCAAAGTCGCACAACGTCTGCGAGGCGGCAGCCTGCCCTATGACACCGCCCATATTCACACGCATACTTGAAGCTCTACGAAGCTTTTTCAAATCTCACGGCATATCCGTATATAACGAGAGCGACGGCTCCGGTCTGCTTCGCCACGTATATTTGAGGCGAGGCGAGGTTTCGGGTGAGGTTCTCCTTACTATCGTTATAAACGGCAGAAAGATACCGAACTCCGATGAGCTTATAGAGAATATGACAAGGAGCTTCCCCGAGATATGCGGAATACTTCTGAACGTCAATGAAAACGACACGAATATTATCCTCGGTAACGAGTATATTTCCCTCTTTGGCAGAGATTACATTTTTGACACGCTTGCAGGCGTAAGGCTTAAAATAACCGCGCCCTCATTCTACCAGATAAATCACGGCACGGCGACTCTTATCTACGAAGAGGCGAGACGTCTTGCTGCGCTCGAAAAAAGCGACACGCTCCTTGACATCTATTGTGGCGCAGGCTCTATAGGACTTTCGATGGCAAACGATGCAGGCGAGCTTATCGGGATTGAGATAGTTGACTCTGCCGTAGAGTGCGCTCGCTACAACGCCGAGCTTTGCGGTATAAATAACGCAAAATTCTACACAGGGGACGCAAAAAACACAGAAGCGATGCTTGACCGTGCCGAGCTTTCACTCGGAAGAAAAATACGTCCAGACGTAATTATACTTGACCCGCCGCGCGCAGGCTGCGACGAAGCATTGCTTTCCTACGTCGCTTCCCTCTCGCCAAGACGGGTGGTCTATATCTCCTGCAACCCGTCAACGCTCGCAAGAGACGTGAAAAAAATGCGTGAGCTGGGGTACGATACGAATGTTGTTAAAGGGTACGATATGTTCCCGGGAACAGGACACGTCGAGTCCGTCGTGTGTCTCACACGTCGACTCGACAACTAAGTTCGCCTACGGCGAGTGAAGTTGCAAGCAGTGAAGTTTCGGCTACTGCCGAAGTGAAGTTTGCGCCAAGTTGGCAACGCCAACTTTTGCGGCGCAAGTGAATAGTAGTTTAGGGCGAACTTAACTTCACTTTGTGAGCGAAGCGAGCAAAACTTCACTGTGAGCGAAGCGAACAACTTCACTACGAGCGAGAGCGAGTAACTTCACCTTATCAGGCTTCACCAATAATCCCAAAGGAGAAAATCCATGAAAGATTCAGAACTGCGAACAAGAGCAAAAGCACTTGCTTTACATATAATCGCTGTCTGCGATGAGGTGGATACTCGCAAAGGCAGAGGTGTACTTGTCAATCAAATTGTCAGAAGTGCTACTTCCATCGGTGCCAATATCCACGAAGCCAACTATGCTGCAAGTAAAGCGGATTTTATCAATAAATTTCATATTGCACTCAAAGAGTGCGGTGAAACAGAATATTGGATTGAAATGCTTGTTGGCTCAAATTCGATAAGCGAACAAATTGCAAAAGAACTCTTGCAAGAATGCGGTATTATTCGCCGTATGCTCGTGAAATCCATCACCACCGCAAAGGAAAACGCATAGGGACAAATGTGATTTTTGAGCAAAACTCGAAAGTGCTTTTTACAGCAGTTTAGTATAACATATCGAAGGGAGATATATTGTAAAATGAATGATAAAACCATACTTTATCAAATTACGGAAACAAGCAAATTTATGATGAGCTTTGTTTTGGTTACAAAGTCTGACAACGTAATCGTCATTGACGGAGGGCGTAAGGAAGACATGCCTCTTTTGAAGGAATACGTAGGTAACAGACATATTG
>JAFTRA010000021.1 GCA_017462485.1 Clostridia bacterium | reverse complement strand
GTAACACCACTACAAACTACCTCACCTCAGAAGCTCTAAGCTCTACCGCATCGTTTAACCCGTTCACTTACAGAGGTTATTACTACGATAGCAGTTTAAATCTTTACTATCTCAATTCGAGATACTACGACCCTGTTACTTGTAGGTTTATAAGTCCGGATAGTTCGCTTTACCATAGTATGCTTGGTTATAATATGTTTGCATATTGTAACAATAATCCTGTTAATTATGTGGATTATACAGGCGAAAGCGCATTGAGTTTGTTAACGGCTTGGCTAACAGGTAGCGGAACAGTAGCAATAGCTGAACCAACTCTCATTGGCGAAGCTGTGGTTGCCACAGGCGCTGTGATAATCGGATCCGTATACTTAAGTCAAATAATCGTATCTATGTTCGAAGATTACGAGCAAAGTTTAGGAGAGGGAGAATCAAATTCAGATGATGTACCTAACATTGATGATGATGCAGATTCGCTTCCACAACAAAGAAAAGTTATATCTGTTCCAGATGCACCACCAGTAGAAGCAGCAAAGCAAGGAAAACATGTTAAAGGTCATAAAAATTACGATCCACAAAAGTCTCAATGGAATCCTGGCGAAAATGGGGTGCGACAAACACAAGAAGCTTGGAAAAATAGCACACCACATCCCAAAAAACCAAATACGAGAATTGGTGTATCTAACGACGGTAGAACAATAGAAATAAAGTATGGGAAAAACGGTATACACGGATATCCAGTATTTCCGTAAGGAGTTTATATGTTAGATCTATTAAAACAATTTTGGTTATGGACTGGAACAACGCCCGAACAATATGATTCAAAAGGTGCTCATCAGAGTTATGGTGTAGATGAATGCAATTTTCCCCTTTTTAGTGAATTGATTACATATGCAAAACATATTGTGGACGACGGTCTAATATCTATCAATGAGATAGATGATTTGATGACAATTATGGCGCTTGACAATGAATCCGAAAGTGTTTTAGAATATGCAATTGAAAATGCAACCGATTTGCAAATTTCATCTATGTGCGAAATAGGAATCAATCATCAATTATATCATGCACGGTGGCAATTGGCAGAATTGATTTGCATTAAAAAACCTAAAAATTATACTCATTATTTATCTGTTCTTTCGAACGACAAGCATCCGTACGTAAGAAACCGTGCTATAAATTGTATCGAACGTTTAACTCAATGAGGTTTTTCAATTTTAAAACAATTTGACCACTTGCAGAGCGGAAGTTTTAAAAAAGCAAAGCTTCCGCTCTGCGAAAACTAGTAACGCAATCGAGATATGCTAAATCTAACAGTGTTTAAATTGCGTAACAGCGATAAGACTTCTTCATCGAAGTTCAACATAAACAAAAATAAAAAAACAACATAAGAAACCGCCTCAAATGCGTTATACCATTTGAGGCGGTTGTTTTTTTGGTTTAGAAAAGACCTGTGATTTTTCCGTTTTCGTCAACGTCGATTTTGAGAGCCGAGGGAGCCTTGGGGAGTCCGGGCATCGTCATTATATCGCCGGTGAGAACTACGATAAAGCCTGCGCCTGCGCTCACCTTTACGTTCTTTATCGTAACGGTGAAGTTTTCGGGAGCGCCGAGCTTCGTCATATCGTCGGAGAATGAATACTGCGTTTTTGCCATACATACGGGCAATTTGTCGTATCCGTACTGCTCAAGAGTAGCAATCTGCTTCTTTGCCGCGGGAAGAATGGATATTCCGTCGCCGCCGTAAATCTTCTTAACGATTGCTTCTATCTTTTCGGGAATGGAGAGGCTTTCGTCATAGGAGAACGTGAAGTCGCCCTTTTCCTCCTCGCAAAGACGTACTACCTCACGAGCAAGAGCCTCGCCGCCGCGTCCTCCGTCTGCCCATACGGTAGAGAGAACTACGTTTACGCCAAGCTTTTTGCACTCGGCTATGATAAGGTCGATTTCTGCATCCGTATCGGTGGGGAAGCGGTTGATTGCGACTACCGAAGGGAGCTTATAAACGTTCTTTATGTTTGAAACGTGACGGAGAAGATTGGGGATACCTGCCGTAAGAGCCTCAAGATTTTCATTTCCAAGCTCTGTCTTTGCAAGTCCTCCGTGCATCTTGAGCGCTCTTACCGTTGCGACTATTACTACCGCTGAGGGAGTAAGTCCCGCTTTTCTGCACTTGATATCAAGGAATTTCTCTGCGCCGAGGTCTGCGCCGAAGCCCGCTTCGGTGATTGCGTAATCGGCAAGCTTCATAGCCATTTTTGTAGCGATAACGGAGTTGCAGCCGTGAGCGATATTAGCAAAGGGGCCGCCGTGAACGAATGCGGGAGTTCCCTCAAGAGTCTGCACGAGGTTAGGCTTGAGCGCATCTTTAAGAAGCGCAGCCATAGCTCCTGTTGCACCGAGGTCGCCTGCGGTAACGGGCTTCTCGTCATAGGTGTATGCGACTACGATTTTCGAAAGCTTATCCTTAAGGTCGGAAATTGAGTTCGCGAGGCAGAATACTGCCATTATTTCCGAAGCAACTGTAATATCAAATCCGTCCTCACGGGGCACGCCGTTTACTCTTCCGCCAAGACCGTCGGTAACAAAACGAAGCTGGCGGTCGTTCATATCAACGCATCTTTTCCAGGTTATGCGTCTTGGGTCAATGTTAAGCGCGTTGCCCTGATAGATATGGTTATCAAGCATAGCGGCGAGAAGATTGTTAGCCGCGCCTATTGCGTGGAAGTCTCCCGTAAAGTGAAGATTTATGTCCTCCATAGGAACGACCTGAGCGTATCCGCCGCCTGCCGCTCCGCCCTTAATTCCGAACACGGGTCCAAGGGAAGGCTCACGGAGAGCAACCGCAACCGACTTACCGATTCTCTTCATTCCGTCCGCAAGACCTATCGTGGTAGTCGTTTTACCCTCTCCTGCGGGAGTAGGGGTAATTGCGGTAACGAGAACGAGCTTGCCGTTTTCTCTTTTGTTTTCATTTAAGAGAGAATAGTTAATCTTTGCTTTGTATTTGCCGTAATACTCAAGATATTCTTCGTCAATTCCGGCAGCCTTTGCAATTTCGCCGATAGGCTTCATTTCCGCATTCTGCGCAATTTCAATATCCGATAAGTAAGCCATTATACTTTCCTCTGTTCATAAATTATTTTGTAACGTCAGAGGGTAACTCGAGTTAAAAAAATTTGAGTTGCCCTCTCATCGTCGAGGGGTAATTACCCGTGCATAAGATTATTTTTTGAAATACTTAACTGCGGATTCAAACATCTTCATATCGAACTCGCCGATAACATTCTTGTAAAGTCCGTTGCCGATACGCTCACTGTGTCCCATTTTACCGAGAACTCTGCCGTCGGGTGAGGTTATACCCTCGATAGCGAAGGTGGAGCCGTTGGGATTGTAACGTATATCGGAGGTGGGGTTGCCGTCAAGGTCAACGTACTGGGTAGCAATCTGACCGTTCTTTGCAAGCATAAGAGCATCAGCCTCGCTGCAAAGGAATTTACCCTCACCGTGTGAAATCGGAACGGTATAAACGTCGCCAACGTTAGTCTGTGAAAGCCAGGGAGACTTATTGGAAGCTATACGTGTTCTGACAAGCTTCGACTGGTGGCGAGAGATGTTATTGAACGTAAGTGTGGGAGCGTTCTTATCTGCCGCAACGATTTTTCCGTAAGGAACAAGTCCGAGCTTAACGAGAGCCTGGAAGCCGTTGCATATACCGCACATAAGACCGTCGCGGTTGTCAAGCAAATTGTGTATCTCGTTCTTTACGGCTTCGTTTCTGAAGAATGCCATAATGAACTTTCCGGAGCCGTCGGGCTCGTCACCGCCGGAGAATCCTCCGGGAACGAATACTATCTGCGATTCCTTGAGCTTATTCGCAAAGTCCTCGGTGCTTCTTGTGATACCGTCTTTTGTGAGGTTGTTGATAACGAATATCTCTGCCTCTGCGCCTGCGTCGCGCATTACCTTTGCCGTATCAAACTCGCAGTTCGTTCCGGGGAATACGGGAATAAGAACCTTGGGCTTAGCGAGAAGAACAGAGGGGGCGCGGCGCTCGCCTACGCTGTAAGAGAAGCTTTCGTACTTCTTGTTGTTCTTTTCCTCTTTGCAGGGGAACACGCTTTCGAGACGTCCCTCGTAGGCTTCGTCAAGCTTTGCCATGCAAACTTTTTCGTTTTTGTAGGTTATTTGAGCACTATTGTTTACAAATCCGATAGTTTTACCCTCAAAATCTTTGTCTACTTCAAGGAGGAACGAGCCGTATTTGTAACCGAATATTTCATCAAGTGTAAGAGAAGCGTCAAAGTCGAAGCCGAAACCGTTACCGATGCTCATCTTGTAAACCGCTTCGGCAATACCGCCAAAGGTGGGAGTATATGCGGAATATACCTTGCCCGCTCTCATAAGAGAGGTAACGGTTGCGTAAAGAGCCATAAGAGACTCTGCCGTTGGAAGTCCGTCATCGGCATATTCGGGAGTGAGAAGAACGAGCTTGTTGCCAGCAGCCTTCATATCGTTGGTTATAACGTCGAAAACCTTACCGGTCGTAACCGCAAAGGAAACTAGCGTCGGAGGAACGTCAATGTTTTCGAACGAGCCGCTCATCGAGTCTTTACCGCCGATTGAAGCGATACCAAGCTCCATCTGAGCTCGGAATGCTCCGAGAAGAGCCGCCATAGGCTTGCCCCAGCGTGAAGCGTCCTTGCCGGGCTTTTCGAAATATTCCTGGAACGTGAGGTAAACGTCCTCGAACGAAGCGCCGTGAGCGATAAGCTTAGAAACGCTTTCAACTACCGCAAGATAAGCCGAGTGATAAGGGCTCTTTTCGGCAATATAGGGGTTATAACCCCAGGACATAAATGAGCAATCGTCGGTGTGCTTTTCCTCAACGGAAATCTTGTGAACCATAGCCTGTATGGGAGTTTTCTGATGCTTTCCGCCAAAGGGCATAAGCACTGTTCCCGCACCGATAGTGGAGTCAAAACGCTCGGACAAGCCGCGCTTAGAGCAAACGTTAAGGTCGGAAACGAGAGAATTAAATCCTTCGGTAAATGAGGAGGGAATCGCCTTTTCAAAGCTTTCGAGCTTTGCGGGAGCTATATCTATGTGCTTTTCAGCTCCGTTGGAGTTGAGGAATTCACGGCTGATATCAACGATAGTCTTGCCGTTCCATCTCATACGGAGTCTCTTTTCCTCGGTAACCGTTGCGATAACGGTAGCCTCAAGGTTTTCCTTGAGAGCGAGAGCGAGGAATTTATCAACGTTTTCGGCTTCAACGACAACTGCCATTCTTTCCTGCGATTCGCTTATCGCAAGCTCTGTTCCGTCAAGGCCCTCATATTTCTTGGGTACTTTGTTGAGGTCTATATCAAGACCGTCGGCAAGCTCACCGACAGCAACCGATACGCCGCCTGCGCCAAAGTCGTTGCAGCGCTTGATAAGCTTGGTAGCCTCGGGGTTTCTGAAAAGACGCTGAAGCTTTCTTTCCTCGGGGGCGTTACCCTTCTGAACTTCAGCTCCGCAGGTTTCAAGAGAGGTAAGCGTGTGCTTTTTCGAAGAGCCTGTCGCACCGCCGCAGCCGTCTCTTCCTGTTCTTCCGCCAAGAAGAATAACAATGTCACCGGGGTCGGGACATTCACGGCGTACGTTTTCCTCGGGAGCAGCCGCAATTACAGCGCCTATCTCCATACGCTTTGCCGCATAGCCGTCGTGATAAAGCTCGTCAACCATACCTGTTGCAAGACCTATCTGGTTACCGTACGAGGAATATCCCGCCGCTGCGGTCTGAACTATTTTTCTCTGGGGAAGCTTACCCTTTATGGTCTCGGAAACGGGACGGGTGGGGTCAGCAGCTCCCGTAACACGCATAGCCGCATAAACGTAAGAACGTCCTGAAAGCGGGTCTCTTATAGCTCCGCCGATACAGGTAGCAGCGCCGCCGAAGGGCTCGATTTCTGTGGGGTGGTTATGAGTTTCGTTTTTGAAGAGAAGAAGCCAAGGCTCGCTCTTTCCGTCAACCTCAATTTCAATCTTAACGGTGCAAGCGTTGATTTCCTCGGATTCGTCAAGCTTTGGAAGCTTGCCCTTAACCTTGAGGTATCTTGTCGCAAGAGTTGCGATATCCATAAGATTCTGGGGTTTGGTTCTTCCAAGCTCGGCTCTTGCTTCAAGGTATCTGTTGTAAGCGTCCTCGAGAAGCTTGTCCTCGAACTTAACGCTGTCTATCGTTGTAAGGAACGTGGTATGACGGCAATGGTCTGACCAATAGGTATCTATCATACGGATTTCCGTGATAGTGGGGCATCTGTCTTCTTCCTTAAAGTATTTCTGGCAGAAGGTGATATCGTCAATATCCATAGCAAGACCGTAGGTTGCTATGAAATTCTTGAGTCCCTCGTTGTCAAGGTCGATAAATCCGTCAAGCGTCGCAACCTCGGTGGGAATTTCATAATTCATAATGAGAGTTTCGGGAAGCTCGAGGGAAGCCTCTCTTGCTTCAACGGGGTTGATAACGTATTTCTTGATTTCCTGAAGCTCCGAGTCGGAAATATTTCCGCCAAGGAGATAAACCTTTGCTGTTCTGATTGTGGGGCGGTCGCCGCAGGACATAATCTGAATGCACTGCGCTGCGGAATCAGCTCTCTGGTCGAACTGACCGGGGAGGTACTCAACCGCAAACGTGGTGTAACCCTCGGTGTCTATCGTTTCGGTCGCGATATCAAGCTGAGGCTCGGAGAAAACGGTGTCAACCGCTTCATCGAAAAGCTTCTTCGTGATATTGTCCGCATCGTATCTGTTGAAAATGCGAACCGACTCGAGCGAGGTGATTCCGATAAGGGTGCGAAGCTCGGATAAGAGCGCGTTTGCCTCGTGCGCAAGCTCCTTTTTCTTCTCAACGTAAATTCTGTAAACCATCGATTAGTCAGTCTCCTTTGCCATAAGTGCTCTTTTGCCGATATCGTGACGGTAAAAGGCGTTGTCAAATTTGATTTTTTCTACGAGTCTGTATGCTTCGCATATAGCCTCTCCCAGCGTATCCTTTTTAGCGGTAACTCCGAGAACTCTTCCGCCCGAGGTCACAAGAGCGCCGTCCTTAATAGCTGCTCCAGCAACGTAAACGTTAGGAAGAACGTCGTCGGGAATTGTAATCTCATATCCTTTTTCATAGTGAGAGGGATATCCGTTCGAAGCCATTATAACGCAGCAAGTGTTCGATTTTGCAAACTTAACTTCGCATTTATCGAGCGTTCCGTTCGTTGTAGCCTGCATTACGGTAAGTAGGTCGGATTCCAAAAGGGGAAGAACAACCTGCGTCTCAGGGTCACCGAAACGGCAGTTGTATTCAATTACCTTAGGTCCGTTTTCGGTAAGCATAAGACCGAAGTAGAGGCAGCCCTTAAAGGTTCTGCCCTCGGCTTCCATCGCGCGAATGGTGGGGATAAATATTTTCTCCATGCAGATTTTTTCGACGTCAGCCGTGTAATAAGGGTTGGGCGCAACCGTTCCCATACCGCCCGTGTTAAGACCGGTGTCACCGTCGTGGGCTCTCTTGTGGTCCTGTGAGGATATCATAGGGATAACGGTTTTTCCGTCGGTAAAGGAGAGTACCGATACTTCGGGGCCCGTGAGGAACTCCTCGATAACTACGTTGCTTCCGCTCTCGCCGAAGATTTTGTCTTCCATCATAGAGCGAACTGCTTCCTTTGCTTCTTCTCTCGTCATAGCGATAATAACGCCCTTTCCGAGAGCAAGACCGTCAGCCTTTATAACCGTAGGTATCGGAGCGCTGTTAAGATACTCAAGAGCATCTTCAAGATTTGAGAATACCTCGTATTCCGCAGTGGGAATACCGTATTTTTTCATAAGATTCTTGGAAAAGACCTTGCTGCCCTCAATTATTGCGGCAGAAGCTCTCGGACCAAAGCAGGGGATACCTATCTCTTCAAGCGCATCAACGCATCCGAGAACGAGGGGGTCGTCGGGAGCAACCACGGCATAGTCTATCTGCTTTTCTTTTGCAAAAGCAACGATAGCGGGAATATCCTTTGCGCCTATATCAACGCAGGTAGCGTCCTTTGCTATACCGCCGTTTCCGGGAAGAGCATAAATCTGTTCAACCGATTTATTCTCTTTTATCTTCTTTATGATGGCGTGTTCTCTTCCGCCACCGCCTACTACAAGTATTTTCATCTGAAATCTCCAGTGTATATTCTTGTTTCACACCTGAATTAGTGGTGGAAAAGACGCATTCGTGTGAATGCCATAGTCATACCGTATTTATCAGCGCACTCGATAACGAGGTCGTCGCGGATAGAGCCGCCGGGCTCTGCGATATACTTAACGCCGCTCTTCTTTGCGCGCTCAATATTGTCGCTGAACGGGAAGAATGCGTCGGAGCCGAGAGCTACTCCGTCAAGAGAAGCAAGGTAGGCCTGCTTTTCCTCTTGGGTAAGGGGCGCGGGCTGCTCGGTGAAATATTTCTGCCAGTTTCCGTCAGCCGTAACGTCTTCTTCGTTTCCGTTGATGTAGCCGTCGATAACGTTATCTCTGTCGGGTCTTCCGAGAGTATCCTTGAAGGGAAGAGCGAGAACCTTATCGTGCTGGCGGAGGAACCAGGTATTCGCCTTGTCACCCGCAAGACGTGTGCAGTGAATTCTCGACTGCTGACCTGCGCCGACACCGATAGCCTGACCGTCAACCGCATAGCATACGGAGTTTGACTGGGTGTATTTAAGAGTTATAAGAGCTATAATGAGGTCACGTACCGCGCTCTTCGGCATATCCTTAGATGCGGTAACAACGTTAGAAAGAAGCTCTTCGTTGATTTCAAAATTGTTTCTGCCCTGCTCAAAGGTAATACCGAACACCTGCTTTCTTTCGATAGGAGCGGGAACGTAGCTCGGGTCGATTTTAACTATATTGTAGTTACCCTTTCTCTTGCTCTTAAGAATTTCGAGAGCCTCGGGCTCGTAGCCTGGAGCGATAACACCGTCGGAAACCTCACGCTTGATAAGGTTTGCGGTAGTAACGTCGCATACGTCGGAAAGAGCTACCCAGTCACCAAAGGAGCACATTCTGTCAGTTCCTCTCGCTCTTGCGTAGGCACAGGCAAGGGGGGAGTCGTCAAGACCGGGAACGTCATCTACGAAGCAAGCCTTTTTGAGCTTTTCGGAAAGCTTGATGCCAACGGCAGCGGAGGTAGGGCTTACGTGCTTGAAGGAGGTAACCGCGGGAAGTCCGAGCGCCTCTTTAAGCTCCTTAACAAGCTGCCAGGAGTTGAAAGCATCAAGGAAGTTTATGTAACCGGGTCTGCCACAGAGAATTTCAATAGGAAGCTCGCTTCCGTCCTCCATATATATCTTTGAGGGCTTCTGATTAGGGTTGCAACCGTATTTAAGTTCAAATTCTTTCATACCTTAAACTCCTTTATGCGTTTTTGTTTATCATTCTGGATACGCTCTCACCGCTTTCGAGGTCTGTGTAGCGAACGTAGAGGGAAATCTTATTATCGCTGTCAAGAGAGGCCCAGAGATTGTTTGTAAATTCGTCAATGTCGTCAGGGATAGCTACACGCTCAGGCTCTCCCTGGAAGGTGGGGATAGGATTTCCGTCGCACACGTAGGTGTGTATGAAATGACCGAGTCCCGCAAGAGAGGGATAAGAGAACGTATATCTGTTGCAAGCTGTACCCTCCGCGTCAGCGCTCTTAAGTATGCTCATCTCATAGGTGAAGTCACCGTCCTTGAACGTAGCCATACCGCTGATTCTCGGAGTGAGATTGGGAGCATCGGGCTCAAATTCTCTTTTTGTAAGAGCTTCCGAGAAAGAAAGACCGTCCTTGAGTCCCTCGTAAACCGTATCGGTCTGGTCGCCGTTCGTTACGATAAGCTTGTTTTCATACGTGCGGAGCGCCGCATAGATTATGAGGCTGGGGTCCTCTACCTTTGATACGTCAAAGGGCTCGGTGAATATAGCACCGTCTCTTTCCTTGAATACACGGTTTCTGCTGTTTGCGCTTCTTCCCATAATGAAATAAGCGGTAGCACACTTCTTTCCGTCGGGCGTCTTTCCTAAAACTATTCCGCGTCCAACGTAGGAGTTGCCGCGAATCAGTTCACCTATATCGTTAATCTTATAAATATTCATTTTGTAAACCTTTCTTCACTTTTAGGCTTTTTTAGAGAGTAAATCTTGGCATACTTTTTCGCAAGACTGGGGGAGTATTTTCCATTCCGCAATTTTCATAACTCGCTTCTGGAGAGTTTCGGGAGTATCGCACTCGCGTATCTTAACCGCCTTTTGCATAATGATTTTTCCGCCGTCGGGAATTTCATTAACAAAGTGAACGGTCGCGCCCGTAACCTTAACGCCGTATTCAAGAGCTGCCTCGTGAACGCGCAGCCCGTAAAATCCCTTTCCGCAGAAGGAGGGAATGAGGGAGGGGTGAACGTTTATGATTCTGTCGCTGAAATGACGGGTAAACTTTTCCGAAAGTATTGACATAAAGCCCGCAAGAACTATAAGTTCGATACCTCTTTTTTCGAGCTCAGAGATAAGCTTATCCTCGAACGCCTCTTGAGAGCCAAGCTCCTTTTTGCTAACGGTAATGTTTTCGATTCCTGCGTTTTCCGCACGGGTAAGAGCGTAAGCGTCCTTTACGTTTGATACTACGAGAGCTATATTTCCGCTCTTGATTTCGCCCGAGTGCTCGGCATCAATAAGCGCTTGAAGATTAGTGCCGCCGCCCGAAACGAGAACGGCTATTTTAATTTTTTCATTCATCATCAGCAGAATACCACACCGTCGTCGCTCTTGATGATTTCACCGATAACGTATGCGTCTTCACCGTTGCTCTTAAGGATTTCGATAGCCTTATCAACGTCGCTCTTTGCTACGGTGATGCTCATACCTACGCCCATATTGTAGGTATTGAACATATCTCTTTCGGGAATATTTCCCGTCCTTGCTATAAGGTCGAAAATAGGAAGAACCTTAACCGCATCTCTCTTAATCTTTGCGCTCATACCCTTGGGAAGCGCTCTCGGAATGTTTTCGTAGAAGCCGCCGCCTGTAATATGGCTGATTCCCTTAACGTCAACCTCTTTAAGAAGAGCAAGCACGCTCTTTACGTATATCTTTGTAGGAGTGAGAAGAGTTTCGGCTACGGACTTTCCGCCGAGTTCCTCGCGGGGAACGTAAAGAGTGTCGGGATTGTTGTCTATATCGAATACCTTACGAACGAGAGAGAAGCCATTGGAGTGAACACCGCTTGAAGCAAGCGCTATAACAACGTCGCCCTCTTCGGTCTTTGTGTTGTCAAGAATCTTCTTCTTGTCAACGATACCTACAGCAAAGCCTGCAAGGTCATAATCCTCAGTGGGCATCATACCGGGGTGCTCGGCAGTCTCACCACCGATGAGCGCCGCACCGGACTGAACGCAACCCTCTGCAACACCGCTTACTATTGCGGCAATCTTTTCGGGAACGTTTTTACCGCAAGCGATATAGTCAAGGAAGAAGAGAGGCTTTGCTCCGCAGCAGATAATATCGTTTACGCACATAGCAACGGCGTCAATACCGATAGTATCGTGCTTGTCCATAAGTATAGCCATCTTAACCTTTGTTCCGCAGCCGTCGGTTCCCGAAACGAGAACGGGCTCTTCAATGCCTGCTACGTCAAGACCGAAGCAACCGCCAAAGCCGCCAACGTCATCAAGGCATCCTGCGTTTTTAGTTCTTGCGATATGTTTTTTCATAAGCTCAACAGCCTTGTAGCCTGCGGTAATATCAACGCCTGCCGCTGCGTAGCTGTCGGATTTAGATTTCATAGTCATAGTATTTATTCCTTTCCATTCCAGCAATACGTGCAAAGCTTGCACGGGTCTATGCCGATTGCTTTTATTACTCCCTCAAGGGATTGGAAGTCAAGAGATGCGAAGTTGAATTTTTTTGATATTGTTTCACGGAGATTTTTGCCTCTTTCGGTTTTACCGTCGGAGTATTCCGCAAGGTGCTTGAAGCCCTCTTCGCCCTCAAGCTCCATAATAACTCTTCTGGCGATAAGGTCCATTTCACTGTTTGAACGTGAGAAGTTAAGATATTTGCAAGCGTACATAATAGGCGGGCAAGCCGAACGCATATGTACCGATTTAGCTCCGTTGTCGTAAAGAAAATCAACCGTTTCCTTGAGCTGCGTGCCTCTTACTATTGAGTCGTCAACGAAGAGCAGATTCTTGTTCTCAATAAGCTCGTGAACGGGAACCATCTTCATCTTTGCGACCTTTTTTCTGTCAGCCTGTTTAGCAGACATAAAGCTTCTCGGCCAGGTAGGTGTATATTTGATAAACGGGCGCGCGAATTTAACGTGGCTCTCGTTTGCGTATCCTATAGCGTGAGGAGTACCGGAATCGGGAACACCGCTTACGTAATCGAGCTCAAGCTCTCCTCTCGTTTCCTTGTCGTAATCCGCCATAATCTCTCCGTTGCGGTAACGCATTGCCTCAACGTTTATACCCTCGTAATTAGAGGTAGGATAACCGTAGTAGGACCAAAGGAAAGCGCAGACGCGCATTTTCTTTTTCGGAGCTACGAGTCTCGTGCAGGCGTCGGGAGTCAGTTCAACGATTTCCCCGGGGCCAAGCTCCTTGTATATTTCGTAGCCAAGCTTCTGCGCCGCAAAGGACTCAAAGGTAACGCAATATCCGTTTTCGTTTTTGCCGATTATAACGGGTATTCTTCCCAGTCTGTCTCGCGCCGCAATAATGCTTCCATCCTCACGGAGAACAAGTATGTTAGCTGTGCCCTCAATGACCTTTTGAGCAAATTCAATGCCCTCGGCAAAGCTGCTCTTCTGGTTTATCATAGCGGCTACCAGCTCTGTGGAATTTACAGCGCCCCCCGTCATAGCATCAAAATGACCGCCGCTGAAAGAGAGGTATTGACCTATAAGAGCATCGGAATTGTTGATAATTCCTACGGTAGCTATTGCGTACGTTCCGAGATTTGACCTGATGAGCAGTGGCTGCGGATCACTGTCGCTTATACTGCCGATTGCTGCTTTTCCGTGCATATCTGCGAGAGTGTGCTCGAATTTTGTACGGAAAGGCGAGTTTTCTATATTGTGAATTATTCTCTGAAGACCTATCGTCTCATCGTAAGCCGCCAAGCCCGCTCTGCGTGTTCCGAGATGCGAGTGATAGTCTGTACCGAAGAAAACGTCTACTATGCAGTCCTCACGAGAGGTTATTCCAAAAAATCCACCCATGTTTTTTTATTCCGTTTCTTAGTTGTGTGATTTTCGAAAGATGCGGCTCGTTTCAGAAAAAAATTTCCAAAACAAGACAACAAGTCAATATACCGCAAAACACGGTATATTGACTTTGCCGCGAATTCCCACGGCGATATCTACTGCTTCCTCTTGCTTATGCGAAGAAGAGCTTGGAGAGAGTCATGGGATCTATATATTCACCGTTCTTATAAACGCGCATATTGCCCGATGCAATCTCGTCGATAAGCATGACCTTGCCATCCTTGTCATAACCGAATTCAAACTTGATATCGTAAAGAACGAGACCCTTTTCTTTAAGGTCGTCCGCTACGATAGCGGTAATCTTCTGAGTCATGAGCTTGATATCGTCATACTGCTCGCTCGTCATAACACCGAGGTCAACAAGGCCGTCCTTGGTAACGAGGGGGTCACCCTTTTCGTCGTTCTTGAAGGTGGTCTCAACGTATGCGGGGAGGTCTGCGCCCTCTTCGATATAATCGCTGTAACGGCGGTAGAAGCTGCCAACCGCTTTGTGACGGCAGATAACCTCAAGTCCCTTACCGAAGGGCTTTGCGGGAAGAACCTCCATAGTGGTGTCATCGAGATTTGCGGAAATGTAGTGAGTTTTGATTCCTGCCGCATTTACCTTTTCGAAGAAGTAAATGGACATACGAAGGTTTACGTCGCCAACTCCGTCAATGGTAAGTCCTACGGAATTTTCGCCGGGATCGAACACACCGTCTTTGCCGGTGCAGTCGTCCTTAAATTTAAGGAGATAATTGCCGTTTTCGAGTGCGAATACGTTCTTTGTTTTACCTGTGTAAACGAGTGTTTTGTTCATCTTTAGATGCTCCTTATATGTGAATTTTATTTATTACTTGTTGAATTCTGTGGCTACTTCCTTGTCCTTTGCGAGAACAGCCTCCGCGTCGGACACTCTCTTTTTATCGAGCTTGTCCGCAAGGGTCTTATCTTCAACGGCAAGAATCTGGATAGCGAGAAGAGCGGCGTTTGTAGCACCGTCTATTGCAACGGTTGCGACGGGAATACCCGAGGGCATCTGCACGGTTGCGAGCAGGGCGTCGAGTCCGTCAAGGTTGGTCGATTTGCAGGGAATTCCGATAACGGGGAGAGTTGTATTTGCAGCAATAGCTCCCGCAAGGTGAGCCGCCATTCCGGCAGCGGCTATAATTGCTCCGAAGCCATTCGCTCGTGCGTTAACAGCGAAGTCGCGCGCTTCCACGGGCGTTCTGTGCGCCGAGAAAATATGAGTCTCGGAGGGAACTCCGAATGAGGCAAGTGTGTCAATAGCTTTTTTTACTACGGGTAAGTCGCTTGCGCTACCCATAACGATACCGATTTTTTTCATTTCTACTCTCCATTTTGATTTTCTTTTAGAAAAAGGGCGCACTTACCCTATATACTCAAAGGAAAGTGCGCCCAGACGGTCGGCATTATGGATTCCTGCTCCACTGTGGTAAACCACAATTATCCGTCAGTTGCAGAAACCTTTAAAATACTCTAATATTTTAGCATATATAAGTAATTTTGTCAATACGTAAAAATTAGCAGAATATAAAAAACGAAAACTTCGTTATTTGTTGAAACTCAACGAAAACCAAAAAAGAAAGACGCACGTTTGGGCGACCTACGGTAAAGCAGGTCGCCCAACTAAGTTTGCCCATTCGGGCAAGTGAAGTTCACTTCGTAAGTGAAGTTATCCTACGGATAGTGAAGTTTTGCCTTTGGCAAAGTGGGCAAACTTAACTTCACTTGTGCGAAGCACAAACTTCACTGCAAAGCAACTTCACTTTCACGTTAGTGAAAACTTCACCTATTACCACCCGAAAAACAAAAGTGTAACACACTATACCTTGCAGGGCAAGAGGTGTGAAAAGGAGTACAGGCAAAATTGCCCGTACTCCTTTTGTTGTATTTGCGG
>JAFTRA010000004.1 GCA_017462485.1 Clostridia bacterium | reverse complement strand
TTAATAACTTTTTCAATATACAAGATTACTTCACATTTTTGTGATATAATTATAAACGCAATTTCTCAAGACAAGGAAAGGAGAAAAAATGGCTTTACTTACACTAAAGGACATAGGCAAAATTTACGTGTCCGAAGGCAATGTTGCCGTTGGTATCCGAGGCGTCAATCTTTCATTTGACCGTGGCGAATTTGTTGCGATCACCGGCAAGTCCGGCTCGGGTAAATCGACGCTACTGAACGTCATCAGTGGAATGGACTCATACGAGGAAGGAGAGCTTCTGATCGAAGGTCAAACCACCTCTCATTTTTTACAGCCCGAATGGGAGGAATACAGAGAGAAATATATATCTTTCATATTCCAAGATTACAACATTATCGAGAGCTTTACCGTGCTTCAAAATGTGGAATTAGCGCTCATGCACATTGAGGATAAAAAAGAGCGACGTGCAAGAGCAATGGAGCTTATTCGTCGCGTCGGTCTTGAATCGCACGTGAAGCAAAAGGGAAGCAAGCTTTCGGGTGGTCAGAAGCAAAGAACGGTCATTGCACGTGCGCTTGCTAAAGATAGCCCTATCATTCTCGCAGACGAGCCGACAGGTAACCTTGATTCTACAACCTCCAAGGAGATCATCGAGCTTTTGCGTGAGGTCTCCAAGGATAAGCTTTTGATCGTTGTTACCCATAATTTCGAGCAAGTCGAGGCATACGCCACACGTCACGTTCGTATTTTTGACGGTGCAGTAGAATCAGACCATACAATTAAGGATAGTGCAATCCGTGCGGAAAACCCGTCACCTCAAAAGCCTACTAAGCAAGATAAGAAAAAGGAAGCCAAGCAGCATATTAAGAACGGCTTGACACTCGGAAAGACGATATTCACAGCTAAGCCGAGACTGTCTATCTTCCTTTGCTTCTTAATGCTGATCGGTACAATGGGGATATTTCTGGTAACCTCACTTTGTGGTGAGGCTGGAGAACTATTTAACCCCCACTACATGTTCAACCATATTGATGGCAGACTTGTGCTCACTAAGCAGAGCGGAGAGATATTCACTGACGAAGAACTCCAAAAACTCGTGGAGAAGTATGGCGCAGAGGATTATCTGCACGTGGATAAGTTGCTTGATGAGGGCGTAATGAACTCTATCGTCATCCCTTGCAGCGAGGACGAGAGGGAATGGAAGTACCCGATGGCAAACTCGGTTTACGGCAAGGACTACGGTGATAATATCATTGGCCGCTATCCGGAGGCAGTAAATGAGGTGTTCCTGTATCTTCCCATTTCCTATCAACCTGCGCTCGGAGAAGATACCTTGACCACCTCCGAGATTCTAATCGGAAGAGCAACCTATCATTTAGTCGGAGTGAAGTACTATTACGATAATAACCTTACTCCCGAATGCTTGTTCACCGAGGAAGGATTCCGCACTGCAACCGCTATCCACTTTTTAAGAGATTTTTCTAACCAAAACTATACTTTATTCGTGACTAACAAGGATGATGGTTCCGAGACTTATTTTGATATGTACGATATGACACCATCCTTCGATATGCCGGCGGATAAAATCTATATTGACTCTGCGAGATATCAGTCACATATAAAGGGTAATTCAAATGTATCTACAACCGTAGATTATCATGCGACATATCATAAGTTCAATTATAACTATGGCGAATCTTCAAAAGCTTATAATTTTGATCGAACCTTTACCGATGCTGATATTACAAGCACCAAGCCTGAGATCAATACTTTCGGCAATTGGTATGATACAAATGACGGGATTATCATTAGTGACGAGCTCCTTTGTGAAATTGCGGAAAATGTATTGACAAATTCCTATGTGCAGGCATCCTTATTCTTTTCAAGCGACAGAGCGGCTCACGATGCAGCAGAAAAACTTCAGGATGAAGGTTATATTGCCGTTCCATCTGATACTACTTACGACCCTGATGCCGGTACTGTTATCAGTACAATCCTTGCTGCTGTAATGATGGCGTTCGTTTGGGGACTCGCTATCGTATTTCTTGCGTTCTTTATTAACCTTTGTTCCTCTCGTACACTTGGAGCTTTTAAGGGCGATATGGCGATCATGCGTTCGATGGGTATTCCGGTTAAGGTCATCCGTCTCGGTATGTACGTGAGAATGCTGATCTCTCTGATCCCGGCGTTTATCCTCGTCG
>JAFTRA010000020.1 GCA_017462485.1 Clostridia bacterium | reverse complement strand
GGGATTTTCGATATGTTGCTAACGCAACTCGATATGCCTACGGCTCGATATGTTTGCTCCGCAAACGAGGGATTTATCTCATATCGAATTGGAGCGTAGCGACAATATATCGAGCTTAAGCGTAGCGAAAGCATATCGAGTTCATCTTTCGTGAACATATTTCATGAAAGTGAATATATCGACAGAAGAAAAACAAGAGCAAGAATAGAAGGAGATTTATCCTTTTACTCTTGCTCTTTTCTGTTTGTAATAAGGGTTTGGGATTAGTCCAAGTGCATTTGACCGGTCAAATGCGATGCTCGCACTTAATAGAGTTTCAAATTCTCCGCTAAGAACATCACGCATATGCTTTGGTAACTTCTTTTTTTGTATCTTTAAAAATAATCCTTCGTGAAATAAATCTCGGATTTTGGAATTGAAAATTCTTTTCCGTTAAGGTAATTTAAATCCTCTGCATCCGTCTTGAAATTAAAGCGCAGCTTGTAGGAGCAAAGCGCCTGATGCTTGTATCCTACCCTGCGGTCATCTTTGTTCTTTCCGTACTTTCCGTCGCCTATAAGCGGGTGACCGATATAAGCCATATGCGCCCTTATCTGATGCGTTCTTCCGGTAAGAAGCTCAACCTCAACGAGCGCAGAGCTCTCATTTTTTGCTATTATTTTATATTTCGTTATTATTTCCTTTGCCGCTCTGGGAGGATTTTTTGCGAATACCTTGACGGTGTTAGTTTTCTCGTCCTTAAGCAAGTATCCGTGAAGCGTATCTTCCTTTTTCTCGGGAATACCGTGAACTGCTGCAAGATAAAATTTATCTATCTCGCGAAGCTTGATTTTTTCGTTGAGTATACGGAGCGCCGCCGCAGTTTTTGCGGCAATAACTATGCCCCCCGTATTTCTGTCAATCCTGTTGCAAAGCGCGGGAGAAAAGCTCATTTCACGCTCGGGGTCGTATTCTCCCTTGGAATAAAGATAGCTTTGTATATAGGAGATGAGCGTATTGGATTTGCTTGTCTCGTCCTCATGCACGGAGAGTCCTTGCGGCTTGTTAACGAGCAGTATATTCTCGTCCTCATAAACGATATTAAGAGAAGAGCTTATTCTTGATAGGCTTTCTTTTGATAATTCAGAGGTCTCGGAATATCCCTTTTTCTTTCCTTTTTCGAAAAACTCGTCAGCGAGGAAGCACTGAACGGTATCGCCCTCGGCAAGCTTTTGCGAAGCCTCGGCTCTCTTTCTGTTTACCTTGATTTTCTTAAGCCGTATAGATTTATAAAGCAGGCTCATAGGCATATCGAGAGCTTTCGTAATAAACTTGTCCAGCCTTTGACCCGCATCGTTCTTTTTTATTGTCAGTTCACGCATATTTTATTTAATACCGAAAATCCTATCTCCCGCGTCTCCAAGACCTGGAACGATGTAAGCGTGCTCGTTAAGTCTTTCGTCGAGCGCGGCGGAGTAAATATCAACGTCTGGGTGAATCTCCATAACGTGCTTAACGCCCTCGGGCGCAGAAACGAGGCACATAAGTATAATATTTTTAGCTCCGTGTCCCTTAACGAGAGTGATAGCGTCTGCCGCAGAGCCGCCGGTGGCAAGCATCGGGTCAACGATTACGGTAAGTCTTTCGCCAATGTCCTTAGGGAGCTTGCAGTAGTATTCAACGGGCTCGTGAGTTTCGGGGTCGCGGTATAGACCTATATGACCGACTCTTGCTACGGGAACGAGCTTTAAAAGTCCGTCAACCATACCGAGCCCGGCTCTTAATATCGGAACTATCGCGAGCTTTTTACCTGCGATTCTTTTCTGAGTAGTCTTGCATATCGGAGTCTCTATTTCTACATCCTCAAGCGCTAGATTTTTCGTAACCTCATATCCCATAAGCATTGAAATCTCGTCAAGAAGCGCTCGGAAATCCTTTGAGGGAGTGCTTTTCTTTCTCATAATCGTCAGCTTGTGCTGAATCAAGGGATGATCTACCAGATGGAATACGCTCATTTACTATACCTCCCGAATTTTAAAGAGCTTCAAATTCCACAGTCACCGAAATTCAAAACAGAACAGCGCCGCCTGATTTGTTACTCTTGTTCTTTGCTTTAATTATACAATTATTTTAGGAGCTTTTCAAGTAAAAAAGCAGTGTTTTTTAAAATATTGTGATTTTTTTAAAAAATATTGTTCTATTTTACTTGCAAAAGGCATATCTTTAATTTATACTAAAGGAGAAGAGAAAAGCAACGCTTCTTTTTTAAAATGATACGAAAGGGGATTTTTATGGATTCCAAAAGACCCGAGCTTGTAGTGCTTGCCGCAGGAATGGGCAGTCGTTACGGTGGACTGAAGCAGATAGATGCGGTAGATAAAGAGGGGCATATAATCATCGATTATTCAATTTATGATGCCATCAGAGCGGGCTTTCGCGATATTACGTTTATTATAAAAAAGGAAATAGAGAAGGATTTTTGTGAGGTTATGGACTCCCATCTTTCCGGCAAGGGTGTAAACGTTAAATACGTATATCAGGAGCTTGAAAAGCTCCCCGAGGGCTATTCCTTGCCCGAGGGCAGACGTAAGCCTTGGGGAACGGCTCACGCTATTGCGTGCTGTCTGGGTATAGTTACCGCGCCCTTTGCGGTCATAAACGCTGATGACTATTACGGCAGGAATGCCTTTCGTGATATATATAATTTTCTTAAAGATGTCAAGGAAACGGATAAAGCTCACTACGCTATGGTGGGCTATAAAATCAAGAATACCGTTACTGAGGAGGGAACAGTCAGCCGAGGAGTATGCGAGGTTGATGAGAATTCCTATCTTCTCGATATAGTCGAGAGAACGAAGGTCGAAACAAGGGACGGAAAAATATACTATACCGAAAACGGCGTACCTCACGAGCTTGACCCCGAGAGAGTGGTTTCTATGAATCTTTGGGGCTTCACCGAGTCATATATAAACGAGTGCCACAGCAGATTTGAGCGCTTCCTTAGTGAAAATCTTGAGAAAAATCCCGAAAAGTGCGAATTTTATATGCCTACCGTTGTTTCCGAGCTTCTCTCGGAGGGAAAGGCTGACGTAAAGGTCCTAGAGGGTACGGATAAGTGGTACGGCGTGACCTATAAAGAGGATAAGCCCGCCGTGGTTAAAGCTTTTGAAGAATTTAAAAGAAAGGGAGTTTATCCCGAGAAGTTTTAAATCAAAGTCAAAACAGGATATAGAGAAGCCCGTGCGTTTTGTTGCACGGGCTTTGATGCTTTATTCCTCAATGAGCTGACGCGCGCAATTCGCAATCATCTCGGCAGTTCCGTTTATTCCGAGTGTTGACGAATTTATAGCTATGTCGTAATTATCGTATTTACCCCACTTGTTTCCTGTGTAGAAGTTGTAATAAGACGCGCGTCTGCGGTCGGTCTTGTTGATAACGTCGATTATCTGCGAAGATTTGATTTCGGGATGTCTTTCCTTTACTCTCTCTTTTCTATGCTCGAGGTCACCGTATATAAAGATTCTGAAAACGTTTTCCTCTTCACGAAGTACGTAGTCCGAGCATCTTCCTATGATAACGCAGCTACCGCGCTGGGCATATTCCTTTATAACCTCGGATTGAAGAATGAAAAGCTTATCGTTAATCGGCATTTTGTAACCGAAATGCATAGTCGTTCCGACTACGTTCGAACCCATAGCCAAGGTATATAAAAGACTGTTTGCGGCAGTCTCGTCGGTTTTCCTTAAAACCTCTTCGTTAAGATTTCCCTTTGATGCCGCATCTGCTATAAGTTGCTTATCGAAAAGCGGAATGTTCAAAAGCTCTGCAACCTTTTCTCCGATCTCACGTCCGCCGCTTCCGTATTGACGCGCTATAGTGATTATTATTTTTTTAGCCATAGTGAAATCTCCTTTTTTACTTAAATTATTCTATCTTGACATTCGGCAGAGACCAAAACCGACCGCGGTTTAGTAAAAATAAGAGCCGAAATGCAGTATTTCTGTATTTATTTTAGCATAAAATAATTTTCTTGTAAAGAGCTTTTATCTAAAAAAGGGTTAAAAGTGTTGCAAAAGGATGTAAAATATGCTAAAATAGGCACAAATCTTATAAAAAACAAGGAATTTCATATGAACGTCAAGGAAACCTCATTCGAGTGGGCGAAGGCTGCTTTACCCAAGCGAAGCCAAGATGCAAATAAAGGGAGCTACGGAAGACTCTTTATATATGCCGGAAGCGAAAAATATCCCGGAGCGGCTCATCTTGCGCTTGAAAGTGCGCTCCGAGGCGGAGTTGGATACGTTGAATTCGGAGCGTCGGGAGAATTGAAGTCCTCGCTTTTGGCTAAATTTCCCGAAACGATATTTAAGGATTTCCCATCTGCCGACAGACTGAGCGAGGAAGATATTCTTCGCATCAGGGAAGAGCAGAGAAGAGCAACCGCAACGCTTATAGGCTGCGGTTCGGGAGTGTCTTTAGGTCTTGCTAAAATTACTCTCTCGCTTCTTTCGGAGGACGGAGGAGCGCTCGTTATAGATGCAGATGCGATAAACTCTCTCGCTCTCGTAAGAGATGAGGCGTGTGCGGCAATCAGAGAAGCCGTGAGACCTGTAATTCTCACCCCTCACCCGCTTGAATTCTCAAGGCTTTCGGGCGTCGACGTCTCTTATATAAACTATAACAGAGTTGAGACCGCCGAAGACTTTTCGAAAAAGCACGGCTGCGTCCTCGTCTTGAAGGGACACGGAACGGTTATAACCGACGGTGAGGAAACCTATTTAAATACGAGCGGATCGTCGGCTCTTGCCAAAGCGGGCAGCGGAGATACGCTCGCGGGGCTTATGGCGGCCCTTCTGGCAACAAAAGTTCTGCCTCCGAAAACCGTCGCGGCGCTTGCTTGCTATATCCACGGCAGAGCGGGTGATAATATGGCGAAGCTCTATTCGGAGTACGGAGTAACCCCATCTGACTTGCCAAAGGAAATGGCTAAAATAATGCGCGAATTTGAAAACGAATAAGCGAATATAAACAAAAAAGCCGATTTTGACAACTAAACTTGTCAAAATCGGCTTTTTGAACTGACTTGATTTGAAAAGATAAGATTTTTGGAGCTATAACGTGAAAAATGCCACGTTTTTATTTAATCATTCTGTAAAGATACTCTGCGGCATCCTCACGGCTAAGCTCTTCGTTTACGTCTAAGCCTTCGTCGTAAGAAAAGATTCCCGCTGAATACATAGCGCCAACCTGACCTCTTGCCCATACGGGTACTGTATCTATACCGTCTATTTCGGAGAATACTGCGCTTTCCGCCTTGATTTCAAGAAGATTAGCCATAATGATTGCCGCTTCGCATTTTGTAATATTGTCGTTCGGACGGAATTTAAGACCGTCTTTATCGAACGAGCCGTTTATAATTCCGCATCTTGCCGCTGTCGCAACGTAGCCGATGAGGGACTTCGGAATTTCGTCGTTATCGTCAAAGAAGGTGGAATTGAGAGTGCTGTCCGCTTTTATCCCGAGCGTTTTCATAGCCATAGCTACAAATTCCGCGCGGCTTACCGACTCTTCGGGAGAGAAGTACATATCGTCACCGACTCTGCTACCGCTCATAATACCCATAGCCGTAAGCGCAACGGCTGCATTATAGCTTTTTGAATTCTCCATATCAACGTAGACGACCTCGCTCATTCGCTCGGTAACCTTGAGCGATACCTTTTCGGCATTCGTATAATTTCCGTATTCGTCTCTGGCAACGAAAACGAAGGAATCCTTGCCGTCATAGCTTTCCTTTGGGGTATAGCAGAACTCGCCCTTTTCCATATCCGTTATCGAAAGAGTTCCGTATTTCGGATAGGTTACGATGATATACTCGATAGCGTCTCCCTCGGGGTCGGTAGCTTTGAAATTACCGTAAACCGAAATTCCCGTCTGCGTCGTAACGTTCAAGGTTTCATCGGTATCCGTGTCGAGTTTTGGAGCGTAATTGACCTTGTCTGTAAATTTCATTTCGCAAAGAATGGCCGCATCCTGCGAGCCGTCGAGCTTAAACTTAAAAGAGCTTTGGGCAACCGTGTTATCCTTAGGTATAAAGACAAGAGACGACAAATTCTTTCTCTTAATGCTTTGCCCGACGTAAACGCGTCTTTGACCGAGCATAAGCGTACCCTCGCTTGAGGGCGGTATTTCCGCTATGCTTATTTTCTTGAATTCGGAAATTCCGAGGGCGCTTTTAAAATCGGTGTCGGAAAATTTAAGCTCCTCTCCGAGAAGTCCCGTCTTAATAAGCGTAACGTCATTTGCGATTACCTCGGCACCCGTTCCGAGAAAAGCAGCACCCGCTACCGTAGAGATTGCTGTAAACATAAGCGTCAAAATCAAAAGAAAAACTGTAATCTTTTTCATCCTTAACTCCTTTCGTGCGGCAACTGTAAGGGCCGCATCTTCCCCGGATAGTTTTTACCAAATTCGGATTAAATATACAGTTAAATTCAAGAGAACACTCTTCACCGAGTAAACTTATGAAATAAATATTTTAAAATTTATTAAACTTGATGAAAAGGATTGACAAAAATGAAAGCGCTATTGTATAATATATAGGTAAAAGTATTTTGCGCGCGGAAATATTTGAGATATTTTATATCTTTGTATAGCGCGCGGCAAGGGAAAGTATGAAGAAAATATTCACTAAAAAAAATATTATAATTGCCTCTGTGGTCCTTGCCGTTATAGCGGTTTTGACCGCACTCATATGTATTATAGCTTTCAGAAATCGTGATGTAGAGAGAACGGTTTACATACGAGGAGATTTCGAATACGTAATAACCGATTCAGGAAATATAAGAATCACGGACTACGTCGGTGAGGACGTTGCCAAAGAGGAAGAGGATGACGGGAGTGACGGTGACGGAACACTTGAAGTAATAGTACCGAGTATTATCGAGGGCAGGCTTGTTACCGAAATCGGCGACGACGTATTTTCAAAGTCAGGCGTAAATAAAGTAGTTCTCGGAAGTTTTGTTGAAATAATAGGGAACTACTGCTTCTCGGAATCCGAGAATTTAAGCGAGGTCGTTTTGCCGACTTCTCTCAAGGAAATAGGCGAGGGCGCTTTTTCACGGTGCGTTATGCTAAAGAACGTAGAACTGCATAATTCTCTTGAGTTTATCGGTGCGAACGCTTTTTACTCGTGCAAAACAATGAGTGAGGTTACTTTCCCTGCTACGCTTAAGCTCGTGGGTGATTACGCTTTCGCAAATTGCGTAAATCTTGAAGCCGTGAATATTCTCTCGACAGATTTGACTGTTGGAGACTACGCTTTCAGATATGCGGAGAAGCTTAAAGAGTTTTCGGATAACGGCGGCATAAAATCTATCGGCAGCTATGCGTTTTCGGGAGCAAAGTCTCTTGAAGCTGTAACGCTTGGCAAAAACGTCTCTTATATAGGCGAGAGGGCATTCGATAACTGCGATTCTCTTAAAAGCATCACGGTTGATTCGGAAAACGTGACCTTTGAGGTAATTTCTGACGTGCTTATAAACAAGTCGGCTGCTACGGCAGTGAAGCTCCCGAGAAAAACGTCGGTTACCGAGGTGGTGCTCCCGAGCTATGTGAAGCACGTAGCCGAGAATGCCTTTATTGCGGTTTCCTCGTTGCTTAAGATGACGCTTCCCGAGAGTCTTGTCAGCATAGGCTCGTACGCTTTTTATAACTGCGAGAATCTTAAAACGGTGAATATCCCTGCTGCAGTTACCGATATAGGCGGTCTTGCGTTCCACAATACGTCTTATTTTGCCGCCCTTAAGGACGAGTTTTCTGTTGTAGGAGACGGTGTTCTTATAAAATACGTTATCCCTACTGATTCGTTCGGAAGCTTTACCGAATCGGAGCATACGAAAAAGATTGTGATAAGCTCGGTTGAGAGCGGAGTTACTGTCAGTAAGATTAAGGGCGTCTCTGTAACCGTGCCGAATAACGTCAAGAAAATTTCGTCTGCGTTCAAGTCGGTGTATGACGTAGTCGAGATAAATATACCCGCTACGGTAAACGAGATTACCGATTACGCTATGTATAGCGCAAACAGTCTTGAAAAGGTAAGTATTGCTTCCGGCGTCACGAAAATAGGCAAGGAAGCGTTCGCTTATTCCAGACTGCTTAAAACAATAAATCTTCCCGAGAGCCTTACGAGCATAGGCGAGAGCGCGTTTGACACCTGCCAGGCTCTCGAGGAAATAACTATACCGGGCAGTGTCATGTGCATTTCTTCCGGTATGTTTTACGACTGCATATCTCTTAAGACCGTAAGACTCGGCGAGGGAGTTTTTGAGATAGGGAATAAAGCGTTCTTCGGAGACGTGAAGCTTGATTTCATTTCATTGCCGTCAACCCTTGAAAAAATAGGTAATGACGTTTTCGTGCGCACCGCATTTAAAGAATTTACAGTTCCCGACGGTGTTAAGGAAATCGGCGAGTGCCTTTTGTCCGAAGCGCCAAATCTTACCTCGATAACTCTCGGCAAAGGACTTAACGAGATTCCCGTTGGGCTGGCGCTCGGAGCGTCAAAGCTCTCGGAGATTAAGGTTCCCAAGGGATACGTGTCTGTCGGAATGGATGCCTTTGCCGACTGCGTCGCTCTTACTGAAATAGATCTGCCTAAAACCGTAAAGGCAATAGGCGAATCGGCATTCTACGGCTGCGTTGCTCTCGAGAGCATTAAAGCGCGCGGAGTAAAGGAAATCGGAGCCTACGCCTTCGATAACTGCGAGCTTCTTTCCGACGTTAAGCTTTCGGGCTCAATTTCGTCGGTAGGCGACTACGCCTTCGCAAACTGTCTTAAGCTCTCCGAGCTTGACACCTCGAACGTTACCGAGCTTGGCTTGCGTTCGTTCTATAATTGCAGATCGCTCGAAAAAATTAATTTAAAATCGCTTTCGCATTACGTCCCCGATTATGCGTTCTACGCTTGCGCCGCTCTTCGCGAGGTCAAGCTTTCGGATAGCGTACAAAAAATAGGAAGAGGAGCCTTTGGCGTTGCGGCTTTCGAAAAGCTTACGCTTCCCGAAGAGCTTACTTATATAGAAAGCGACGCCTTCGTAGGTTGCACGGAGCTTAAAAAAATAACCTTTTCTGACAAGCTTGTAAGTATAGGCGACCGGGGCTTCCAGAATTGCGAGAGTCTTGAGTCGGTTGTTCTTCCCGAATCGCTCGTTTCGATAGGAAACAACGCTTTTGAGTATTGCGTTAAGATGGAAAGCGTTAAAATGGGAACTAAAGTTAACAAAATCGGTTCTTACGCGTTTAATCAGTGCTGGGAGTTAAGAGAAATCAATTTGTCGGAAGCGCTTACGTCAATAGAAGAAAAAACCTTTGGCGATTGCCGCAGGCTTTATAGAATTGAGCTTTTCGACGGACTTTACAATATTGGAGAGGGAGCTTTCTCGGCGTGCTCGTCACTAGGGGTCGTATATATACCCGAATCTGTTAAAATAATAAGCGCTAACGCATTCTTGGGCTGCGTTGAGCTCGAAAGAGTTGAATATGCAGGAGCGGAGATGGGCTTTGCGTCAATATACATAGAGTCGGGAAACGATGCCTTGATTGCGGCATACGAAAAAGGAGACTAGCCTATGAAAATTTCATTAGCGGGCCTCGTCATAGAAATATCCGTGCGCTATTCATATACGGCATCTTTGGTCAAGGATTATACGGTCGAAGCGGACGGATGCGATTTTTCCGTATCCGTTACAGATGAGGATATCAAAGCAGAGGCAGAGGCATCTGAGGGCGCATTTAGCGACGCTTATCTTGAAAGCATAGCTCTTTACAGAAAAATTGCGGAAAAACTTCCGTCTTACGATGCCGTTGTTTTTCACGGGGCGGTAATAGCCATAGGCGGTAAAGCTTATGCGTTTACTGCGAGAAGCGGAGTCGGTAAAACGACTCATATACGGCTTTGGGGCGAGGTCTTCGGAGATGAGGTTCACGTCTTGAATGGAGACAAGCCCGTGATAAGAATTATTGACGGCACACCCTATGCCTGCGGTACTCCTTGGCGTGGTAAGGAAGGCTACGGTGTTCCGGAAATGCTGCCGCTTTCAGCTATCGGTTTTATTGAAAGAGCGGAAGTGCCCAAGGCTGTAAAAATCCCGAGCAAGAACGGAATTTTGCGTCTTGCGTCTCAAATATATATACCAAACGATAAGAAAAACGCTATTCTCGCGCTCGGCGTTATTGATAGAATCATAAAGGGCGTGTCGCTCTTCGACGTGCGTGCGAATATGGAAAAAGAGTCAGCGAGGGTTTCTTACGAAGCCTTTATGCGCCATAGCTCCGACGTATAGCGGAGTACTGATTAAGTTTTTTAAAATAGAGCATATATGAAAGGAATTCCAAATGGAAAATCAGAAGAAAGAAAGAGAAATAACTCTTGGCTACCTGTTCGGAGTATTTAAAAAATGCTTTATCTTTATGATAATAGCTGCTGTACTCTTCGGTGCGCTTGGAGTCGTTTACTCTACCGTTATCGAAAAGCCCAAATATCAGGCAACCTCAACCTTTTGGGTAACCAACAACTCGCCCGAGGATTACACAACGTCGGGACTTACTACCGCTGCGGCAACGATAGCTACGAGCTGTATTGAGCTTGCTACGCAGGATATGCCTATCCGCCGCGCTGTAACTACGCACGGCCTTACAGAAAAGCTTGGTTACGCAAATGACGACGATTGCGTTAACGCTATACGCAAGATGATTACTGCAACGAAAGAGGATGAGACCTCGATAGTATTTTACGTTACGGTAAAGAGCGGCTCGCGTGAGGTGACGTGCGAAGTTATAAATGCGCTTCAGTCGGTTATGCCCGACGTTTTGCAGGAGCTTTGCAGCTTTGACAAGGAGAATCCCATTTCTCTTGTAAAGGCTGTTAGCAATACTGCTACGCTTGAAAGCGTTTCGGAAGTAAAGAGCTCTCCTGTAACTATGGCTATAATCTGCGCTTTTATTGCAGCAGTGCTCGTTTACGTCGTATTCTTCGTGATGTCTATATTCGATACCTCGGTTTATGATGAAAGCACGCTTAAGGAGAATTTCGACTATCCTATCGTAGGTCATATTCCTTCGTTTGCGACTCCCGAGGAGGAGGCTGAAAATAAGAAATTTAAAAAGCGCCGCAGCGGTCATGACGTTGCGCCGAGAAATTATGAAAAGAAGCTTCTCGCAGCGGATTCGCCATTCTTTATGACAGAGTCGTTCAACACCTTAAGGACGAACGTCATTTATTCTGCGACAGCAGCGAAAAACCCCATATTTGCGGTAACCAGTGATGTTGCAGCGGCAGGTAAAACCATCGTAGCGGCAAACCTTGCGATAGCTCTCTCAAACCTTGACAAAAAGGTGCTTCTCGTGGAGTGCGATATGAGATGCCCTTCGTTCACTAAGCTCTTCGGCGAACGTCACGAAAACGGTCTTTCCGAGCTTCTTGCCGGAATGGTTGAAAAGACAGAGGATGTAGTGCATAATTACCGTGGCACAGGTCTTGACGTTCTCTTCTGCGGTAAAATTCCCCCGAATCCCTCCGAGCTTCTCTCGTGCTTCCGTATGAGCGAGCTTGCAGAGGAATGGAAATCGAAGTATGACTACATAGTTCTCGATTTGCCCCCCATCGGAGAGGTATATGACGCAGGCGTGGTTTCCTCAATAGTTAACGGCTACGTAATAACCGTAAGAGCGAACCGCTCGAACATTAGCGACGTAAGAACCTCTATTGAAAGAGTTGAGTCGGTGAACGGCACAATTCTCGGAATTATTCTTAATGATATAAATCTGAAGTCAAGCAAGAAGTATAAGCAATACTACTCATACGGCGAAACCTCTTATATGCACGGCACAAAATCTGATGATAGATGAGCTTCGCTTTGAGCGTGCGAGGGTGACCGTGCTTGGCGAAAGCTATGAAAAGGACGGAATTGGCACCTACTCTGAAAAGGCTCTCCATAGGATTTTAAAGCTTTATTTCGAAGAAAACGAAGCCTTCCACGAGGTGAAGTTTCTGGGAAGCGTCGCAGACGTAAAGAACGAAAAGCAGATTTATGAAATTCAAACGAGAGCCTTCGGAAAGCTTTCGGGAAAGCTTGAAAAATTTCTTACCGAGATGCCCGTCACGGTCGTTTATCCTCTGCCGTATGAAAAATACGTAAGGTGGATAGACAGAGAAACGGGGGAGATTTCACAGAGAAGAAAAACCCCGAAGAAATCTTCTGTTTTCGACTCGTTTTATGAGCTGTATAACATAAGAGAATTCCTATCAAACAAAAATCTTTCCGTAAAGCTCGTCTTCCTTAACGTTGAAGAATTTAAGTATATCGGCGGCAAGGTAATAGGCAGGGAAAGAAAAAGCGTTCGCGCGGAGCGTATTCCAATATCCATAGAGCGAATAGTTGAGCTTAACGATAGGGAAGACTATAAAATATTCTTCCCCGAATGTCTTGGAGATAGCTTTACGGCGGCGGATTTTAACCGCGCGGTAGGCAAAAGATTTAAGTACGGATACAGCGGCATAGCTATTTTAAAGTCCCTCGGACTTGTTTCTGAGGGGGAGCGTGTCGGAAGAAAAATAATTTATAAAAGACTACCGTAATTTTTGAATCAAGCGTCTTTGTTTCGCAAAGTCTCGTGGAAGATTATTTCCCCGAGGTAAAGAGAGCTATAACGAGAAATATAAGTAAAAGAAGAGACAGAGCAATAACGGTAACGTCTCTGCCTCGCTCGGATAGATTTATTCCGTCGTATATGGTTTTCTTTTTCTTGGTATAATCCGTATTTTCCTGATTTTCAATTTGCATATATAACTCCTTAGGCGAGCGTTAATGCGCTCGCCTTGCTTTTTGTTATTCGATATTTAGTAAATAAATATTTACATTTACAGCCGCTTTATTTTCTTGCAAGATATTTTCTCATATCTATTGCGCAGGCGAGAAGTATTATAAGACCCTTGATTATATAAAGAAGATTCTGGTCAACCGACAGAAAATTAAGACCGACGAAAATTATTTGCAAAAGCAAAACTCCGATAACTATTCCGCCTATTTTTCCCGTACCGCCAACGAACGAAACACCGCCTATAACGCAAGCCGCAATAGCGTCGCTTTCGTAGTTAAGACCGGTGTATGAGGCTGCAGAGCCTATTCTCGCTCCCTCGATAAATCCCGTGATTCCGTACATAATACCCGCAAGAACGAAGACTCCTATAACGGTTAAGAATACGTTAACACCGGAAACGTTGGCGGCTTCCTCGTTAGAGCCCGTGGCGAACATATTTTTTCCAAATGTCGTCTTGTTCCAGATTACCCACATAATAACCGTTAGAATCACCGAATACAAAACGTATTTAGGCACGGCTATTCCGTCAACTCTGAAAAGAGGGCCTGCAATAAAATCGAGATACGACGAGTCGAGTCCCGAAAGTGTCTGACCGCCGTTCGTTCCTATTTGCAGGAAGAGAAGAACGAGACCGTATATTATAAGCTGTGTAGAAAGCGTTACGATAAACGGGTGAAGCTTGAATTTTGCGACGAAGAAGCCGTTGACAAGACCGATGAGAGCACCCGCGAGAATAACTGCGAGAATTACCGCAAATATCGGTAATGGCTCAAGATTTGGGAAAATCTTTGCCGAATATCCCGAGCCTTGCAGCAGAGCCGCCGAGATGCAGGCGGTAAGTCCCACCGCGCGTCCTGCCGATATATCCGTACCCGTGAGAACTATTGCGCCCGCTATTCCGAGCGCTATCGGGAGTCTTGCCGCCGTGAGTGAAATTATGTTTATTATAGAAGCGGTTGACAAAAATCTCGGCTTCATTATAGCAATAACGATAACCGCCAAAATTATCATAATAAACATAGCGTTGTTGAGAAGCGTATCGGTTATTTTCCGTCTTTTGTCCTGTGTGGGAAGCTCACGAAAGGAAATATACTTGTCCTTTATATTATTGCCCATTCCGTGAAACGCGCCCTTGACTCTTTCGAGGTAGTTTTTCTTTTCTTCCATAAAATCTCCATTCTGTCGCCGAGGGCGACCGCACAAATTGCTGTAAATTTTCGGTACGCCGTGTGACGATTTGGAGTATGGGTCCAAATTGCGAAGCGTGAACAACCGAAAGTTTCCGTAGTCTCTATATTTTCACGCTAAACGTACTTGGTTGCAAGGCTCATAATTTCCTCTTGCGAGGCACGGGGTGATACAATTCCCGAGAGCTTACCGCCGCTGAGCACCATAATTCTGTCGCAAAGACCGATTAGCTCGGGCATTTCCGAGGATACCAGAATCACGCCGCGCCCGTTTGCCGCAAGCTCTCTTATAAGCTCGTAAATTTCATATTTTGCGCCAACGTCAATACCTCTCGTTGGCTCGTCAAGAAGCAGCACCGTCGGCTCGCAAAGAAGCCAGCGCGCAAAAATTACCTTTTGCTGATTTCCGCCCGAAAGAGACCTTATCTTTGTATCCTCGTTTGGCGTCTTGACGTTCAGCTTTTTGATATATTCACGTGTTACGGCGCTCATTTTCTTCTTTGAAAGCAGAGGACCGCGCTTAAATTTTTTAATCGACGATATAACCGTGTTTTCTCTTATTCCGAGAATACCGAAAATACCTGCCGAGCGTCTTTCCTCGGTGACAAAAGCGAAGCCGTTTTTTATAGATTCCGTGGGATTTCTGTTATAAATTTCCTTACCCTCGAGGTAAAGCTTACCCGAGCGCCTCGTAGCCGTACCAAAAATATTTTCAAGAAGCTCGGTTCTGCCTGCGCCGTCAAGTCCTGAAATGCCGAGAATCTCGCCACGCCTGAGCGTAAAGGATACGTCTGATAGGGAAGAATACTCGGCAGTAATGCCGACAGCCTCAAAGAGCGTCCCACCAATCTCCGTAGTCCTTTCGGGGTATCTTTCGCCAAGCTCTCGCCCGACCATAAGTCTTATTATTTCGTCGGTGGTAATGCTAGCCGCATCTCTTGTCGCAATATATTTACCGTCACGCATAACGGTAACCTCGTCGGAAATTCGTAGGATTTCTTCCATCTTGTGAGAAATATAAATTATACCGCAGCCGTCCCTTTTGAGCTTCGCTATAATTTCGAAAAGCCGCTGTGCCTCTTCTGAGTTCAGAGAAGAGGTCGGCTCGTCGAAAACTATAACCTTTGCGTTGTAGGAAACCGCCTTTGCGATTTCTACCATCTGCCTTTGCGAAACAGACATTCGCTCCATCTTCATCTCGGGGTCAACGTCGATTCCGAGCGAGTTAAAAACCTCGCGCGTTCTCCGTATCATCTCCCCTTCCTTTATGAAGGGGAGATATTTTGTCAGCTTTGGGAATCTGCCGAGCCACATATTTTCTGCAACCGTAAGCTTGAGCGCCTGATTCAGCTCCTGATGCACCATAGCTACTCCGTGCGTAAGAGCGTCCTTTGAGTTCTTGAAATCTACCGCCTCGCCGTCGAGGTATATTTCGCCCGAGTCCCTTTCGTAAACACCGAAAAGGCACTTCATAAGCGTGGATTTTCCCGCGCCGTTTTCGCCCATAAGAGCGTGCGTTGTTCCACGCTTCAAGGTTAACGAAACTCGGTCAAGCGCAACGACTCCGGGAAAGCTTTTTGATATATTCTCCATACAAAGAAGCGTATTTTGATTCATTTATTTTTTGTCACCCTCACCCGTGTAAGCAGAGTAGGGAATATTTACTCTCCAGTTTCCAACCATATTATCCTTGTCGACTCCCTCGAACATATCCTTAGCCGAAAGGAAATTCTGTGAAATCTTGACGATAGTTTCAGCCATACCCTTTGCGTCCTGCTTGATAGTACCAGTCATAGAGCCGTCCTTGATTTTTGCCACGGCGGCATCTGTTGCGTCAATGCCGAAAACGGGGATAGTCTTTCCGCCCGATTTGTTGTAGCCCGATTCCTGAAGCGCCGCAATAGCTCCGAGAGCCATCTCGTCGTTGTTCGCTATAACAAGCTCAACCATGTTCTTTGCAGACTCGCTGTATGCCGAAAGGATAGTCTTCATATAGTCGTTTGCTGACTGTGCGGACCAGTTTCCGCCCTGGTCAACGAGATATTTACCCGCATTCTGCGAGTCGTAGAACGAAAGCTTTGGCTTTCCCGCCTCGGTGAGAATTTTATCAGCATCCTCAACACCGTACTTCGTTCTAGCCTCTGCCTCTGCGTTGCCCTGCTGCCCCTTGAACATAACGTAAGAGATTTTACCGTCACCGTTGAGGTCAAGACTTTCGTAGTTTTTCAAAACGTAGTTTCCGATAAGCTCGCCCTGCATATGACCTGCCATTTCGTAGTCTGTTCCTATAAATACGCACTTGTCATAGCTCGAAATAACCTTTTCACTAACCGAGCGATTGAAGAAAATAACGGGAATGTCCGCATTCTTTGCCTTGGAAATTATCTTTGCCGCAGCATCGTCGGAGCCTGTATCGACAATATTAACTATAAGAAGCTTCGAGCCCTTGGCGATAGCAGTGTCAATCTGCTCTGTCTGTGTCGTCTGATTGCTGTTTGCGTCGTAATTGTTAAAGGATATCTTTGCCGATTTAAGCATAGAGTCTATAGCGCCTCGAACACCCGAAATATAAGTGTCGCTGTAAGTGTAATAGAAAACCGAAACCTCGCCATCGCCCTTGTTACCGCAGGAAACGAGCGAGCCTGTAAGAGCTGAAATTATCAGTAAAAAAATGATGAGTTTTTTCATAACCATTCTCCTTTGAAAGCGTTACTCTTATATTTGTCAATGTTTTTCATTTTTATGCGGAATTTGGTTGCAAAATATGTCTCGGTGTGTTAAAATAAATCGAAGAAATTTTGAGAGAAGGGAGTGCAGTATGGTAAAAATAGACGTAAGAGTGGATATAAACTATAATACCGAAAAAATAAAAGAAGCCATATGCAGAGCCTTTCCGGTAGAGTATTCGGAAATCGGTGAAATAAAAATTTTGAAGAAAGCTCTTAAAATTGATAAAGAGAAGGAATTTTTGTTGACTCTTGGAGTAAGCTTTTCGGAAGAGCGTGAAGCAGGGCTTCTTAAAATGAAAAAGCGTGTCACCGAATGTCCGACCTATGAGCTGCGCTTGCCCGAAGTGAAGCTCGACAGTGCGCCCGTAATCGTCGGCGCAGGCCCCGCAGGACTCTTTGCGGCGCTAACCCTTGCCGAAAGCGGAATAGCCCCAATTGTAATCGAGCGTGGCGAGAGTGTAGAGGAAAGAGCAAAAAAAGTAAATAGATTCTTTACCGAAAGCAAGCTTGACGGTGAGTCAAACGTCCAGTTTGGAGAGGGCGGAGCAGGCGCGTTTTCCGACGGTAAGCTTAAGGTCGGCGGAATGGATAAATATAAATATAAGGTACTGTCCGAGTTCGTTTCGGCAGGCGCACCCGAGGATATACTCTACACCGTCGGCGCCCATCTCGGAACTGATAAGCTCCCGGGGTACGTCCTTGCAATAAGAGAAAAAATCAAATCCCTCGGCGGCAAATTTATATATTCAGCAAAGCTTGTAGGTCTTTTGCAAAAGGACGGAAGGCTCACGGGTGTAGAGTATGAAAAAAACGAAAAAAAAGAAGAGATTCCCACCACCCGTGTGATTTTAGCGACAGGGCATAGCGCAAAGGATACCTTTGAAATGCTTCTCTCCTACGGCATTAAAATGACGCCCAAAGGCTTCGGCATAGGCTTGAGGATAGAGCATCCGAGGGAGTATATAAATGAGCTGGTCTTAGGTGAGAGAAATCCCGATAGTAATATAGGAACGGCAACCTATCACCTCGTTACTCACCTTAAAAACGGCAGGAGCGCATATAGCTTCTGTATGTGTCCCGGCGGTACTGTCGTCGCCGCCGCAAGCGAAGAGGGTTGTATCGTAACGAACGGTATGAGCGAGTATAGCCGCAACGCTGAAAATTCAAATGCCGCCCACCTCGTAAGTATCACCCCGAGTGACTTCGGCAACGAGCACGTCCTTGCGGGAATGGAGCTTCAAAGAAAAATTGAAAGCCTTGCGTACAGTATCTCGGGCGAAAGCTATAAAGCCCCCGCCATACGTATGGAAGACTTCATAAGAAAAGAGAGCCCAAAGGCTCTCGTGGGAGTCAAACCCTCGTATCCGTGCGGAGTTTCGCTTGCTTCAGCAGAGGAATATCTCCCGACGTGCGTCACAGAGTCCTTACGGCAGGGAATTCTCGATTTTGATTCCTGGATGCCGGGCTTCTACTATGCGGACGCAGTACTGACTGGCCCGGAAACCCGTACCACCTCTCCCGTCAGAATAGAGAGAAATGATAAATTTATGACTCCCGCCATATCGGGCGTCTATCCGATAGGCGAGGGCGCAGGCTATGCCGGCGGCATAGTTTCCTCGGGCGTTGACGGAGTCCGCGCCGCCGAAAGCATTATATTTGAAAATATAAATCAAAATAAAATATAAGGCTGTCGCATTTGCGACAACAAAAAAAGACAGAGGGTAGCTCAAGTTGCAAATAACTTGAGCTACCCTCTTATCATCAATGGAATAGGGGGATTTAGAGCGAAAATCTTTGATTCGCGACCCGAAGCAAATACGCTCGACGTATTTGTCTTTACGTTTGTGTATATACATACGTCGAGAGGGAGAGAGCGGAGATAGAAAATGACTTTAATTTAACGGAGAAATTCGTTAGAATTTCAACCTTAATACCGATTTTACAGCTTATTGATTAAAAACAGAACTTTTATCACCTTTTTTGTCATTTTCGCTTGCGCCTAAATGCGCCATCCCTCTAGTTAACTAAACCTAAAGCATCGAACGCCCAATGCTCTTTACCCGAAACAACCTCGTAGTAAACGCCGTTCAGCTCGAAAACCGTTGACGTCAGTAAATTGATTTCTCCGTAGTTACTATCTAAATAAACCATAGGCTCAATATCAATAGCAGCGCCGTTATATACGATAAATTCTACCGAACTGTTGATGTGGTATTTACGGGGGTCTGCTTCATAATCGTGTCTTCTAACGTCCACAAAACTGTGTGATTGTAAAGAATAGGTTACAGAATCGGGGTTTTCTATGGTGGGTAAGACGAAGCGCTCATCATTGAAACCGAACGCTTGATAGTATGAAGGACCGGCAAACTTGAAGAACTCACCGTTGCAAAGAAGCGTAAGCGACTCGGAAAACTCCTCGCCGTATTCGTCCTCATAATAGAATATAATCTCTTTTCTGTAAGTCTTTCCCTCAAAAGCGGAGTCATCTACCTTTTTAAGTCTTAAGTTGAATATGGATTTTAATTTGTCTATATCCTCTTGATTTGAAGAATATTTCGTTACGGTAAAGCTGCTTTCATCTTCGATGTCGGTCGTTTTAATAGCGACCTTGGTTATTTTCTCATCCGAACAATAAAGCTCTCCACCCACTTCATCAAATCCAAATTCATCTCTGCCGTAAAACTTGTCGTAAGTCAAATGAACGGTCACGTCCTCTTCGGGCATTACGAACTCAAAGCCCCAATAATCCGAGCCCCAATGGCTCATCGGAATTTCCTTGCCATTGACGAATACGTGCAAGGAAACGTCTGTAACTGAATTTGCTTTGATTTTAACCGTTGTTCCCGCTTTATAAAACGACTTAAGAGGCTCCGCCAATGAATCTTGCGTGCCGGTTACTTCCACTCTGTAAAAACCACCGATTCCATTGCACCCGGTCAACAATGAAAAGCAAACAGCAATCAATAACAGTAAAGCGAGTGTTTTTTTCATACGTTCTCCTTTGTGTTTTCTTTTTAGAGAGCGAAAGCGTTAGTTTGTTTCTAAAGCTTCCGCTCTGCAAATTGTAAGTTTTTTTGCTAAAATTATGGCAGGTATTTGTTAATCAAATCGTTAAACTCATCAGCGTCTAAATAAAAAATATAGGTAAAACCTTGGAATTCCTATTCGAATATAACTATTTCCTCGCCATTGTGTTTTTTGATAAGCTTCTTGTACTTGCCGTTTTCTTCAATTGGTATGTACTCACTGTCATCAATTTTAACAGTGTTATAAGCGTTGGCTATAAACTCGTCACGTATTTTATCGTTTTCCTTGACGGGCATTATTTTTGCAATTTCAATTCCTGTTTCGTTAAGTCCACCGTTGGAATCGGGATTCTTTATTTTTATAGCCAAATCGTCATTCCATAAGTAAAGATATATGCAGGACTCAAACTGATTGAATTCTATTGAATATTGACCGTTATAATTGAACTTATACGATGTCCAAAGAGAGATTTCTTGATACTGTGAGAAATAATAGTCAATTCTTTTTTGACCGAATACAGAGTCTATTCCTATCAAAATCCATTTAGAATCATTCAATATAGCATCAAAAACGCAAAAAGAATCAATGCTTCCTTTAAAGAGAGAAAAATCTTTTTCTCTGAAATTGTATTTTCGTTCTATTGCCTTGCGTGTTTCTTCGTAGTCCTCGTCATCGCAAACAGACTCGGTCCAAACGCTGCTTCTAAAATATGTAATATCTGTTTCTCTTCCGCCAAGCTCAACGGTTTCTCCGTCTGTTTTGTAGTATATCCGAGTAGGATGAGTTAAATAGTTCTGCTCTTGGCTTTCATTAGCCGAGTAAATAGTGACTTTTATTGATCCATATGTACCTGTAAAAAGCGTTGCAGGAATCGTTAAAAGTTCGCTTTCATGGTTATATATCCGCGTTTCCCCTGATTCATCGTAGAAAAATTCATCAATACTTAAATCAGAAGCGTCTCGCATTATAGATATCGACACGTCGCCGTTGGTCAGTCGTATTTCATACTTTGAAACGCTTTCCGGCGAGTCGTATTCGTGTTCTCCGAAACCGTAAAAAAGATTGACTTTAACGTTATCCTTTGAGAAAAGACTGTGCTCGCTTTGTAAATCAACCTTTCCCGAAGCAAGAGTCATTTCGTAAAGTACGCCCTTTTGTGGAGGCTCAAAGCCGGTGCTAAACTCAGGAGAATCATCGTAAAGCTCTTTTATCGAAGTGTTGTTATCCTCATCTTCTTTGTCTGGCAAGCAAGAACAAAACGCAAAAACAACGAATATCATCAAAATCAAAACTAGTGTTTTTTTCATACGTTCTCCTTTGTGTTTTCTTTTTAGAGAGCGAAAGCGTTAGCTTGCTTTTTTTCTAAAACTTCCGCTCTGCAAGTTTTAAGGATTTTAAATCACGAACCCGATGGAAGAATTACAATAACATTGAGTTTTTCAAGAATATCTAGTAACCAAGAAATATTATTTCCATAATAGTTTATCATCTTCTTGCTCAGCCACGGGAAACAAAATATTTGCTTTCCATAAGCGTATCCAACCGCACACATTGCACGAAATCTTTCGTTACCAACGGATTTTATAGGCTTGATAATTCTTCCTGGACTTAATGAAAATAAATTGCATATCTCTTCGGGAGTTGTTTTAAGTCCACTTGCTTTTAACCCTTTTTTTATTAACTGGTACACAGTTTTGCGTTTCGATTTAAACAAAGGATATACGGTTTGATCCAGATAGCATGCTTGCTTACTTAAATCTTGTAAGGTCACTTCTTTTCCATCGACTAGAGCTGTAAATGGTTCCGAGAAGAGTTTTTTATCAACGTCCGTATTGAACATTGAAATGTAATAACTTATTCCCCAGATGCCCGAATCTATATCACCAAAAAGTTTGTTTATGCCTGTTTTAAAATCAAAAACTTGGTATGATTGAATAGTATCATGCGATGAGTAAAAATTACTGTTGCAGTACAAATAACCTGCGTTCTTGATAACAATTCGTTTAATCATATTACTTTCCTAATATTACAACATTCTCAACTCAGTTATTTACATAAACGGGGCTTAAAGTTGCATACAGCCTTAAGCCCCGCCGTGAATTTTGGGTATTATTTAACTATAAGAGGCTCAAAACACAAGTTCCTTGTTAAATTCATAGACGTTAAAAATGAATATACTCTTTGAGAGCATATTAAAAATGGAAAATCACATAGACCGTTAGTGAAATCGTTTCCTGTTTTGTAGAAATCGTACGAATCATCAAGATAACTACTATCTACTTCTATTCTGTAAAGCAAGTTGCCATCAAAATTGTATTTTGTCTTTTTGCATAGAGGACAATTAATAGGAACTGTATTATGCAAATTAAGAACTGAATTAATAGGAAGAATGTTGTTAAAAACTAATTGATGAGAATTCGGAAGAGGAATATTTTTATTTGCCCAAAGCACCTCTTCAAAGCTGAGCCCATTGAAATTTTCCTTCTCTAATAATTCTTTTGCATAATCATCGCAAAAAATATCTGTGTAATAACTTCCTAATGCTGAATAGAAATGATTATTGCTTTTCCATTTTATTGGTTTGAACGCGTAGGGAGCTACTTGTTTCGTGTGATAGTAAGAAAATTCGGATTTAGGACAACTATATTCTATTGTTTTTTCTGAAAGAGGATCTAATTTCATGTTTGTCGAGCGGAACAGTAACCATTTTGCTTCAACAAGTTCTCTTTTAGAGAAAACATAGTCTGTTAGACCATCGCCAAATTTAGCCAATAACTCGTCTAATAAACAAGATTTTTCTCCTATGCTCTCGTAGATGTTAAATGCCATTTTTTTACCAAACATAGCTATATAATGTGGATCGGAATCAACCTTAACTTCAATTCCTTCATCGATAAGCTTTGAGTACAACTGTTCATCAAATTTAATATAGTAATAATGTTCGACTTGCATTTTAACTCTCCTAGAAGTATTTACTGATGGTTTCTATTGCAGCTCTTTTAAGAGTTGGATAATTAGCATATATTTTCATCGCAGCATCATATACTTTATCTTTGTTATATGTTTTTCCGTACCCTAGCTCCGTTCTCCATGCATTTGTGAATTGACGATGCGTTTCTTTATCTAGTGCAACACTAAGAACATTACCATGTTCAGATTTTGTTGTGATAAGTCTTTTTTCTATTATATGGTGAACCTCTAAGCCGCTACCCTTATGTACTTTTCTCAAATTGTTGTAGGTATCAATAGTGGCGTCAGTTAAATCGTCTGCGTTTTCTATGAATCTACCTGTATCGTAAAACGCATCGAAAGTGTCATAAGCGTTATCGTAAAGCCTATAAGCGTCAACAGCTTCTCCAAGACCGCCAACAAACGGTACACAAACGTCAACGACATCCAATCCAAGACCGAGCCAAGCCCAGAAATTGTCCGGATTGTGTTGAACGTCAAGAATGCTTCCGCCTAACGATAAAATGTCAAAAATAGTTTCCCACGCTGCGCCGCTACTGTCAACACGCATTACAGGGTTATTGTCGCAGTAGGAGAACAGATTCTTATAACCCATTCCCAAGGGAGATGTTCTTGTT
>JAFTRA010000019.1 GCA_017462485.1 Clostridia bacterium | reverse complement strand
TATCATCCAAAATAGCATTATGGGACTTGTGTCGGTTTTGCTTGCGTTCGGTGTATCGAGAATATGTATGTCGCTTATGAACGGTTACGTTGAGTCTATGGGCGTCGTTCTGAATATGTCCAAGGTCTATCCGATGGAATTCATTATTCTTCTTGCCGTGTTTATCATCAGCGTGCTTCCCACGGTAATTTGGACGTTCTGTATGTCCAGAAAGGATAGTATTGCGGATTGATTATGAAAACAAAAAGCATTTTTATTAAATTTGCGGCAATGTTTCTGTTACTTGCCATTATGACTTCGTCCTTTGTTGCTTGTAAAAAAGACGATTCCATTGATCCTAACGGAGAAAACGTTACCAAGCTCAGCTTCAAGGCTGCATCCGGATACGATTATCTAAAAACCCTTGACGGAACGCTCGTGACCATCAGCGGTTATATGGCGACAAGCTCACCTGTTGATGGCTCGTTTATGTTTTTGATGAACCTACCGTATCAGAGTTGTCCGTTCTGCGTACCGAATACCTCAGAGCTTTCCAATACAATGGAGATATATCCTAAGAAGGGAGAGTCTTTCTCTTATACAACTCAGGCAATTCAAGTAGTGGGAACTCTTGAAGTATCCGAGAGTGAAGATAAGCCTTTTACCGATATGTACGGATATGAATTCTGCTGCAAGATCGTAGATGCGACCTATACCATAATTAAAGCAGAGGAGCTTTCCGAGGATATGGCACTCTGGCAGAAGATCGCCAATACAGACGTAGTGAATGATATCTACAAAATGTATGATTACGTCAACTTCCTGTGTGCTTGGAATACTTATTTCGTCAATAGCTATACAGACGAAAACGGTGTAACTCAACCGGGATATTTTCTGTATGCAAGCGATGCAGAAAACTTTATCTATAAAGACGGCGCGCAGTACAATTACGGCTATAAGGAGGGATACTTTGACTCTATCGTAGCCGAAATTGAAGCAGTGGATAAAACTGCATTTGCGGATCTTGTTGCCAATGTACGTAAAGCGGAAGCTCTTGCAAAAAAGGCTCTCGGTGAGCTTGAAAATGAAAACTACACTTCCGAATACAAATACGTAGAAAAGTTTGGCAAAGAGGATTGGGTATTTACGCTGAATAAAGGCGAAGAGCTTGCGGCTGAAATGCAGGAGATCTATATGGAGTTCTCTAATTGGCTCGGAAGCTGGGAAATGTAATTTATGATAAGGAGTATAAAAGCATGAAAATAGCAGTTACTTACGAAAACGGACAGATCTTTCAACACTTCGGACATACTGAACAGTTCAAGGTATATGACGCAGAGGACGGCAAGATTGTATCAAAAACTATAGTTGATACCGAAGGTCAGGGACACGGAGCACTTGCGGGACTTTTGACGGTCATCGGCGCTGACATTCTCATCTGCGGAGGTATCGGCGGTGGCGCACAGATGGCTCTTGCGGAGGCGGGCATCAAGCTCTACGGCGGTGTCAGCGGTTCTTGCGATGCAGCGGTCGAGGCGTATCTTGCGAACAATCTCGGCTATAATCCTAACGTCAAGTGCGACCACCACGACCATGAGCATGGAGAAGGTGGGCATGATTGTGGAGATCACGGCTGCGGCTCGCATAATTGCGGCGGACATAGCTGTCACTAATTATAGTATAATACCGAGGGCTGGAGGAATTATCTGCCAGACTTCAAAATTTGCATCGAAAACATGGATAGTTTAAAATCGGTGGAAAATATATCTGAGTGGCATCTATTTAGGATGCATATGAAATTACCCCAAATGCTGAAAAAGCCTTAATTTTCTTGAAAATTGTAAAAAAATACAACCGAGGTGCTGCGTAATACAACACCTCGGTGTTTTTATTCGGTTATGCCTAAATGAAGCAGCACCTTTTTTGTTATCATTAAAAATATTAGATCAATGGTAATTCGGTCATTCTTAGTTTTGCACAACCGTAAGGATAAAGAACTATCTCTTTTTCTTCTTCCAGCGGGGTTATTGATTTAGGTACCTTTGCGCATACGGTATCGTATCCGTCCTCGAGGCCCCAAGCAATCTTTTTAACCTTTGCTTTTACTGTTACGGGCGGTTTTTGTGAGGCGAAAGGAACGCCCGACATCTCGCGTCTTTCAAGCTTGAAAAAAGGCGAAGAATATGCATAGCTCCACTCTGATTTCGGTATATACTCGTAGTCACAGTAAGGATATTTTCGCTCAACGCCGTTCCTTTCGTATTCAAGCATCCTTTTCTCATATTCTATCGGAAGTGAGAAGACGAGCGATCCGCATTTTACGGTTCTTAAGCTATGGGGGCGAAGCATCAAAGAAGGGGCAGTATCAAATTCGATCTCAATATAAGTAGCTTGATCTGCCGGAATATCAAATTCAAGCTCGTTACAGAAGGCGGTTGCCTTTTTGTTGACAAAAAGTTTTTTTGCAAATGATGGGACTCTGACCTTAAGGCGCATATTTCTTTTTGCTTTCACCGTGTATTCAAATTTGTTTTCAAACGGGTAATTTGTATTCAGGGTAATAGAAATATCGTCAGTTTTAAGCGAAGACGGCACGGGGATCGCCGACAAAACGGTATCCTCCTGATGCAAAAACGCGGACAGCGCAAATTTAGGCCAACCTTGGTTAAAGTTTGCGGTACAGCAGCCGAAGTTTGGCTCAAGCCCAAAGAGGTGGGCATCCTTTCCATTGGTTCGAAATATTGGTTTCGAGGGGAATATTTGACAAGCTATCTGATTGCTGAGCTGATCATATTGATGCGTCCACATATCGTCGCTTATTGTTGCGGGAAGTGCGTTGAAGGCAAGCATCTCAAGGCGTTCTGCCCACTTGCTGTCTCCCGTATGTGCAAATAGCCACTCGTATGAGTACATCTGCTCGACCACGGCGCAAAGCTCAGTACCTTGAATGGGACTAATGCCCGAGAGGCACTCGTCACCCGTAAACGTACCTACGGGAGTGCCATTGTATTCCGAAAGGACTGTCACAAGAGTCTCCGCAACATCTTCGTAGTCTTCACCGAGTATATCGCAGGACATAGCCTCGTGTTTTATCATCATGGCTATATTTACGATATGTGTATCATAGGTCCACTTGTTAACAGGCTTTTTCCAGAGCTCTGTCATCTTACTGTAGTCGGCACCCTGCTCCTTGAGTATTCTTGCAAGGTCGGTAATCCACCCTTGGTTATATCTCTTCTTAAGGAAATTTATGGCAACGAATGCCTCAAACCAGCGGTATTTACCCCAGTTGAAAAGCCGTATCGTTCCCGATTTGAGCAATTCGTAATAATTGTTCATTACTCTATAGAGCACATCGGGTATGCGTTCGTCGCCTGAGCACTCGTAATATACTACAAGCACCTTTGATATAAGCTGTGTCCCCCAAGTGTCGTATGTGGGGATTTCTTCATCGCTGCACGGGCATATCCAGCCGCTTGGTTTTTGGCGCTCGATTATAGCATTGATATATTTTTTCGCTCTTTCAATCATATCCTCGTTCTCAAGAAGATACGCGAGGGGAATAAATCCGTCAAGCCAATAAGGCACTCTTTCCCACCCCTCAGCTTCACCGCCGATCCAAGCGCTATCTCTCACATCTCTCCATACTTTATCAAGATTTCCGCTAAGTCCCTCTGCCTGTATCTCAAGCTGACGTTTCAGCCAGCCGCAAGGCTTGAGTTCTTTTGAGGTGTAGAAATTCCATTTTTTCATATTCAATGCATCTCCTTTTGTTTTTTTATTTATTATATCACACATAAAAAGCGCAACAAATAGTTAAAAAGCCCTAATTTATTGACAATATCAGACAAATATGGTATAATGAAAACACTAATAACACACAGGAGTGAGGATATGATAGGAATTGATTTAAACAAGCCTATACTATACAAGCATGCATCATTCAGATCTTTTCGAGAGAATGAGTATCACATTACTCGTTTTTGTCTAGATAATGTATTGCTTTTGGTTTATGACGGGATATTGCGATTTTCCGAGGATGGTGTGGAGCATGAGGTGTGCGCAGGACAATATTACATTCAAAGAAAGAATTGTGATCAGAAAGGGCTTGTTGTAAGTGATGAACCAAAATATCTTTTTGTGCATTTTGATGCAGAATGGACAGATTCCAAAGATGCACTTGCTTACAGCGGATGGTTCGATGTTCAATGGCTTTTTGAACTTATGAAAAGGATCGACACAGCCTCGCATCAAAACACATCCTACAACGAGCTGCAATACCTGTTTTTGAAGCTATTGTTATCCTTAAGAAAGAATCCGGAGAAAAATCCAATGGCAGAGAAGATGTCTAAGTATATAGAAGAAAATATTGAAAAAATAGTGTCTCTTGAGGATATATGTAAGGCTTTTCATTATAGCAAAAATTATATTATACGGATTTTCAATAAAGAGTTCGGCATTTCTCCCGTTCAGTACATAAATGAGGTAAAACTCAGACGCGCTATGTATCTTCTTGAAACTACCTCGAAACCTATTGGAGAAATTGCTACCGAGTGCGGTTATGCGGATTATGCTTATTTTTATAAACGGTTTATTCAAAAACTAGGAATCAGTCCCAAAAAATGGCGCAAACATATTCACACTTTCCCTTTTTACAGATAAATTATATGGCATCTTTTTTGTCAGGACGAGCCAAAAACCTTCTCGGACGAAGTTCGGGAAGGTTTTACTTTTTCACTCTTCACTTTTCACTAATCCGTCCGAGAAGGTTTTTACGCTCACGGCAAGGCTGGCTTTATTGCCAAGCTACAAATCGCTTTGAAAGAGTGTTCCGAAACAGAATATTGGATTGAGCTTGTTTTGGAAAGCGGATATTACCACGACAAAACCTTACTCGATAAATGTACGGAACTGAAAAGAATTTTAATTTCTTCCCTTAATACAGCTATCCAATTAACCATAAAACCGTATTAAAACTGATGAAATCCCTTCATCTACGTGGAAAACGGAGTAAAAACGGGAAATACCATTCTTACAAAGGCGAAGTAGGAAAGGTAGCAGATAATCTGCTAAAAAGAGATTTTCACGCAGACAAGCCTTATGAGAAACTAACAACCGATGTTACGGAATTTAAGATCGGCGACGAAAAAGTGTATCTTTCTCCGGTGCTTGATATGTACAACCGCAAAATTATATCCTACTCTATTTCTACAAGTCCTAACTTGCAGCAAGTTAGAGATATGCTGAATAGATTGTTTGAAAAGCTTCCTGCCGATGCACGACCTCTGTTCCATTCTGATCAAGGTTGGCAGTACCAACACACCGAATACCAAAGGCTTCTTGCCGAGCATAACATTACGCAAAGTATGTCCCGAAAAGGAAACTGCATGGATAACGGCATAATTGAAAACTTCTTTGGAAGGCTTAAAGTTGAAATGTATTACGGCGAAAATTTCGAATCCCCTAGGGGATTCATTGAAAAGTTAGAAGAATACATACATTACTACAACAATGAGAGAATTTCTCTAAAACTAAAAGGAATGAGCCCAGTGCAATACCGAGCTCATTCACAAACAACTTAATATTTATTTTTGTCTAAACTTTGGGGTTCACTTTATTACAACTCTTCGTCCTTTTCTTGTATATGTGCAACGAATTCTCTCAAAACTGTCCTTGAGAGTACAGCCCCTTGTAACCGTATTTTTCTCTCCGTCTAAGGTTAAATCAAATTTTTCCAAGAACCTTCATAAGTGGAACGGGATCGTTTGCAGTTATAAGATCCGCTCCCTTTTCAATGCAGAGGCGAACGTCTGCCTCGTTATCCGCGCAGTACATATGTATCGGCAGATTCTTAGCCTTAAATATAGGGAACACCTCAGATTTCACTATATTCATCGCAAGACCTATATCTACGTAGTAGTTATAGACGTCGGGGGTGAATTCCTTCATCTGAAAATCGGGATATCCCATAGTTCTTCCGTTATACTTTTCCTTAATGTACTTTATAATTCTTCCGTTGAACGCGTAGAAATAGCAGGTATCAAAGAAGCCGTATTTTTTAAGAAGAGCAACGGTAAGGTCAACGTTTTCCTCGGTATATTCCTTTATCTCAACGCCAAGCTTTATATCGGGGCGCTTCTCCTTGCAGAGAGTAAGAAGCTCCTCGAGGGTAGGAATTGTAAGCCCCATACCCTTGTACTTATCTCCGAACTTATCCTCATAGCAGGGCTCGAGCGTCTCTTTTACTTCGGCAAGAGTCATATCTCTGAGAGCTTTATTTACCTTGCAGGTGCGCTGCGCTTTTTCGTCGTGCATAAGCACGGGAACCTTGTCGGACGTAAGCCAAACGTCAAACTCGATAGCATCAACGCCAAGCTCCAAAGCTGCCTCAAAGGATATAAGCGTGTTTTCGGGATATTTTGCGCAATATCCTCTGTGACCTTCAACAATAATGTTTTTCATACGTTCACCTCGTTAATAAAATAAATCACAAACTCATATTATCACACGAACGTAAAACTGTCAATATATTTTCGGTATAAAATTGCTTTTATTTCAGCAGCAAGTGAATAGACAACGTGCGCATTTTTATAGAAAAATATAACACGGATATATGCTTCGCTAAAAAATCACGCGCTGCAAGTATGCCGTCACGCAATCATTTGCGTAAGTCCTACTATAAGCGGCATGGTTATCATTGAAAGTATCGTTGACAAGGATACAAGACGAACCGAAAGCTCGGTATCTCTGTTGAACTTTGCGGAAAAAATGGTAGTTGTTGCGCCTACGGGAGCGCTTGCTCCGATAACAAGCACCGTAAGAACGTTTCCTCTTACTCCGCACAGGTATAAAACACCGAGAAGCGCAAGAGGGTACACCACGAGCCTCATCGCCATGCAGAAATACGACCAGACGTCGCAAAACGCCGCAACCAAATCAGCCTTGCCGAGATAATATCCCACCATAAGCATAGGCAAAGGCAAATTAAGCGCGGAAAGAGCGGAAAGAGCGTCTCTGACAAGCCCGGGGAGTCTGATTCCCGCCGTCTCCCCAAAGGTCATATACAGAGGAGACGTGAAGATAAAGAGTCCGACGACAACCCCTATAATGCCGGGATTGAAAATAATCTTCTTCCAATTCATCGCCTTTTTTTCGCCGCTCATATCGACAAGGCCCCAGGTCCAGAGCGCAATATTGAATATGGCAAGGAAGACCGCCGCATAAAGAGCGCCCTCGTGACACTCGGGAGTATCTATAAGAGCCTCGGCAAGAGGGAGAGCTATAAAGCCCGCATTGGAAAACACCGCCGCAAACCGAGTTACCCTGCGCCTGTCTTCATCACGGAATCTGAACAAAAGATAAACCGAGAGTATCATAACGACGTGCAAAGCAATCGAAACGAGCGCAACTATCCCTATGTTTTTTAAAATTCCAAGCAGCTCCTCTTTTGTGTACATGGTTGAGCTGAAAGCATTTATTATAACGCACGGGGTTACGAAATACATAACGATATCCGCCATACACTTGTTTGCCTCTTCGGTGAGAAGCTTTGTTTTCTGGCAAATAAAGCCCAGCGCTATTATGATGAAAAGCAAGCCAACCTTTTGAGAAACCGCCAAAAAGCTATCTAAAAAGTCCAAGACTTAGCCTCCTTAAAGAGTGATGCCGAATTCTTTTTCAAGAAGAGCAAGTATTTCATGTCGGTAAGGCATCGAGGGAGACGAGCCAAGACGCGTTACGGAAATTGCCGACGTGCAGGTAGCAAACTTGAGTGCGGTTTCAATAGGAAGTCCCTCGGCAATAGCCGTGGCGAGTCCGCCGTTAAACGCATCTCCCGCACCGGTTGTCTCAACCGCCTTAACCTTAATGGCTGGAACGGTTATTTCTCTCTTTCCATCTGTGTAGAAAGCACCTCTGACACCGAGGGTGATAATTACGTTTTTAACTCCCATCTCTAAAAGCTTCTCAGCAGCCCTTCTGCAGCCGTCTATATCCTCTACCTTAACACCGGTAAGCTGCTCGGCTTCGGTCTCGTTCGGGGTAACGTAATCAACACCGTCGAAAAGCTCCTGAGGAACGTCTATGTAGGGAGCAGGATTCAGTATAAAGGGCTTGGAATATTTTTTAGCAAGCTCCTTAGTTGCTATAACTGCCTCTGCCGTCGTTTCAAACTGCGTAAGAACTGCATCGCAGTCGGCAAAATCCTTTTCTGCCGCATACACGTTTTCTGCGCTGACCTGCTCGTTTGCGGCAAAAATTACTATAATTCGGTTTTGAGCGTCGCTTTCATCAATCTCTATAAGAGCGCTTCCGGTCTCTCCCTTGGGGTCAACTTCAACGTGTTCTTCGCTCATTCCCTCGGTTTCATAATGCTTTTTGAGTATTGCTCCGAGAACGTCGTCACCGCGACGTCCTATAATCTTTACCTCTGAGCCGGCTCTGTGAGCGGCGGTAAGCTGATTACTTCCCTTTCCTCCCGGGCCAAAGCGAAGAGTCGAGCCCTTCGTTGTTTCTCCCGCAACGGGAAGATGCGGCGCAAAGCCGGTAACGTCAACTATAAGTGAGCCGGGACCTACTATTTTTGCCATAGCGTTTTTCCTCTCCTTTTAGAAATGGATTTTTGAAAATCAGTTTTTGGGCGCGCCGCTTATAATAGCAACGCCCGAGGATGTTCCAAGACGTTCAGCGCCGGCATCAATAAGAGCCTTTGCGCCCTCGTACGTTTTAATTCCGGATGATGCCTTTATCTTAACGTCACCGCTTACGTTCGCTTTCATAAGCTTTACGTCTTCTACAGTTGCAACTCCCGCCGAAACGCCCGAGCAGGTCTTTACAAAGTGAGCTCCCGCCTCGCAGGAAAGACGGGTTGCGAGTGCCTTTTCCTCGTCGGTAAGAAGTCCCGTTTCTATAATAACCTTGACAGTCTTACCCTTTGCCGCGTTAACTACCGCAGCTATCTCGTCTCTCACGTAGTCGGAGTTTCCGTCTTTAAGCTTACCTACGTTAATAACCATATCGAACTCATCGCAGCCAAGAGCATATGCCTCCTCCGTCTCGGCAACCTTCACAGCAGTCGTGTTTCTTCCAAGAGGGAAGCCTATAACAGTGCAGGTCTTAACGTCGCTTCCCGAAAGAAGCTCCTTTGCGAGAGCAATATCGCAGGGGTTAACGCAAACGGAGGCAAAATCCCACTCGCGCGCAGTGCTGCAAAGCGCTTCAATATCAGCCCTCGTTGCAAAGGGCTTAAGGTTTGTGTGGTCTATGTACTTATTAAGGTTTTTCATATCGTTTCCCTTTCAAATGTCAATTAAAGTTTACTTTTTAATCTTCATCTATCGTTTTGAACGATTTTCCCCAAAGATTCATACGTGTTTCGTATGCATCGTTGAATCTGTAATCTCTCCAGAAGGTGAGAAGACACATATCCTCGCTTGACTCTCTGTTATCAAGAGCGTGGAAGCAGCCGGCGGGAATGAATATAACCTGACCCTCAGCAATATCAATTATTTTCTCGTCAAGCTGAAGCTTGCCCTTGCCGGAGAGAATATAATATATCTCATCTTCCTCGTGGGTTGCTCCTCCGAGAGCATAGCCTGCTTTAACAGTTCCGTGATTTATCTGAATTACGTTGTCTCTTCCCGTTATAACGTGGTCGAGTATCATTCTTGACTCGTATTCCTTACCGAAAATCAAAGGTTTTACGTTCTTTACGTCCACCTGAAGAGGCGGCAATTTCTTGTTTTCCATTTTGTTTTTCCCTTTCTTAGTATTCAGTCTTTTTAAATTTTAATATTTTAATCAAAGTCTATTATAGCTTTAATCTTCGAGTTGTGATACTTTTCCTCGTGCTCAAAAACGTCAAGCGCATTTTCAAAGGGCACGTGATGAGTGAACACGGGTGTGAGCTTAACGGGATTTTTTCTCATAATCTCGCAAACCTCGGGGGAATTTCCGTCACGTCCCGCAGCGCCTACCATAGAGAAGCAGCCGAGAACAAGAGGGTCTATCGGAAGGTCGTCTATGTTTCTTTCGTAGAAGCTCACGACGGATATGCGTGCATACCTTGCCGCACAGGCTATACTGTCCTTAAGCGCCGAGGCAGAGCCTGACGTCTCAACGATGAGATTTGCGCCTTTTTTACCGAGCGAAAGCTCCTTTATTCTGGCAACGGCGTCCTCTTTTTTGCCATTAATAACATAATCAGCGCCTATCTCAAGTCCAACCTTGAGTTTATCGTCGCTTCTTCCAACGAGAATTACACGTCCCGCTCCGTAATATTTTGCAAGCCATACCGCAACCATACCGATAGCGCCTGTTCCGTAAACCACGGCCGTGTCATTTTCCGTAAGCTGAACACCTCTGAAAGCATCGTATGCTATGCTGGCAGGCTCAATAAGAGCGCCTTCGTCCATAGAAAGCTCCTCCGGCAGATGATAAACGTGCCTTTCGGGAATCTGCATATACTCCGCATAGCAGCCGTCCCAAGTATTTACCGTACCAACAGACCTTGTTGAATTACAGCTCATATAGTCTTTCCTTTTACACGCCTCGCACTCTCCGCAGGCTACAAAATTGTCGCTGTAAACCCTATCCCCCGGCTTAAAATCCTTAACGTCGGGGCCTACCGACTCAACGATTCCCGCCCATTCGTGACCAAAACGACAGGGATATTTTATTTCTCCCGAACGGATAAAGCTGCTCTCGCCCGTGTAGATAGACCGGTCGGTAGCGCACACGCCCGTGCGGCAAACTTTTGCGACTACCATATCACCCGTTGCAAGAGGCTTTGGAACGTTCTCCATACGGGCGTCATGCGGACCGTAAACGGTAATCGCCTTCATAGTTTCCATCTTCATATAATTCTCCTTATTATTTAACACTGATTTTTATACTGAACTCAAATTTTTCATTTGCCCCTATTTTTGAAGAATAACCCTTCAAAAGAGCCTTATCGGGCGCATCAAACGGTGCCGTGCAGGGCTCGGGAGCAATATTATAGATATTCTGAAATTCTCCGTTATTAATCCATACACCGAGATATGGGAGCTTTTTCTCATCGAAGCTGAAAGCGAGCTCTCTTCCGTCGGAGTATTTAACACTGAAGCGCCCCTCTCTCATTTTATCAAGGTAATAAAACTTATAAGCGGCTCCACGTCCCGCCTTAAAGCCCAAAAGAGTATCTCGAGGAAGCTCTGACAGGCTGTACCCTTCCGTTGCGAACACAGTCTCGATAGGAGCATCCTCAGAAAACGGCGTAATCAGTCGCATACCATCCTCGCCCTTTAGCATAACGTGTCCCGCCCAGATAAAGTCGAACGGCTCGTCTTTTTTGTTATGAATCGAATAATCAATACGTATTCCACCGTCACCCGTGGGATATACGGTTTTTTCATAGAGCACGTCAAACAGCTTTGATTCGGCTGAAAGCACCGCCTTCCCGCCAACCTCTCTGACGTCAAAATCAAGCCTGCACGTCTCTCCGTGGTCGGGGTAAGCAATCCCCTTATAAGCTCCGCTCGTCGGAGTGTACGGGTCAATCGTCGGGAACATATCGTCAAAGGCGCTGCACTCGGAATCAACGTAGCTTCCGTTATATGAAAGCTCCTTATATTTTTCTCCGTCTTTCGTGAGAAGCAGCTCTTTTTTGCTCAATTTGTCAACAAGAGATGTCATTTTGGCTCCGTCGCGGTGCAAAAACGTCGCGCGTAAGGAGTCGCTTTCCACAACAAGAGCATCCCTGTCCTTGTACTTACCGAAGCTTATCATTTGAGCATTATCATCTCCCCCTGACGCATAAGCAGGTACGGAATCTCGGGACAATTGTTTTTCATCTCGGTCATAAACTCGTAAGGGCTTCCGAAATGCTCCGCAAAGTTCCAATAATGGCACGGAACGGCAAGCTTTGGAGAAAGAGCCTTTACCACCCTTGCCGCCTCGGTGGAATTAAGATTTCCGAACGCTCCGTTTATGGGTAAAATAAGCAAATCAACACCCTTTATTTTCTCATCCTCAAGCCATTCCGGACGGTATGCGGTGTCACCCATCATATATATTTTCTTGCCGGCAGCTTCGAAAAGGAGTCCTATCGCATCGGGCGTATCTTTTCCGTGGTCGCAACGAACTGCCGTGAGGGTTACCGCTCCAAGCTCCACCTTATCTCCGACGGCTACAAACGTGAGATTATCCTTGATTCCAAGACGCTCGCACTCCGCCCGGGTATCCTTTGCTCCGACAAACTTCGTCTTGCCGTTACCGAGCAAAACTGGAACGCTATCGGGATCGAAATGGTCGAAATGAGCGTGCGATGCAACGAGATAGTCAAATATTATCTCGTCAGCTCCAAGAATGTGAGGCATAAGCCTCTTGAATCCGAAATATCTTTCGCAGCAATCGGAAAGATAGGGGTCTATTGCTATCAATTCACCGCTGCAGGTCTTTAACACAAAGCCCGCTTGACCGAGGAAAAATACTCCTACCTCGCCCTCCTTTACGGAAGCGCCCATCACCTTAAGTGCAAAGTTTTCCATATTTTTATATCCTCTCAAAAGTTTCTTGCGAATCCGCCGCAGGTCCATCCGCCGTCAACGGGGACAACCGCTCCGGTTATGTACGACGCCGCATCCGACGCCAAGAAAGCGGTTGCGTTCGCTATTTCCTCAGGCATACCCTGACGTCCCATAGGAATGTGGGAAAGAAGTCCTGCCATTGCGCTGTTATCCGACCAAAGCCTGTTGGTAATCGCAAGACCGATAGTTCCGGGGCAAATTACGTTTGCCCGAATCCCCTTGGGAGCAAGCTCCATAGCGATAGCTTTTGTAAAGTTAATTACCGCCGCTTTAGCCGCTGCGAATGCGCACTGATTGCGAAGCGGTACCATTCCTACGATAGAGCTGATATTAACTATACTCGAGCCCTCTTTCATATACGGAATCGCAAGCTTCGTACAGTTGTACGTTCCGTCAAGGTCAACCTTAAGGATTGCATCCCACCATTTATCGCTGAACTCGTCAACGTGCTTTCTCTCGTCAGGGCCTACGTTTATTCCGGCATTGTTCACAATAGCATCAATTCCGCCAAGCTCTTCCGCTATCTTCGCCATAGCGCACTTTACCGCTTCTCTGTCGGTAATATCAAAATTATACCCCTTTGCAAAATAGCCTTTATCGGAAATCTCCTTTGCAAGCGCATCAGCACCGCGAAGATCGCAAATCGCTACACGTGCGCCGTCCTCGGCAAATCTGTATGCCATAGCAGAGCCTATTCCGCCTGCCGCACCCGTAATAACAACAACCTTGTTTTTAAAATCAACTACCATATCATTATCTCCCTTATTAAATTTTAAGTAAAAGTTTCATAGCTTTACCCGATTCAAGATCCTCAAACGCCCTTTTCCACTCCGCAAGAGGCCGTACTCCAATCATGGGAGCTACCTTAAGCTTACCGCTTGCCATAAGTGAAAGCGCCATATTCCAGCCGTTATAGCTTGAGCTCATATTGAACTGAACGTCAAGCACCTTCATCATCGCTTCGTTCCAGGGAATCTCAACCGTCGGAGCGCCCGTCATTCCGATGGCGCACATTCTTCCGCGCTTCTTCAGAACTCTTATGCCCGTACGTATTGCGCTTGCCGCGCCCGATGCCTCGACAACAAGGTCCGCACCGATTCCCGTCTCCTTCATTATAATTGCCGCGGCATCCTCTTTTTGAACGTCTATAAACAAATCGTAGCAGGCCAGCTCATCAGCAATTTTTAAGCGATAGTCCTTATCTGACGTGCAGCCACAAAGTATGATTTTTCCCGCTCCCGCAATACGTGACATTTCCGCAGCGAGAAGAGCAATAGGTCCAACCCCCATAATAACCACGTTATCTCCGGGCATGACGTGCGCTCTTTCGAGAAGCTGATGCGCTACTATTGCCGACGGCTCCGCCATAGCGGCTTCTTCCAAAGATACCCCCTCGGGTATTTTATGCAGCAGCTTTTCGGGCATAACGACGTAAGAGGTGAAGCAACCGTCTATTCCCCAGCCGATGGAAAGCTTGTCATTACAGTTCTGTATATGTCCGTTACGGCAAAGATAGCATTTTCCGCAAGCCTTATTATGCGGCTCGCCTACAACTGCGTCTCCTTTTTTGTAAAGAGTTACCTTATTTCCAACCTCCTCTACAATACCCGAAAACTCGTGACCGACTATAACCGGAGGGTAATACGTAAACTGATCGTGGAGAATATGAATGTCAGTTCCGCATATTCCGCCAAAGGCAACCCTGACGAGAACCTCGTCTTCTTCATACTTTGGGATAGGTCTTTCTTCAAGCGAGAAAAAGCCCTCGCCCTTCTGTGTCTTTACCAATGCCAGCATCTCTTAATTCCTCATTTTAATATTTTTTCTTTTTTCTTATTTACATTTCTATATTTATATGTTATAATTCTTCCAAAGTAATTATAGCACGACAAAAACCATAATAATATAAAGATTTTATCAATAAATACGATTTTCGTGTCAGTCAGAGGGACAAAATGATCTATATACCTACTCTAAAGCCGTTAATTGAAAACGGCAACTCAATTTACACCGAAATAACCTATGAAAAACGTTTTACCAAGGTTGATGACGTTACGCACGACGAAGAGCATATACACGACTTCTACGAAATATATATCAACCTGAGTGGCGACGTATCCTTTCTCGTCGAGGATAATATATATCCTATAAGCCGTGGTGATATAATCGTATCAGCGCCTAACGAAATACATAGGTGTATATACCACAGTGACTGCGTTCACGAGCATTTCTGCATATGGATACGGGAAATTCCTTTTGCTACCGCACATCTAAAAAAGCAGTTTGATAAAAACAAGCTCCTCGTTCTTCCCGAGGAAGAAAAGGAGAGGGTAATTAACGCCTGCTTCGGATTCTATAAGAGTCGCATATCGGGTGGCAGTCCTTTTGGTGCTGTCAAGAATTTCTTTGAGATACTCGATATCACGTCTGCGGAAAAGCACGGCACGACCGAAGCGGAGAGTCTTCCCCAAAGCTTCTCGAAGATAGTCGAATATATATCGAATCATTACACGGAAGCGTCCTGCACCGTAACACTCCTTTGCGACGTGTTTTACATTTCAAAGAGCACTCTTTGCCGCCGTTTCCGAAATCACTTCCAGACGACGCCCTCGGATTATATAGAGTCAAAGCGCTTCTCCGAAGCAAAGAAGCTTCTCAGCACGGGTCAATCGGTGCAAAACGCCTGCTTTAACAGCGGCTTCTCCGACTGCTCTTACTTCATTATGCGTTTCAGAAAAAAGTTCGGAATAACGCCGTATAAATATCAAAAAGAATTCGTTTGACCTTTGATTTTGCGTTTTTGACAATAATCATTTGCATTTTAAACTAATTCAAGGAGTTTTTTATATGAAAATAACATTTTTAGGAACCGGCGCTGCCGATTGGAAAATCAGCGAACACAGAGATATGGAGGGCTTCAGACGTAACTCGTCAGCGCTTATAGACGACCGTCTCCTTATAGACCCGGGTCCGAACGTTTTTGACGCTCTTGACACTTTTGGCAAAAATGCTTCCGATATCAAGTACATAATTAACACGCATAGGCACAAAGACCATTTCAGAGAAGAAACAGTTGCCGCGCTCCCGGGTGCCGAATACGTTCCCTTTGAGTCGGGAGAAACAAAGAGCGTTGGTCCTTACACAGTCATAGCGCTTCCCGCAAATCACTCCGCAAAAGGCACGGTGCATTTCATAATCTCCGACGGGGAGAGCCGTATATTTTACGGTCTTGACGGTGCTTGGCTGACTTACGAGGAGGTTGGGGCAATAAAGAAAGAGCCTATCGACTTTGCCGTTCTTGACGCTACCATCGGAGACATTGCCGGTGATTACCGCGTCTTCGAACATAACAGCCTCTCTATGATAATAGAAATGAAAAAATCACTGGAGAAACACGTAAAGCGTTTTTCCATAAGCCATATGGCAAGAACCTTACACGGCTCGCACGATGAGCTCAAAAAATCCATGGAAGAGCACGGCATAGAGGTTGCCTTCGACGGCTGGGAAACCGAAATTTGACAAAATTCTTTTAGGTGTCGGGAGTTTTTATATATTATGAAAAACAACAAAACAAAGTCCTACGAAAAATATAAAGAATGGCTCAAGCTCAACACGGAATCCTTGCACGGAAAGGTTGCCGCCATAACAGGAAGCACCGGCGGGCTTGGGAAGGAGCTTTCGAGATATCTGGCGCACCTGGGGGCGTCCCTCATTTTAGTTAACCGAAACCCGAAGCTATCAGAGTCTCAAAAGGAAGAGCTTCTCTCGGAGTTCCCGGAAATATCCGTAAAAATCATCGCGGCGGATATGGCTGATATCGAGTCTGTGAAGTCGGCTACAAAACTTCTGCTTTCCGAAAAAATTGATATCTTTATAAGCAACGCGGGAGCGTACAGCATACCGAGAAAAATCTGCTCTACGGGCTATGATAACGTATATCAGATAAACTTCGTCTCGCCCTACTATATGATAAAAAAGCTTTTGCCGGGGCTCGAGTCGGTAGGCGGTCGCGTGGTTATCGTCGGCAGCATAGCGCATAACTACTCAAAGACGCGCACAGAATCGGTAGATTTTTGCGACGTGGAAAGAGCCTCAAGGGTTTACGGAAACGCAAAAAGGTACTTAATGTATTCGGCTTTCGCCCTTGCAGAAGACTTCCCCTCCGTAAAAATTTCGGTAACTCATCCCGGCATTACGTTTACGGGTATAACCTCACATTATCCGAAGCTTATTTTTATGGTAATAAAGCACCCGATGAAGCTCATTTTTATGAAGCCCGAAAAGGCTGCGCTTTCTATTCTTTCGGGAGTCTTTGGCTCTACCGAAAAATACGAGTGGATAGGTCCGAGAGTCTTCGACGTGTGGGGACTCCCCTCAAAAAAACGTCTCGATACCGCAAAGGAAGAAGAAATAAAATTCATAGCATCCACTGCGGAAAGGATTTATTCCGAGCTTTAATAAAAACGAGCTTTTGTAAAAACCTTTTTGATATAATAAAAACCTATCTTGTTTTTTTCACAGGATAGGTTTTCGTTTTTTTATTTATTGCTTCAATGTCTTTCGGAATTCTCCGGGAGGCATTCCGTAATACTTTTTGAAGTATGCGTTAAAGTAGTATTCATTGTTAAAGCTCATCATCTCCGCTACTTGCTTAAGCGAGAGGCTTTCATCGGAAAGAAGCTTTTCCACACGCTCTGTTTTTCTGTTTCTTATATACGCGGCGACAGTCACCCCCTCGTATCTCAAAAAAAGACGGCCGAGCTGCTTTTCCCCAAGGTAGCAATAAGAGGCAACGTCCCCGACGGAAATTCTTTCATCTATATTATCGTTTATATATCCCTTTGCGAGTTCGAGCTTTGCGTTCTCCTCGTGCGAGGTCCCGCACGCCGCCCTCTCCTCAAATCCCACTCTGCGAAAGATGGAAACAAGAATTTCAAAAACTCGGTTTTCAATTAAGACTAAAGACAACTCTTTCTTTAAATTATACTCCCTATAAACAGACTCAAGGGATTCTATCATATCCTCGCCCACTCTGATGATTTCAACCGTCGGGTCGGCTTCGTCAAAAGACTTTCCGCTGTTTTTTAAAATCGAAAGAGCAAATGAATACTTCACCGCGTCCGACGAGGAATGAACAACCTTATGCGGCACTCTCGGGGGTATCAAAAGAACGTCCCCGCGCGAAAGCTCGTAAATTTTCTCTCCTATTTCATATTTTTGCGAGCCTACCTCAATTATATGTATCTCATAGCCTCTGTGACTATGACTCTTTTTTGTAATACTGCTATTATCCTTTGAAAAAACTATTCTCTTTAAATAACAATCCTCTATACCGTGCGAAGCTAAAAGGTTTTCTCTCTCATTTTTGCCGCTTTGCTTATATAAGATTTTCATTTTTCCCTCCAAAAAGGCTTTGTTTTATTTTAACACTAAAGCATCTTGTTTTCAATAAAATGTCCGAATTTTATAAAATTAAGTCTTAATTGCGTATTGATTATTTTTCGGCATTACATTAAAATATAGATATAAAGATAACAGGAGTGCGCTTTTATGGAAATGATGACCACAATGATAACGCCTTATAAAAAGGACGGCTCGGTGGATTTTGAAACCGCCGAAAAATACGTTGAGTTTTACTACAATTCGGGAATCGACGGTATTTTTTCGGCTTGCCAATCGAGTGAAATATTCTTTTTATCTCTTGAGGAGCGAGTAGAGCTTAACCGCCGCGTTTATAAAAAGGCGAAGGAGCTTGAGGCGCTCGGTGAGCGCAAATTCACCGTTGTTTCCTCCGGTCACGTTTCTGACACGACCCAGGAGCAAGCGAAAGAGCTCAATGAAATTTACACGTCCGGCACAGATGCTCTTATTCTCATAACGAACCGTCTCGACCCCGAAAATCTTGGCGACGACGTTTTCCTTGAAAATCTTAAAAATCTGCTATCGCTCCTGCCGAAAGAAGCAAAGCTAGGATTTTACGAATGCCCTTATCCGTATAAGCGTTTGGTTACGCCTAAAATACTCGAGTTCTGTAAAGCGAGTGGAAGATTTTTCTATATGAAGGACACATGCTGCGACGTATCAGTTATAAAGGAAAGAACCCGTATTCTTCGCGGCTCTGAATTCAAGCTGCTCAACGCAAACTGCCAGACTCTTCTTGAAAGTATGGAATGCGGAGCCGACGGATACTGCGGCATTATGTGTAACTACCACCCAAAGCTTTACGCTCATCTTTCGAAAATTTATAAAACCGAACCCGAAAAAGCCAAAAAGCTTCAAGCCGTGCTTGGTCTTCTCGGTTATACCGAGGGGCAGATTCCCTATCCTCTCTCGGCTAAATATCATATGACGCTCTCGGGCATCGAAACAAATCTTATAACAAGGAATCGCGCCTGCAGAGCTCTTAACGACTATGACAAATCTTCCATAAAACAAATGAAGCTCTTAACAGACTCTATCGAGGCGATAATTTGATTTTAAGTCTTTTTTGTAAACAAAACTTGACTAAACGAGGTAAAATATGAAAGGTTACAGCAAATGGAGCTATTCTCCTTACCGCCCGTTTTTCTTTGAGGTTGGAGATATTTACATATCACGCATAGCGCCAAGCGATAACTCCGTTCACTTTGAATGGCTTAGTGAAGGCTTTGGTGAATATTCGGTTTATTACAAAAAGAGAGGCGACTCGGATTTTCTTCTCTCGGGAAGCACCCGTTCCAACGAATACAATATTACAGGACTCCTATCCGATACCGACTATGAGTTCTACGTTTCAGCGGAGATAGGCAAAAGCAGAGTGCGTTTAGCTCGCACGGGTACGCCCGTCGGCACCGTGGTAAACTATCTTCACCCTGACGACGAGGCATATTCTTTTTCGGGCAGATATCTCTGCTCACCGTCTCTGGTTCGCCACCCCGACGGCTTTTTGCTTGCGTCTATGGACTTGTTCCGCGGTGAAGCTCCGCAAAATCTCACGCTCATTTTTCGTTCGGACGACGACGGTGAGAGCTGGCATTACGTATCCGAGCTTATGCCTTGCTTCTGGGGCAAAATGTTTATCCACAAGGGTGACGTTTATATGCTCGCTTGCTCTACCGAGTACGGTGATTTACTCATTGGAAAATCTTCCGACGGCGGAAAAACCTTCTCGGCTCCCATATCTCTTCTTCGAGGCTCGGGAGGAAAGGCAAAGGGCGTCGGCGTTCATAAAAATCCTCAAAACATAGTCCGCCATAACGGAAGAATTTACAACACACTCGAGTGGGGCTCTTGGGGCGTGGGCTATCACGCTCCTATGGTAATGTCGGCAGACGAGAATGACGACCTTTTAAATCCTGAAAGCTGGGAATTTTCCGAGCCCGTAAAATACGACCCGACCTGGCCCGGCACAGCTCACGGTGAGTCGAGCGGAAATATCGAAGGCACTCTTGCGGTAAGTCCTGACGGCAAGCTTTTCAATATAATGCGTTACGATATGACTAAAACCCTCGAAAAATACGGTCTTGCTCTCGCATACGAGGTTGACAAGGAAAATCCGGGCGCAAAGCTAAAATACTCTCACGCAATTAAGTTCCCTGCCAATCACTCGAAGTTTACCATACAGTACGACCCCGTATCAAAGAGATACTATACGCTTGCGTCGAGAATAACAGACGTGAACAATAACTACGACCGCAGGCTCCTCTCTCTTATGGTTTCGAGCGACCTTGAAAATTGGAGCGTGCTTCTCGACGTTCTTGACAGAAGAGATGCGGGTGTGAATGAAGTTGGCTTCCAGTACGTTGATTTTATAATTGAGAACGACGATATAATTTTCCTTTGCAGAACAGCAATCAACAACGCCCACAATTTTCACGACGCAAACTATTCAACGTTCCACGGAATCAAGAATTTCAGAAGTCTTTTAGACTAAAATTGTAAATAATTATTTTCATACAAGCAAAAAAAACAGACCGAGATTGCTTTCGCATTCGGTCTGTTTTATTTTTTACAGCTTAACGCTATACATATCGAACAAGTCGAGGTTTTTTGTCTTGAACGTCAGCATTCCGTCGTTATAGGTAAAATCGACAGGAGTCATTTCGGGGAGAACGAAGACGCCCTTCGGCTCTTTTTCGGTCTTTACCGTCACGTCAAACGGAAGAATAATTCTTCCATCGTCAGCGTCACCGACGTTGCAAAGGCTTATCTGCCATTCATCCTCAGCCTTGTAGGCTACGATTTCTACCATTTTGGGAGCGTTCGAGGTAACAGTCTGCTCCTCTTCTCCGAAATAGCGTCTCAAAATCTTAATTGCAACCTCTCTGTGCTGTCTTGCCTCATATCCGTCGAACGACACGCCAAGCCACATAACCTTACCGAGTCCGTAGTCGGCTTCCATCATCATCGGATGCTCGGTTGCTATAACCGGCGGATTGGAGTGAATTGACGCAAAGCGCGCAGGATTTTCAGGGTCCCGGTAAGGAAGGGTCAACGTTGCGAGAACTCTGACGTTTTCTCTCGGCGCCGTAACGAGCGGAGCTTTGTCCGCAAGAGCCAACGGATATTTTTTGGTAAACGGTGAAAGAATGTCATCACCAAGCGAAGTAGGCGCTACGTAGGTATTATTGTTATCGGTCATACCAATCAACTCGGATCCGAAGAATTCACGTATAAGCTCCGTCTCTTCCGTACCGCTGAAGCATAACACGCCGCCACCCTTAACGTAATTTTTAGCGGCTTCTATATGTTCCTTATCAAGTCCCGCGATTGCGGGCGCAAAAACAACCTTATATCTCTTCATACTCTCCGCAGTCTTGTTTGTTACAACGTCATAGAGAATGTGGTTTTTGCCAAACGTTTCACCGAGATTTGTCGAAGCCGTAAGGCTGTCAAGCTTCTGCTCCCTCTTCGAAAATCTTCCGCTTATGGAATACCAGAGTCCGACGTCGGACACGGACTCTCCAACATTAAGATACTTTTCGTAAAGCATCTCCTTTGAGTAAGCCTCGCCGATGAGCTTCGCAACCTCCGGGTTGACCGTTCCCACGGGGTCTATTGCGTCAATAACAAAGTTCGCGCCGTGGTGAGCAGCGGTAAGAAGCACGCTCTGCGTGAGTGCTCTCGCGGTTTTGCTCAGGGTATGTTGAGAGAGATTTTGCGAAAAACGGGTAAGCATATATTCGTATGGCTGATTATTCGACACGGCACGGTAGTATTTCATTGAGAATGAATGACCGAGGAGCGTTCCGTAAAGGTCCCCCGTTACGTAGTCGCAAAGGTCTCCTATCGTTTCGTCAACTCCCCTCTTACCGTCTCTTGAAACTGCCGAAGCGTTATTGTGGCTGACGGTAACTCCCGGCATTACGGCTCTCGCGTGTGCGGTTATATCGGTTGCAAAATCAGTCATCCACTTATAGCGTATTTTTCTGAAGGTGAGCGCCGCTTCGGATGCAAAATCATTCATATCGGGAATTTCAGCATATCCCGTCTCGCTCTCAAAGCGGGCGCGGCAGCATTCGCACTTGCAAATAGCGGGCCAGAAGGTCATATCAAGGAACAGACCGTCCAAATCAAAATACTCAGCAAGCTCGGAAAGCTGAGTCTTTACAAATGCTCTGTGCTCCATATTGTTAGGGCATAGGAATCCGTATCTGCCGCCCCTTTGGTGTGGGGACGTGCCGGTTTTGGTATCGTCTATCATTCTCCACTCGGGATGTCTGTCTTCCTCACGGGTGTTATATATAAGACTGTAATATCCAACGGCAAACATTCCGTTTTTATGTATTAGGTCGATAGTCTTTTTTATAACGTCTTCTCTTCCTCGAAGATTTTTATGAACAACTCCCGACTTTGTGGGATAGTGGCAAAGACCGACGTGCGACTGAAGATATATCATAGCCGAATCCATTTTTGCCGCTTTAAGATACTCCACGTATTTCTCGGGTGAAAATTCCGATAAAAAGGACTCGTCGCAGTCCTCAATATGCATATCTACAAGGCTTCTTCTGTAGCTTTTCTTATACCATTTATTTTCCATAACAGCACTCCGTGTCAGTTTTTGGCGATAAATCTGTCAAGCTCGGGGTTTTCAGAGAAGTGCTTGAGCATAACCAACGGCTCGGTCTTTGATTCATTGGTTATTCTGACACCCGCAAGTGCCGCATCCTCTGTTACGAAGAACTCGTCGCTCGTAAGCTCGCCGTATCTTATAAGAGTAGGCGTTTCTATATCCCACTTACCCATCTTACCTCTACCCTCGAGAAGAATCATTCCGTACGCTGCCTCGTCCTTTATAACTACACTCTCTCCGGGGTTAACCGTCAAGCGCTTTGCGGAAGCAACGGGACACTTATAGCATATCCATTCCTCTGTATAGCTTTCATCAGAACTAATAACAACGGGCGCCATAAATCTTTTTTCCTTGAAATTTGGGTCAACGTTCGCTTCCCAGTCGATAACGTCCATAAGATAGTCGAAGTTTCCAACCTCTTCCTCGGGTGTGTTTTTCCAGAGAAGGTCCTCGGAAACACATTCTCCTCCGTAAAGAACCGACTGATACATAGCGTAAACGTCGCTCGCAAACTGCGGCTCGTAGGTGCAAAGGCTTGCGGGAGCGTGAAGAACTCCGGGAGGAACGTCCCATCCGGTATCAAGCGTAATCTTATAAGCTCTGGACAAATCGAGGAGTTTATTGTCGCCTTTTGTAAAGTTTTCTAGGCATTTTTTGACTTCTTCTTTTTTAGTTTCGGGGTTTAATCCGAAGAAAGTGAACGGGAAAGTTCCGCCGTGATTATTCACTTGAGATGGGAAAAAGTACATTTCAGGCTTACCTGCTTCTCCCACTCTCTTTGCGTGCTCATCTCTGTGATGTATGTGATGCGGCAGCGGTCCTTTATTGTCAAAAAATTTCGAGAACATAGGCCATTTTCCGTATTTTTCAAAAAGGCGCTTTCCTACGATTTTTTCTCCAAGCTCGGAAATCATATCGGCAAGAAGAACCCTTTCCCTTCCATCAGCCGAAACCACGTAGCTCATTCCCTCGTCAGCGGGAGTGTCGGGACCGTTATCGGCGTGAGTGGTAGAAGCAAACCAACGCTCGTCAATACCGCCCCTTTCAAGTCCTAAAACGTAGTAATCGTCGGGGTGAAGCTTTATTCTTTTTCCCGGAATGCAGAACGAACGGGGTACCCAAACGGGTGCAAGTCTCAATACACCCTCGCCCTCTTTTAAAAGTTTTTCAGAAAGTGACATATCTATTCCTCCTAAAATTTAAAGTTTTAAATCTTATAGATTTATACCTAAAAAAGATACGGAAAAGCGATAAATCTCGCTTTTCAAAATAAATATATCACATTTATTTTTATTACTAATAGAAAACAAATTTTATTTTATAGTATTTTTGATTATTTTTGAGTATTTTTCCACTTTTTAGGAGAAAGTCCGTACTTTTTGCGGAATAGCTTTACGAAATAATTTGTGTCATATATTCCGACAAGAGAGGATATCTCAGATACGGTTAAGTCTTCGGAGAGAAGAAGCTCTGCGGCTTTCTCAAGCCTCATTTTCATTACGTATTCGGATATTCCCATACCGAAATTTTTTACCGAAAAGCTGTAAAGGCTGCTTTTTGACATACCAAAAGCCCTTGACAAAGCCTCTATATCTATCTTATACCTTATGTTTTCTGCAATATATTCTTCCACGAGCTGCTTTGTCGGGGCATCCCTGCGGCTGACTAGCTTTTTCATTTCTATGTAAGAGGTGCAAATCTTCACGAGTCTCGACATTGACTCTATCTCTTCATCGGTAACCGTTCTGACACGTTCAAGCTCTCTGTAAAGCGCTTCTCTTTTATCTTTTTCGGGAAAGCTCTCTATATTTTTCTTTATTTTTTCGTAATCCGAGGCTCCAATCCTCTGTCCTACCAAAATAAAGCCTATTGTCAATCCTCCGCTTTTTATAGGAGTTAAGGTCTCGTACAGCCCCATATGACATTTATACGTACACGCTCCGCCGCTTTCCGTGCATTTTTTAAAGCCCTGCATATCCGAAGCAATACATCTTTCATAGTATTCGGGATTGCTTCTTATAATCGAGCAAAATCCGCTTCTTTCCATCTCATAGTGATAAAGCGGCTTAAAATTCTCATCGTAAAGAACGCATTTGATATGAGTCACAATATTTAAATCCTTGATAAGCTCAGAAAGCTCCTTCATACTGAAATCTATCATATTAAACCCCTAAAAATAGAAAAATAATTTGTTTTTATTCTTTTTTTCTATTTATAGAATAGCACTTCTTTGAAGATTTTTCAAGGAGCTTTTTTAAAATTCAAACCACGTTTCAAACCAAATTTCAAAAAGCGGTTGACTTTTAACCCTTAAAGTGCTATATTATTTAATCGGTATTAAAACATATTTTAAAAAAGAAAGAAGGCGTATCTTTTATGTCACAGACAGCAGGTATTCTATTAAGCCTTTCGATAGCACTTCTATCGGGACTTCTTTTATCAAGACTTGCAAAGCTGGTGCAGCTTCCCGCCGTTACTGCTTATCTTATCGCCGGCGTTCTTATCGGTCCGTTCTGCCTCGGCGCAATAGGAGTTGACGGTATCGGTATAACTCACAGTCAGATAGAGGGCTTCGGCATTATTGCCGACGTTGCTCTCGGATTTATCGCATTCTCTATGGGTAACGAGTTCCGTCTCGCTCAGCTCAAAAAGATTGGTAAGCAGGCGACCGTTATAGGCGTTTTCCAAGCACTTTTCACTACCCTCACGGTAGATTTGTTCCTTATCGCGCTTCACTTTATTATGCCCGATAAATTCTCTCTTTCCGCAGCTATCGTGCTCGGAGCGGTAGCAACCGCGACGGCTCCCGCAGCAACCCTTATGGTTGTTCGTCAGTACAAGGCTAAGGGTAAGCTCACCGATATCCTTCTCCCCGTTGTTGCTCTTGACGACGCTGTCGGTCTCGTTGTCTTTGCAGTATCGTTCGGTATTGCAAAATCACTCAGTATAGGAAAAGTCGACGTGCTTTCCGTTGTGCTCGAGCCGATTATTGAGGTCGTTCTTTCTCTTATACTCGGTTTTGTTATGGGTCTTCTCTTTACTCTTTGCGAGAGATATTTCCATTCCCGCTCAAAGCGTATGGCAGTATCCGTTACCTTCGTTATGATGACGGTTGCAATATCAAGTCTCAAATTTGAGGTTGCCGGAATACACGTAGCATTCTCCTCGCTTCTCTCCTGTATGATGCTCGGAACAGTGTTCTGCAACGTATGCGACTTTTCCGAAGAGCTTATGGACAGAGCGGACAGATGGACTGCTCCTATTCTCATTCTCTTTTTCGTTATAAGCGGAGCGGAGCTCGACCTCTCGGTATTCCTCGATATTGCCGTAGTCATTATAGGTATCATTTATATAATTTCTCGCTCACTCGGTAAATACTTCGGCGCGGGAATCAGCGCGAGAATTACAAAATGCGACCCACATATAGTAAAATATCTCGGTATAACCCTTCTTCCCCAGGCAGGCGTTGCTCTCGGTATGGCAATAAAGGCTATGGAGCTTGGTCCGGAGGGCGCTATCGTAAGAAACATAACTCTCTTTGCGGTGCTTATCTATGAAATTGTAGGTCCTTCTCTTACAAAGATGTCACTCATCAAGTCGGGAGATATCAAAACTCACGAAAAGACGAGCGCGAGAGAAGAAGTAAAGCGACAGATGGAAGCAAAGGAAAAACAGTAATTTTTGGAGCGGACTTTTCTCTTAAGATTGCTGTAAAAGTTTTTAACAAAACGCAATACGCAAAAATAAAACGGTAAAGATACCAAAACGTATCCTCACCGTTTTATTTTTTTGCTAGCTTAACAAAGTTATTTTAATCTAAACTGTAAACAGCCTTATATTCTTGAACCTTTTTGTTGAAGTGCGCTTTATCGTTCTTAACCTCGTCCATATACTGATGCATATTAAGAGAGTCATACTTAGAAATTTCGATAACGCAGCCGGCTATATTGGAGCAGTGGTCAGACACACGCTCAAAGTTGTTGAGTATATCCGAAAGAACAAATCCGTGCTCAATACTACACTCACTCTTTTGAAGTCTCTTAATGTGACCGAGCTTGATTTTATCTCTTATACCGTCAACTACCTCTTCTAAGGGCTCAACGTTCTCCGCAAGTTTTATATCGTTCTCAATAAATGCCTTATGAGTCATCTCAACTATATCGGAAACCGCACGCTTCATAACGGAAATTTCACGCCGAGCCTCACTCGAAAACTCAATTTTCTTATCCGTCATTTCCTCTGCCGACTCAACTATATTCACAGCGTGGTCGGAAATTCTCTCAAAATCTCCTATAAGATGAAGAAGCTTGGTTATCTGATTGGAATCAGCCTCTGACATATCGTAAGCCGAGAGCTTTACAAGATACGAGCCTATCGCATCTTCGTATTGGTCTGCCTTGCCCTCAAGGTCTCTTATTTCGTCGGCAAGCTTTGCGTCATACTTATCAAAGAGGACGAGAGCCTTTTTAAGAGCGTCGCAAGCAATATCCGCCATAGAAGAGGTAACTATGCTTGCGCTCTCAACTGCTATTGAGGGCGTATTGAAAAGACGCTCGTCAAGAAGATTAGTCTTCTCGTTTTCATCCTTCTTATCCTTAATTGTAAGAACCGAAAGCTTTTCGAGCTGCTTATAAAACGGAGATATTGCTATAACCGAAAGAATCTTAAATATGGTATGAACTCCCGCGACACCCCACATATCAATAGCTTGATTTGCAAATTCAAAGCTGAAAATCGCATTGGAAATTGTGAATACGGAAAGCCATATGACAACACCGATTATGTTGAAATAAAGGTGAACCATAGCGGCTCTTTTTCCGTTTTTTCCGGCTCCGAGAGACGAAATGAGTGCTGTTACACAAGTACCTATATTTTGTCCCATTATTATCGGAATTGCGGCACCGTAAGTAATAGCTCCCGTAACGGTAAGTGACTGAAGAATACCAATAGACGCTGACGAAGACTGAACTATAGTGGTAAGAATCAAACCTGCAAGTGAACCTAAAATGGGGTTTGAAAACATTGTAAGTATAGATTTAAAGCCTTCATCATTCTTAAGTCCCGACACGGCTCCCGACATCATACTCATACCAACCATAAGAACAGCAAAGCCGAGAAGAATACAACCAACATCCTTCTTTTTGCCTCTTTTTGCAAACATAAGTAGGCAAATTCCTATAACAGCGAGTATTGGCATCCACGAATCAGGCTTTAACCATTCAATCCAACCGATAGACTCAGCAGCCTCTCCTCCAACACCGGACAAGGCTGTTATCCACGCGGTTACAGCAGTACCTACGTTAGCTCCGATAATAACACCGACCGCTTGGGTCAAAGCCATTGTTCCTGAGTTAACGAAACCAACAACCATAACAGTAGTAGCGGAAGATGACTGAATAATTGCCGTAACTCCAAGACCAAGAAGAAATGCTCTTATCGGACTTGACGTCATCTTTGCCAAAATCATTTTCAATTTGTTTCCCGCGCTCTTTTTAAGTGACTCTCCCATTACGTCCATTCCGTAAAGGAAGAGGGCTAAACCACAGAGCAAAGATAATAAATCAAATATGCTCATTGAATAAATTCCTTTTTTTTAATTAATCAAAAATCAAAATTATTATAGTATTCCTCTATCGGAAACTGCTCAGTATACGATTTAAACTCATCAGTTGCGGCTAAGAGCGTAATTCCGAGCATAACGCCTCCGAAAACGACTCCGAAAATTCCAAGTATAAGTCCCGCTATTGACATTCCGTCAAAGTAGCCGAGCGACACTCTCGAAACTACCGCAAAAACGATAGCAAGCGCTCCCATCAAGAGTCCTACCCAGCCAAGACAGCAGCAGAGCACCGACACTATTCCAAGCACAAGGGACGCAACCGACCAGCCCATAGTTTTTTTGCTCTTATCAAATATTTCATAATATCTGTCTTCTTTTTCCCCCTCGGGAGTGTTTATATTATGATAATACGTCTCGGGCGTTGCCAAGGCTTTGTTTTCTAAATCCGTATTTTCACTCGAAGATGCAGCTTCGAAAGGAGTATTATTTTCTTCTGAATTATTCCAGAAGTCGTCTTTTCTATCCATATCTTGTTATCCTTTCCGTTTTTGAAGCAAAAAAAAATACTTTCCTGATTATAATTATACTGTTTTTTTAAATCCTTGTCAATATAGAAAAACTACAAAAATTCAATACCGAAAAAATGTTAATTTTAGGGTATTTTGTATTATCCTAATATAACGGTAATTTCTGTCTTGATTTTATTTCTAACTTGTATTAAAATATCTATGTGTAAAGTCAAAACAGGGGGATATTATGGAAAAAAATAAAAAAAAATATCTTGCTTTACTTATAATTTTTAATTTTCTTTTACTTTTAATTTCTCTTCTCTATAGATTTGCCTTTATATCCACGGGCGGTAAAATATTTACCTGCCGATTTTATTCTGCTCTCGGCTTTTACTGTATGGGGTGCGGAGGCTCTCGCTCGCTTCTCGCTCTTTTAAATTTTGATTTTATAAAATCCTTTATCCTCTTTCCCGCCGTACCTACCGCGGCGCTTCTGCTTTTTATATTCGACTTACTTTTTGTCGTCTGTTTTGTAAAAAACGATTTTTCATTTATCAAAAAAATCGGATATAAACCGATTTTGATTATACCCATACTTTTAATACTGAATTTTTTCGTAAAAAACTTCTTTCTTTTTTTGAATTTTGATTTAATAGCCTTTGCAGAGAAATTAACCTTTTAAATGAAAACCGTATTGATAAGCTTTTATTACAAAGCTTTTGGTGCGGTTTTCTTTTTTTTATTGATTTTCATTTATTTTGAATACAGAAGATATTTTTGGTAAAAAATCAAGTAAAACTACTTCAGTCTAAAAACAAAGAAAAGAGGCTTTTATGGAAAACTCAAAGGATTATAAAAAGCGAATAAAGCGGCACACTCCAAAATCTCCGATATTTAAGGACTGCCTTTTGGCATTTGTTTTTGGCGGAGCTATCTCTGCTATCGGTGAAATTCTCGCGTCTCTTTATATTTATTTCGGTGCCGAAGAGCAAACCTCTTATACATTGGTTACGGTAACGCTTATCTTTGTTTCGGCTCTTCTTACGGGCCTTGGCGTTTTCGATAATATAGCACGGTATGCGGGTGCGGGAACTTTAGTTCCTGTTACGGGCTTTGCAAACTCCGTTGTTTCCTCGGCTATTGACACAAAGGCAGAGGGACTTATACTCGGTGTAGGCTCAAAAATATTTACCGTTGCGGGTCCCGTAATTCTTTACGCAATTCTCTCGGGAAGTATTCTCGGCGTTATATACTATTTCGTAACGCTTTTTTCATGAGGTAACGTATGCAGAAAATAACCTATCTTGAAAAACCTGTTTATTTTGAATCCTATTCAGCCACGGGCGGCTTTGAGGAGGGACGAGGACCTCTTGGCAAAAATTTTGATTTTATCGACAACTCCGACCTCTTCGGTATGAAAACCTGTGAAAAGGCAGAGGCGGAAATGGCAAGAATAAACCTCAATATTGCTTTAAAAAAGAAGAATCTTTCTCCGTCAGACCTCAATGTTCTCGTTGCAGGGGATTTGCAGAATCAGTGCGTTGCCTCGTCTGGCGGTCTTTTCACCTTTGGTATTCCCTTTCTCGGTCTTTACGGCGCTTGCTCTACCTGTACCGAGGGACTTCTGGTTCTATCCGCTATGCTTTCAACGTCAAAAACTTACACGCGCGGCGCTTCGGTAACCTCTTCCCACAACAGCGCTGCCGAAAGGCAATTTAGAACTCCTCTTGAATACGGCGGTCAGAGAGCCCCCTCTGCGCAGTGGACGGCAACGGCTTCGGGAGCATTTATTCTGGGTAAGGAAAAGTCTCATATAAAAATTACCGCTTTTATGCCGGGTAAGGCTATTGACGGCTACACAAAGGACCAAAGTAATATGGGCGCTGCTATGGCGCTTGGAGCTTTTGACTCTATAAATTCATTTTTTAAGGAAAACAATCCCGACGAATTTGACCTTATTATGACGGGAGACCTCGGTCACGTGGGAAGCAATATTCTTGAGGATATGCTACGCGAAAAAATAACACGCTACGGCACAAAGCTTGCATCTCTTCACAACGACTGCGGTCTTTTGCTCTATGATTTTGATACTCAAGACGTTCACTCGGGAGCGTCGGGGTGCGGCTGCTCCGCATCGGTTCTCGCATCATTTATTCTCCCAAAAATAGAACGTGGAGAATTAAGAAAAATTCTTTTTCTTTCAACGGGAGCTCTTATGAGTACCTCCAGCGTTTCCCAGGGCGATAACATTTTAGGTATAGCCCCCGCTATACAAATAGAATACGAAGAATAAAGGAGTTAAATTTTGGATTTATTTAAGCTTTTAATGGCTTTTCTAATTGGCGGTTTGATTTGCGTTGTCGCGCAGCTTCTTATAGACTTAACACGCCTCACCCCCGCAAGAATTCTGGTACTTTACGTTTGCTTTGGAGTTTTTCTCGGTGGCGTAGGACTTTACACGCCCCTGTTTGACCTTGCCGGAGCCGGAGCTTCAGTTCCCCTTATAGGCTTTGGTGCAAACGTAGCAAAGGGAGTTATGGAATCCGTTGATGAAAACGGACTTCTCGGCTCTCTTATGGGTCCATTTACCGCTTCCGCCGTAGGCTGCTCCTCCGCTCTTATTTTCGGTTATCTTGCCGCTCTTATTTTTAAAAGCAAATCAAAAAGAACTTGATTATTATTTTCCGTTAATTTCTATTATTAAAAAAATATTTTTCTAAGAAAAAACCGCAGTTTTTTGCGGTTTTTTCTTCTTTTTATTAAAAAGAAGCTCTTTTTATCTTTCATTTTTCTGTGTAAAATTCTATTTACATTTTATTTTTTGGCTTTTTATTTCTTAATATCACGTTAATTTCTTATAAAAGGTGTTAAAATGTTAAAAAGTTTTCCACTTTTATTAAAGTTTTTTGCTAACTTTTGCTTGCATTTTAAATATTTATATGTTATAATATTAGTGTTATATATTATATAGTGGATAATAATAGTTATTTTCCCTGTTTACCGGCCAAAATTAAATACGGCTAATCTATAAGAAAGGACGGTTTAAAATGAACGATTTACAGTATATTGTGGATATGATGATGCCCTCTCTTGAATCAAAGTTCAATGCGGCGCCATCTACCTTTAAGCTTTGGTTCGGAGATTTTCTTCTTATTTCTCTAACCGAGAAGGAAGCTGTCTTCTCTACGCCGACAGAGCTTCGCAAAAGAATCCTCATAAGCAAATATATGGATATAATTACCGAATCCTTATCCGAGCTTCTCGGCTTCAATATAAACGTAAAGATAGTATCCCGCGAAGAGCTTGCGGCAATTGGAAAAGAGCCCGACCCTCTTAATCTTACTCCCACAAAAGAGGAAGCCCTCGAAAACGAAGAGAGAGAAAAGAAAATAAAGGCTCTTCTTGACGATACATCAAAAAGCGACGGCGATGAAAAGAAAAATATTCTTGACGAATATACCTTCGATAACTTTATAGAGGGCGCTTCAAATAAGTTTGCCAAGGCGGCGTGCTATGCGGTAGCCAATACTCCCGCGACCGACTTCAATCCCCTTTTCATTCACGGTAATTCGGGACTCGGTAAAACTCACCTTCTTTGCGCAGTCATAAATCATATGAAGATAAAATATCCGAAGCTTAAGATTGTCTATAAAAAGTGCGAAGACTTTATGAACGAGCTTATTTCGGCTATTTCAAATTACTCGACTCAGGAATTTAAAGAAAAATATCGTGGAGCTGACGTTCTTCTTATCGACGATATTCAGTTTATAGCGGGAAAGGTTTCTACGCAGGAAGAATTCTTCCATACCTTCTCTTACCTCTACGAATCAAACAAGCAGATTATTCTTACCTCCGACCGTCCTCCTCACGAAATAAAGCCTCTTGAGGACAGATTGCGTACAAGATTTGAGGGCGGACTTATAGCTGATATTCAACCACCGAGCCCCGAACTCAGAGCAGCTATCATAAAGAAAAAGTCCCAGTCAATAGGTCTTGAAATTTCCAACGACCTCGTAGAATATATGGCAAGCAGGCTTCACGAGAATATACGTCAGATAGAGGGCGTTATAAAGAAGCTTGGCGCTATAAATGCTATGACGGGAAGAGAGGTTACCAAGGAAGCTATTGACGAGGTTATCTCGGTTATAGACCCCGGAAATATTCCAATGGATATTCTTATCGACAAAATAATTGCTACGGTTGGTAAATATTACGGAGTTACCGTTGATGAAATAAAATCCAAGAAGAAGACCGACGCGGTTGCTAACGCAAGACATATAGCTATTTACATAATCAGAAAGCTTACGGACAAATCGTTTAAGGAAATCGGTAATATCTTCTCAAGAGACCACAGTACAGTTATGGCTTCGTGCGACAGAGTCAATACGAATATAAAAACAATGATAAAGACCGACAGTGACATAAAGAAGATAATAAAAGACGTCAAGGGCAACTAAAAAACAGTTTTTTCTTTAGTTTTAAAATTTTAGTTTAAGTTTTCCACTGAAAATATGTGTAAATGTGGAAAACTTGCTGTGGAAAAGCGGTTTGTTTTTATAGGAATTTCGGTGGATTAAGTGAATTCAATTAATAAACCTGAAAATGAGGATAAAAAGTGGAAAATCATATCTATAAAACCCTTATTTTTCAAGGCTTTTCCTGCTTTTCCACATTTTCCACCACCCCTACTACTACAACTCCTACCAAAAATAGATAAATATGTATCTTCTGCTTCGCAGAAAAAAGCAATACGGAGAAAGACTCGGCTTTGCGAAGAAAAACTTTTTGCGAAGCGTACTACTTAAGTTAATTTAATTAAAGAGGACATAAAAATGAAATTTAAAGTTCTTAAATCAACTCTTATGGAAAAGCTTATTCCCGCTATGGGAACGGTTTCAAATAAGAACACAATCACTTCTATCGAGGGCGTTCTCATAGAGACGCTTGACGACGGAAACGTAAGACTTTCTACTTACGATATGAACAAGGGCGTAAGAGCAGTCTTCACTCCTACCGAAATCGAAAGAGAGGGCAAATTTATAATAAATGCCCAGCGTTTTTATCAGACGGTTAAGGTTCTTCCCGAGGAAGAAATAACTATTGATATAAACGATAAGCTCAACTGCACTATTTCCGCAGGAAAGGCTTCCTTCTCAATGTTCGCTATGAACAGTGATGAATTCCCCGTTCTTCCCGAGCTTACTACCGACCAGGGCTTTGATATAGAGGGCGGAGTTTTGAGAAAAATGATAAGCAAGGTATCTCACTCTATTGCGGAGCAGGATATACGTCCTATGTTAAGAGGAGCTTTCTTCTCGTTTGATGAAAACAAGCTTGAGGTGGTTTCTTGCGATAGCTACACTCTTTCAAAGTGCGAGATAATATGCGATATAGAATACTTCGGCGCGTCTAATCACAAGCATTCGCTTATTATCCCCGGTCACGCTCTTGCGGAGATGATGAAGATTCTTGATGACGGTGACGAAAAGGTCGGTGTTTACCTTACTAAAAAGCACGCTGTTATAAACTGCGGAGAAATCGTTTTCTTCACGAGAACAATAGATTCCGAATATATCGACTACAACAGAATTATACCAAAGGATAACGACATATTCGTAACGGTTGACAGAGAAAGTCTTCTTGACGGTCTTGAAAGAGCAAATATAATTGCAGAGGAAAAGATTCAGAACAGCGGAAAGAGCTACGTTAAGATAAAGGCAGAGGATAAATTCCTTACTCTTACGTCATCTTCCGTTAACGGAAAGGTATTTGACGAGATGGACTGCGAGCACGAGGGAAATGACCTCGAAATAGGCTTCAACTGCAGATACCTTATAAACAGCGTTAAGGTTGCTGAGGGAGAAAAGGTTATTCTCTCTATGAAGAGTCCTACTCAGGCTATAACGATTGAGCCTCTCGAAAAGGACGAAAAGTTCAATTACTTCTATATGATTCTTCCCGTAAGAATGAGTGAGAAATGATAATTAAAAGCTTCAGGGCGCAGAATTTTCGAAATATAGAAAATTGCTATCTTGAATTTGATAAAAGAGTAAATCTTCTTCTCGGGGAAAACGCTCAGGGAAAAACTAACGCCGTTGAGGGAATATATCTCTTTGCGAGAGGAAAATCCTTCAGACGAGGTGACGAGCGTGACCTTGTTAGGTTTGGAGCAGAGGGTTTCAACGTTTCTATCGAATATGAGGATAAAAACGGAACGAATACTCTTGAATACGCCGTTTACGGAAGAGAAAGAAGAAGAAAAAAGAACGGTTATAAAATAACTAAGGCTTCCGAGATGATAGGAAGCTTCAAGGCTGTTCTCTTCTGCCCTGATGATTTAACTCTCGTAAAGGGCGGTCCGGAGGAAAGACGTGATTTTATAAACGTTGCCATATCTCAGTGCTACCCGTCTTATATATCGGTTTATTCAGATTATAAAAAAGCTCTTGAAAACAGAAATGCAATACTAAAAGCCGCGTCGAAGGGATTTTATTTTGACGAGGGAGAAATTCTCGCTTGGTCGGAATCCTTGGCGGAATACGCTTCTCATATAAATGTAAGGCGTAAGGAATACATAAAAAAGCTCGAAGTATATGCAAAGAGATTTATGTCGGAAATATCAGAGGGAAAAGAAAATCTTTCTCTTTTATATAAGAGCGACGTAGAAAACGAGCTTTCTGAAAGAGAAGAGATAAAGGAAAAATACAAAAAAATATTAACAGAAAATCTTATGAAAGAAAAACTTGCCGGAGTTACTCTCTACGGCCCTCACCGAGAGGATATTTTAATAGAAATAAACGGTAAGGATGCAAGAACGTTTTCATCGCAGGGGCAGCAAAGGTCGATAGTTCTCTCCTTGAAAATGGCTGAGGGTGAGGTCAGCCGAGAGCTGTTTTGTGAATATCCCGTATTTCTCTTCGACGACGTTTTATCCGAGCTTGATGAAAGACGTCAGAATTTTGTTCTTGACGGTATGCACGACAGGCAGATAATAATAACCTCTTGCGAAAGACTGCGTACTGCGGGGCAGGTAATAGAAGTCAAGGGAGGCAGGTTTATTTAATGTATTTGCATATAGGAAACGGTATAACTATAAGAAAAAAGAATATTATAGGTATTTTTGATTTGGACAGCTCTACCGTATCGGCTATAACGAAAAAATATATAAACAAAAACGAAAAGGAAGGAAATATCATCTACGGCGACTCGGATTTGCCGAGAACGTTCGTTCTTCACGATGAAATTTCCAAAAATAAAAAGAACTATAAAATAAAGCTTTCGAGAATATCCTCACAGGGCTTAAAAATAAGAGCCGAGGATGACGGATATAACGAAAACCTTTAAGAAGCCATATGCTCGAGGCGAGCTATTCCAAGAAAGGAAAAAAACAGGAATGGAAGAAAATAAGAATTTGAACGGCGGTTATGACGACAGTCAAATACAAGTTCTTGAGGGACTTGAAGCTGTAAGAAAAAGACCGGGTATGTATATAGGAACAACTTCGCTGCGCGGTCTTCACCACTTAGTTTACGAGATAGTGGATAACTCAATAGACGAGGCTCTTGCAGGCGAGTGCGATGCTATCAAGGTAACCATATGGGAAGATAACAGCGTTTCGGTTGAAGACGACGGACGAGGAATTCCATCGGGTATGAATGAAAAGCTCGGACTTCCTACTCTTGAGGTAGTATATACCGTTCTTCACGCCGGCGGTAAATTCGGCGGTGAGGGATATAAGATAGCCGGAGGACTTCACGGTGTTGGAGCTTCGGTTGTTAACGCTCTTTCGGAGTGGGTTGAGGTAGCTAACCACAGAGACGGACTCAGATATACCGAAAGATTTGAAAGAGGAAGAGTAGCAAGACCGTTTACCTGCGAGGGTAATACCGATAAAAGAGGTCTTTACGTAAGATTCAAGCCCGACCCCGAAATTTTCGAGGAAACGGTATTTGATTACGATATACTTCTTACCAGAATGAGAGAGCAGTCCTTCCTCAATGCGGGAGTTAAGATTATTCTTACCGATAAGCGCGAGGGTATGGAGCGTGAAGAGGTGCTTCACTACGCGGGCGGTATAGTTTCATTCGTTGAATATCTTAATAATGAAAAAAGAGGAACGCCAATTCACCCACAGGTTATATATATGAAGGGTGAGAAGAACGGCTCGATAGCAGAGGTCGCTATGCAGTATAACGACAGCTATAACGAGATGATAATATCCTTTGCTAACAATATGGCGACTATTGAGGGCGGTACTCACGAAACAGGCTTTAAATCAGCTCTTACAAAGGCTATAAACGACTATGCGAGAAAGATAAAGGCTATAAAACCCGAGGATAAGGGACTTTCGGGAGATGACGTAAGAGAGGGTCTCGTTGCTATTATTTCGGTTAAGCTTACCGATGCGCAGTTTGAATCGCAGACGAAGGCTAAGCTTGGAAACAGCGAGATGAGAACTCTCGTTGATAATATAGTATCAAATAAGCTTGAAGAATTCTTTGAGGAAAATCCCGCGGTAGGTAAGGTTATTATAGAAAAGGCTCTCGCCGCAAACAGAGCGAGAGAGGCTGCGAGAAAAGCGAGAGAGTCAATAAGACGTAAAAACGTTCTTGAGGTTTCTACTCTTCCCGGAAAGCTTGCCGACTGTAACGAAAGAGACGCAAGACTCACAGAGGTTTATCTTGTAGAGGGAGACTCCGCGGGAGGCTCCGCAAAGGGCTGCCGTGACAGCCGCTTCCAAGCAATTCTTCCCCTTCGAGGAAAGGTTCTTAACGTAGAAAAAGCAAGACTTGATAAGGTTTACGGAAACACCTCGCTTATTCCTATAATTCAAGCGCTCGGATGCGGTATAGGTGAAGAATTTGATATAACCAGACTCCGTTACGGAAAGATAATAATAATGGCGGATGCCGACGTTGACGGTTCTCATATCAGAATACTTCTTCTTACCTTCTTCTTCCGTCATATGAGACCTCTTATAGAACAGGGTCACGTTTATCTTGCTCAGCCCCCTCTTTATAAGGTACATAAGGGAAAGCAGATGAGATATGCCTTCTCTGATGCCGAAAAGGATAAGTACGTAGAGGAGCTTGGCGGCAAGGGTGTTGAATCCGAAAGATATAAAGGTCTTGGAGAAATGGACCCCGAGCAGCTTTGGGAAACTACTATGGACCCCGAAACGAGAACGCTTCTTAAGGTTGATATAAACGACGCTATCGCATGCGACGAAATGTTCTCCGTTCTTATGGGAGATATGGTAGAGCCGAGAAGAGATTTCATATCAAAGAATGCTAAGTTCGTTCAGAATCTTGATATATGACGTCTTTTCAAAGAAAGGAAAAGTTTTAAATAATGGAACATAATTATAAAAGTTCGGATATAGAATTTCCCTTACAGAAAATTGAAACGAGGGATATGAGAAAGGAAGTAGAAACTTCCTTTATAGAATATTCGATGAGTGTTATTACCTCAAGAGCTCTTCCCGACGTAAGAGACGGAATGAAACCCGGTCAGAGAAGAATTCTTTACGCTATGTACGAGGATAATCTTACTCACGATAAGCCATTCCGTAAGTCAGCTACAACGGTTGGTAACGTTCTCGGTAGATATCATCCGCACGGTGACTCTGCCGTTTACGGAACTATGGTAAGAATGGCGCAGGATTTCTCCTTGAGATATACTCTCGTTGAGGGACACGGTAACTTTGGAAGCGTTGACGGAGACCCGCCTGCAGCTTACCGTTATACTGAGGCGAGAATGAACAGAATCGCCAACTATATGATGAGCGACATTGAAAAAAACGTCGTTCCCATGACGAGAAACTTCGATAATACGAGAGATGAGCCGACGGTTCTTCCCTCAAGATTTCCCAATTTACTCGTTAACGGTTCTGTCGGTATCGCAGTAGGTATGGCAACAAATATTCCGCCTCACAATCTTTCAGAGGTTATAGACGGAACGATTTACAGAATAGACAATCCCAATTGCTCGGTTGACGAGCTTATGGAGCACATAAAAGGACCCGACTTCCCTACCGCCGCTATGATTTACGGAACGCGCGGAATAAGAGAAGCGTATGAGACGGGAAAAGGCAGAGTTTACGTAAGAGCCAGAGCGAAAATAGAGGATGAGCATAAGCGTATAATATTCACCGAAATTCCCTATATGGTCAACAAGTCTATGCTCATAGAAAGCATGGCGGCTCTCGTTAAGGATAAAAAGATTGAGGGCATTACGGGACTTCGTGACGAATCCGGACGAGGCGGTATGCGAATCGTAGTTGAGTATAGACGCGACGCTAACGGAGAGGTTATATTAAATCAGCTTTACAAATACACGCAGCTTCAGGATACCTGCTCAATAAATATGCTCGTTATAGACGGCGGAGAGCCTAAAATTCTTTCCCTCGGAGCGATTCTTGACAGATATATTGACTTCCAGAAGAGCGTTATAGTAAACAGAACGCAGTTTGACCTTGATAAAGCACTCAAGGAAATACATATTCTTGAGGGATATAAAACGGCTATTGATAATATAGACGAGGTCATAGCGATAATTAAGGGAAGCGAATCTATCCCGAATGCAAAGGAAAGACTTATTGAAAGATTTGGACTTTCCGACGCGCAGTCTCAGGCAATAGTAGAGATGACTCTCGGTAAGCTTTCGGGACTTGAAAGGCAGAAGGTTGAGGACAGAATAGCAAAGCTTTCGACTCTTATAGCCGAACTTCGTTCAATTCTTGCCGATGAAGAGAAAATAAAAGATATTCTTAAAAACGAGCTCACCGAAATCAATAATAAGTTTGGTGATAACAGACGTACCGAAATTACAGAGGCAACCGAAGAGATTGACCTTGAGGACTTGATTGAAAGACATACCTGTATTCTCACAATGAGCCATACGGGATATATCAAGCGTCAGAAGGCGGATAGCTACGTTGCCCAGAACAGAGGCGGTAAGGGTATAATAGGAATGAGCACCAAAGAAGAGGACTTTGTAGAAAAGGTTCTCGTCGCAAGCAGCCATTCTCATATTATGTTCTTTACCAATCTTGGAAGAGTTTACTGTAAGAAAGCTTACCGTATCCCCGAAGCGTCAAGAACGGCAAAGGGTACTAACCTTGTCAACATAATAGAGCTTGGCGAGGGTGAGAAGGTAACCTCAATGATAAGCGTTTCAGAGTTTAAAGAGGGCGAATATCTCACTATGGTAACGAGAAACGGTATAATTAAGAAAACTCTTCTTAAGGAATTTGAGTATCAGCGCCGAGGCGGTAAGATAGCTATAAATCTTGATGAGGGCGATGAGCTTATATTCGTAAGACATACGCTCGGTGACCAGAGTATTATGATAGCTACCCGTGACGGTATGTGCGTTCGCTTTGACGAGAACAACGTAAGAGGAATGGGCAGAGCCGCAAGAGGAGTCAAGGGTATTACTCTTCAGGACGATGACTACGTAATAGGCGTTTCAATAGTTGACGGTAAAAAGAAGCTTCTTACAGTTACTGAAAACGGAATGGCAAAGAGAACCTCGTTTGAAGACTTCCGTGAGATGAAGCACAGAGGCGGTAAGGGTGTTACCTGCCATAAGCTCACCGAAAAGAGCGGTAAGCTTGCAGCTATTCAGACGGTTGACGACGATGATGACGTAATGCTTATAACCGATACCGGTGTAATTATAAGAATGTCGGTTTCGGACATAAACGTTTATTCAAGAACCGCAAGCGGAGTTATCGCAATGAGAACTTCCGATGAGAGCCGCGTTATAACTCTTTCAAGACTCGAAAAAATAGAGGAAATTGAAGAGGCGGAGCAAAAAATAAACGAAGAAAATAAAAACGCCGAGCAAGCTGAAACAAAAGTAATTTCCGAGTCAAATGATGAAGAAGCTTTTGACGAAGAGGAGTCGTTTTGATGAAAATTAAAGCGATTTTGCTAACAATAGTAGTCATATTAAATATTTTCTTTACGTTTGGTTGCTCAAATGACAGAGAATATGATGAAAAAGAGGTTATATCGGCAGCGGAAAGCTTAATTAAAAAATCCGAAACCTTAAACGAAATTTATTACGGGCACGGAATAAGCTACGTATTAGATGAAAACAATGCAAACGGATATTATTATGAAGCCGACCCATTGTCCGTAAAAAGCTTTAACATTTCAACTGTCGACGATATAAAAAAACTGACGAGAGAGTGCTTCTCATCATCTCTTTCAAACAGTATAATAAACACGAAGCTTTCTTCCGTTTCCGATGAGGATGGAAACATTCTCGGTTATTCGAGATATTATCAGAAATACGACGTGCTTGATGAAACAAAGCCAGAATGTATTATGGTATATAAGGAAGCCGAGGTTTATCTTACCGACGAGGTAATTTACGATTACGGTTCAATCTACGTATCGGGAGTCTCGGGAGAAGAGGTTTTCGTTAAGATAACCGTAGTCGTAAAAACCGACGAAGGAAAAGAGCAAACGAAGGAGCTCGAGATTTCTCTTATAGAAGAAAATCTCGGTTGGCGTCTCAACTCCCCTACGTACACAAAATACGTAGACCGCGATTATTATGAAGATTTACAAAATAAATAAAAACAAAATAAAATCGAAAGGACACGCAAAACTATGATGACTTTCAAGGAAAAACTCGTTGTACTCAGAAAAATCAAACATCTCACCCAGGATGAATTTGCAAGCGCTGTCGGCGTTTCACGTCAGGCTGTTTACAAATGGGAATCGGGTCAGTCTTATCCCGAGGTTCAGAAGCTTATCGAAATGAAGCTTCTCTTCGGCATCTCAATTGACGACCTTCTTGACGATACCTTTGAAATTGAGCTTCCTAAGAAGAAGAGAAGAAAGAGAAAACCCAAGACGGAAGAGGCGCAGGCAGAGGTAGCAGAGGTAAAGGCTGAAGCTCCCGCTCCCAAGGCAGAAGCACCTAAAGCAGAGACTAAAAAGGCAGAACCAAAGGTTGAAGAAGTTAAGGCAAAGGCAGCTCCCAAGGCAGAACCCGCTCCCAAGGCAGAACCTAAGGTAGAAGAAGTTAAGGTTGAAGCTCCCACTACCTCAGAGCCTGAAGAAAAGGTTGAAAAAACCGAGGTTCCCAAGATTGAGGCAACTAAAATTGACATCAATGATCCTACGGATAAGTATGCAAAGAGAGGCGGACTCTTCGGAAGAATCTTCGGTAAAAAGTAATTTTATCAAAAGACCGATAAAAACCGTTATATAGTACATAGAGGGAGATTAACGTCTCCCTCTAAAACTAAAATATCTTGATTTATTAAGTGAATATTTTTGTACCGCGCTGTCAACAATCTCCTATAAAAGAAAAATTGTATTTTAAAAGAAGTATTGGTAAGAAAAAATATTCTTACTCTGAAGGAGCAAAGGATATGCGCGGATATCAAAAAAAGGTCATATATTTAAAGAACACGGGAAGCCCCGTTTTTGAAGAGGCTTACTTTGTTATAAAGTCAGATAAGTCTCAAAAAAAAGAAAGAGAGAAAAACAAATCCGAGCTTTTAGAGGAAGCAAATCGAATAATAGAAGAGAATGCGTGCATTTGTCAAGAAAGAAAGACTTTTAAAATAGACTTAAGGAGCGCTTTGGTTTTTGGCTCCGGATTTCTTCTTTCGGCGCTTATTTCTCTTGCTGCAATTCTGTTGGTAATGTAGATAAATTAACAAAGACAACAAACGGCAAATTTGCCGAGAATAAGGACATATAATGAAAAACGAGAAAAACGTAATAAAAGGAGCAAATAAATCTTTAGGCAAAAAAAGAACAGATAAAAATTATATAAAGCCAAAAGATAAAAAAAGTGAAAACAAAACAAAAAATAATGACAAAAAAGTAACGGAAAAAGAAGTAAAAAAAATTAAAAACCTAAAAAACGTAAATAAAAGTGTGCAAAATAGCAATAAAAAAATAGAAAAGACGCAAACACAAGATAAAAATATAAATAACAATAATTTGCAGGAAAACAAGCCTAAACAAAACAAAGAAAAGAAAAAACCCTACGGAAAAATCAGTCACAGCGTAAGTCACGAATATCTGATTGATGAAATAGACGAGAGCATAAGCCTATCCAAAGAGACGAAAAAGAAAAAAGAGGAGAGTGTAAAAACCGTATCAAAGGGTAAAAAGCTTAAGGTCATATCGCTTGGCGGACTTGCCGAGATAGGTAAGAACATAACCGTATTTGAGTACGGTGACGATATGGTGGTAATTGACGCGGGACTCGCGTTTCCCGATGACGATATGCTTGGTGTTGACCTTGTTATCCCGGATTTCACCTATCTTATACAGAATGCTCATAAGATAAAAGGTCTTCTTATAACTCACGGCCACGAGGACCATATAGGAGCTGTTTCATATCTGTTGTCTTCGGTTGATATACCCGTTTACGGAACTCGCCTCTCGCTTGGTATTATAGAGGGTAAGCTTGACGAAAATCCCCCTCCGTTTACTCCAAGACTTTACACGGTTGAGGCTGGGGACGTGATAAATCTCGGCGTATTTAAGGCTGAATTTATACACGTTAACCATTCTATTGCAGACGCCTCTGCTATTTGCTTAAGAACTCCCGAGGGCAACGTATTTCATTCGGGTGACTTTAAGCTTGACGTGTCTCCGATAGACGGAAAAATGATGGATATAACCAGAATCGGTGAAATAGGCAGAGAGGGTGTTAAGCTATTGCTTTGCGAATCGACAAATGCGGAAAGAGCAGGCTTCACTCCGTCAGAAAGAACGGTAGGCGGCTCGCTTGACAGAATCTTTATGCAAAGCGAGGGAAAAAGGCTTATAATAGCCACCTTCTCGTCGAACGTTCACAGAGTGCAGCAGATTATAAACGCAAGCGCAAAATACGGAAGACGCGTTGCGGTGCTTGGAAGAAGTATGACGAATATTCTCGGCGCTGCGCTTGAGCTTGGTTATATGGATTTGCCGGACGGTGTTCTTATTGACATAAACGATATAAAGAAATACAGCCCCGGAGAGCTTACTTTGATAACTACGGGTAGCCAGGGAGAGCCTATGTCGGCGCTTTACCGAATAGCCTTCTCCGAGCACGATAGGGTTAAGCTTTCGCCAAACGATATCGTAGTTTTGAGCTCGAGCGCTATTCCCGGCAACGAGAAGCTCGTAGGAAAAATCGTTAACGCGCTTATCAGGAACGGCGTTAAGGTGGTTAACGATTCTGTAGAGGACGTTCACGTATCGGGTCACGCTTGCCGTGAAGAGATAAAGCTTCTTATAGCTTTGCTTAAGCCTAAATATTTTATGCCTATACACGGTGAATACAGACACCTTTACGCAAATAAAGAAATTGCCGAGTATATGGGCATACCCTCGTCGAATATTTTTATTTCCGAAATTGGAAAGGTTCTCGAGATAGATAAAAAAGGCGCGGCGTTTGCAGGAAGCGTTCCATCGGGTAAAAAGCTTATCGACGGCTCCGGTATAGGCGATATAGGAAGCGTCGTTCTTCGTGACAGAAAGCATTTGTCAGAGGACGGTCTTGTCGTAATTGTATCTGTTGTAAATCTCTCGGAAAGACTTCTCTTCTCCGGTCCCGATATAGTTTCACGCGGATTCGTTTACGTTAAGGAGTCGGGCGACCTTATGGATAAAACAAAGAAAATCGCAGAAGCAACTCTTAACAGAATGCTCGAGCTTGGAATGAGGGATATGTCGCATATAAAGAACGCCATGAGAGACGACGTTGCGAAATTCATATTCAAGGAAACAAAGAGAAGACCTATGATTCTTCCTATACTTATGGAAGTGTAAAAAAATGACAGAACTGTTTTTGATAGACATTGAAAAGTCGGATTGTTCAAAAATTGAAAACGAAAAGCTTGAGGAGTTATTTCCCCTTCCCATCACTCAAAAAATTGAGAAAACGAAAAATAAAAAATTAAGAAGAGATAGAGTAATAACGTATATCGCCCTTATTGATATTCTTTCGGGAAAGCTTGAGAAAAAAGAAATTTTCAATCTTTTTAAATTTCAAGAAAACGGAAAACCGTATCTCGAAAAAAACGAAATTTATTTTTCGGTTTCTCATACTGATGGGCTTGCGGTTGTTGCCGTTTCCGATTTTCAGGTAGGAGTTGATATTGAAAAAATTATTACCGAAAAAAGAGAAACAGTAGAAAAAATTTGCAACAAGTATATTGCAAAATACGAAGAAATAAAACTCGAAAAGCTAAAAAATGTAAACTACTGTTATGTTTTTGGCGACAAAGTGGAGACAAAAAGAATAATCGTAGCCAACGAAGAGATGAAATTTGAAACGGTACCGTTTTTAAGATGGACAGCTCTTGAAGCCTTTTTGAAGGCTGATGGCAGCGGCTTTTCAAAAATGAATAAAACAATAAAAAAACAAAATAAATTTGAAGCCCACACTTATCTTTTTCGGCTTAATGAAAATATTTTTGCAATAGCCACAAACAAAATTAAGTAAAATGTTGACATTTTGTTTAGTTTGTGGTATATTAAACTTACAAAGATGTTTATAACATCTTTTGAATTTTTAATTTTTTGGAGAAAAAAGAATGAAAAAGTTGAGTTTACTCATAGCACTCGCTCTCATTGTAACCATTGGCGGCGTTTACGCAAGCTGGGTTTACATAAAGAACGATGACGTAGCTGACATTACCGGAGCAAAGGCAATTACAATGACAGAAGCGACGTTCGATGGTAATTACGGTACGTTTGGTGCTGATTTATCAAATCTTTCGCTCAAGGTAGATCCTAAGCCTAATACGTCGCACGTAACCTCGTTGCTTATTTCGGGAAGCATTAAAATCACCTTCACTCCCAATGCTAACGCAGATGAAACCATCAAGACTCAAGGTCTTCCTAATTCCACCTTTAAGTTTAGTTTAAGCAATACGGATTGGAAATACAACGGTGAAGACATACTTACAATAGACACGGAAGTTCATAATATTACTTGGGGCGGACCCGATGAAAACGGTGTGTTTACCTATGAAATAACCGCGGAAGTTCTTAAGGATTATATAACTCTTACCGAGTTTACTCTTGATACAAAGGCGGAATACGACGCTTACGATGCTGTTCTTACAAACGGTCAGATAGTTATATCCATAAGCGACGGAAAGCATTCCGATACCCCCGCATCATAAATAAAAAAACGATTGAATTTATCCCATGTTTTACGCGTGGGATAAATTCGTTTAATGAAAAGGAAGTAAAAAATGTCAGGCTTTGAAATATACGCATTTGTGGTATGTCTCATAGTGTACGTCATGCTGACAGGCGTTTTCACCTTCATGATATCCAAAATTTTCAAGCTTTCCTTGCAAGTAGTAAGGGCAGGACTTGATGATAAGAGAATTAAATATGAATATCTTGAAAGAAAACTGAATAACAAAGGCAGAAAAAAAGCAGTTAAGGTTTTTGACGTTATCTTTTCATTTATCGTTTGCGTCATAATGCTGACTATTTTCACATTCTCTTTAATTTTGAATGCTACAGAAAATACATATTTTGAAAACATTCCGACACTGAGAATCGTTAAAAGCAGCTCTATGGAAAACAAAAACAAATTGAACGATTATCTTTTTGAAAACAATCTTGACAATCAATTCAGTACGTTTGATCTTGTTTTTGTATATGAAGCGCCAGATGAGTTTGACCTTCAGCTTTACGACGTTGTTGTTTACGATATTGACGGAGAAAAGGTTATCCACAGAATAGTCGCAATTGAAGAACCTAATATGTACCATCCGGGTAAAAGGCTCTTTACGTTGCAGGGAGATTCCATTTCTTCCCCGGATAGCAAAAAGGTAACGTATTCACAGATAGAAGCTATATACCGTAACGAGAAAATACCCTTTATAGGCAGCTTTATTTACTTTATGCAATCCCCTGCCGGCTGGATGTGCATTATTCTCGTTATAGTGGCAATGATATCATCTTTCATCATAGAAAACAAGATGTACGAAGCAGAACGGATACGTCTTGAAGCTATGGGCTTTTTACTTCCTCTTTACGAATGGGAACATAAGAAGGGAGGGAAGAAATGACAAGAGCTCTGAGAAACGCGATATGCTTTTTATTTATTGCGTTCGTTGTTTCTTCGACAGGAATATATGCTTCGTGGAATTTTGCAAATCCTCCAAATCCCGTTTCTTCAGCATTTTCTATAGGAATCAACGAATTTTCCTATGAGCCGCCCAAAGCGGTGTATATAACTAACGTAGAACTTGCAGAAACCACAGAACACGCAAGTAATCATACGTATAGCTTTTCCCTTCCGGCAAAGTTGAGTATGAGCTTAAGAAACGACCAATCAATGACCTCGGTGACGTATAAAATAACCGTTTACAACAATACGGACGTTTCACAGTGGTATACCGGAATGTTTTATGATAACGGCTACGGAACAAACAGTCTTTTTGGTACGTCAAACGGATTGACTGTAACAACTAAGGATAAGCTGGCTGATACATCAAAAACCTTTAATACAAACGACTACGTTCCGCCGCACACGTACAGAGACTTTTACGCAACTTATTCTTTTGGCTCGAATGCGCTTTGGGATATATCAACTCTCGTTGAGTTTAAATTTGATATAAGAATGGATTCCGTTTATGACGGATTCCTTGCAATTCTTAACAACCGGGACAGTTATGAAATTCTATCCGACGCATTTGATGATGCGTATTCCGAGAATAAAACAACTGCGCTTGGAAACGTTGGACAAGGCTCGACTGTGTTTGATGCGCTCTTTGGCGAAAATATGACCATCAACGTTGACGGTGTTGACGTTCCCGTTACAGTAATGGTAGAAAGAAGCAACGTTGACGGAAAAAGCAATACAGGCGATAATTATGACGTTTCGAATGGTCCTACCGGCTGCGAATACACGGTTTATATCACGGTTAATAACGCGGCGGGTCAAAGCGCAGCGGTTTATGCTATATCTTATTCTCAATCCGATGAGACGGGAGAATGGTATCAGATAGGTGAACTATACGAAGGAACAGCTACGCTTAATGCAGACGGCACGATAAACTTAGATGACTGGGAAGCAACCGCAAATACCTACACCGTGGGAACGCAAATAAGCTATAAGGTTGGTTATGAACAAGGAACCGAATACGATAAACATTCTACTATTGAAGAAATAATGTCCTCGAAGGACCAGGAAATATTCAATAAGATAGATAACTCGAGAATCTTCAAAAAGGCTTATGATATAATAAAGGCAAACAACAACTCGACGTCTCCTGAGGTTGAATTGCTTCGTGAGGCCTTCGAGGATGCGGCTCCCTACTATCATAACTATAATAACGGTCAAGAATTTAAGGTGAATCGTAATTATACGAGGGCCGAGCTTCTTCCCGCCCTTATCAAGATTCAAAACGCCCTTGATTATTATTATCAGGTGCACGAATAATAGCAATATCTAAAAAAGTATTTTTAAGCGCTGTTTTTAAGTGCTTTAATATCTAAAAAGCATTTTTAAGCGCTTTAAATTAAATACGAAAAAACAAACAAAAAAGCAAGAGAATGGTTTAAAATACTCTCAGGAGTGATTAAACCCGACTCTTGCTTTTTTAATTTAATAACTGATAAAAATTACTCACTAAAAACACAAAAGGCAATACAGCGTGTTTTTTAGGGCTGTGACGGCATAGCGATTGCCGCAATAATATAGAAAATTATTCCAAAACCGACAATTGCTAAAAGACCGACTATAATTCTCACTATAGCAGTATCAAGGCCGAAGTATTCCGCAAGGCCGCCGCAAACACCGAAAAAGACCTTGTTTTTAGACTTATAGAGTCTTTTAATGTCGGGATTTTGAACTTCTATATCGTCAGAGTGCTCGGGCTTTGGCATAGCGAGAGCAAAAACTAGATAAATCCAAAATCCGAGAGAGCCTGTAAATAAAGCAACAAGAAAGATAATTCTCAAAAATACGGGGTCTACGTTTAGATATTCACCGAGGCCGCCGCAAACACCAAAAATCTTTTTGTTTCTTTCGGAACGGTATAACTTTTTGTTTTCCATGGGCTATCCTTTCAAAATAACAACTTTTATACAAGAATTCCGTCGATAAAATTAAGTAGAGTGGGCATAAGAAGAGCCACCAAAACGTAAAAAACAAGCATCAAGACGCAGTAGAGAACGGTTTTTAATAAAGAACCGTTTTTGGTTTTGTAATAATGCTCCGCAAGTCCTTTTGAACTTTCCGGAATATAAAACCTTACTGATGAAAAATCAAGTGAAAGACTTTTATTAAGTGTATCAATCGCCTTTTTTCGCTCTTCTCCGGGAAGCTTTTTAGCCGCTTTTCTTTCCTTTTCGAGAAGAACGTACTCCTCGTAGGTTTGGATTTTTTTACCGGTAGAGAAGATTATTTTTTTAGTAATACCGCTGTTTTTAGAAAGAATGGATTTTACAGCTTTGTTATCACCAAGTCCAAGCTCGCCGAGAGTTCTTCCCTGCTCTTCCGAAAAAGCTCCGTGACGCATAAGCTTCTTGATAAGAAGCGCCACGTTCATCTCGTAATAGTTTATGATAAAGCAAGCAATCATGAGACCGACCGTCACGAAAAACAAGAGCTTGTTTATCTCAATATCAACGTTTATGTTCGGAAATTTTTTAAGATTCAGCGAAATATAATTATCGTAAAAGTTTTTAAGAAGCTTCATAATAATCAAATTTCGTCAAGAAAATCTTTGCCGCAAATCGTTTTAAGCAGCTCGTCGAGGTCCTCATTATCCTCGTAGAAAAGGGTGAGAGATTTTTTCTTTCCCGAGCCCTTAATTTTTACTATTCTGCCGAGGTGCGACTGAATACGAAGCTCCATTTCTCTGAAGTAATCGACAAACGGAAGCTCTTCCTCTTCTTCCTCGACGACGGGCTTCATTTTATTCATACGCTTAACCTCTTCCTCGAGCTGACGCACGGAAAGGTCGTATTCAACAACCTTGTTAGCCAGAAGAAGCATATTTTCACGGTTTTTAAGACCTAAAAGGGTTCTTCCGTGACCTGCCGAAATATCTCCGTTTGCAACCATTTCGAGAACGTCTTTGGGCAAATCGAGAAGTCTTGTCGAGTTGGCAATAGCGCTGCGGCTCTTTCCAACCTTTTCCGCAAGCTCTTCCTGGGTGAGTCCGTATTCATCACAGAGCGCCTTGAAAGCGAGAGCTTCTTCAACGGGGTTGAGGTCCTCTCTCTGAATATTTTCGATAAGAGAAAGCTCCGCAACCTTTTTGTCATCTCTCTCAAGAATAATAGCGGGAATTTCCTCAATTTCAGCAAGCTTGCAAGCGCGAAAGCGTCTTTCACCGGCAATTATCTGATATCTTCCCTCGCCGTATTCTCTTACGAGAATAGGCTGAAGAAGTCCGTTCTCTCTTATAGAAGCGGCAAGCTCCTCGAGCGCTTCCTTATCAAAGTATTTTCTCGGTTGATCGCTCTTCGGGTCAATCATCGAGAGCTTCAATATAGTTATGATATTTTCACCGCCCGCGGTGGTTTTCTCTAATGAATTTTCGAGAAATATAGCATCAAGACCACGACCGAGGCCACTGTTTTTCTTTCTCATATAAAGTCCTCCAAAACAAAGTAATAAATTGGTAAAATATGGTAAAATTGTTAAAACTGCGCCTTGCTTTTGTTTTGTGCCAAAAAGTTTTGCGCCAAAAAGTTTTTTGCTAATAAAATCAAATCTTTATGCTGATGAAATCAAATCAATGAAAAATGGTAAAAACGCAAATTTTTACGAATCTCACAGAAAATCAACGATAAATCCCTATTATTAGCAAAAGAACCGATTGCAAAACCACGTTTAGCGTAAAACAAAAATTAAAAATATAATAGATTTAAGAACAAATAAACACGATTAATGTCAAAAAACATCAAAAACAAAATGTTTATCAAAATAAAAAAGTAAGTAAAAAACATTGTTTATAAACATAAAAACGAACGTTTAAGTATTTATTGACAAAAAAACAAGTAAATGAATCAGAACAAATTAAAACAAATTAAAACAAATAAAAACAAATTAAAACGAAACAGCACGAATCAAAACGAATCGGCACGAAAAAATAACTGTTAAAATATATAAATACTCAAAATTCAAATTTTGAAAGCTTTAACTGTTCACTTCTCTACAAAAACTATGTTTCACGTGAAACAAGTATTTTTCGCGTTTGATTTTCTTAAATTCTCAGCATCAATTCCTTTGCTACGGCTGCGTATTCCAACGAGCCCTTTCCGTATGGGTCGTGGTAGCAAATAGGCTCTCCGTATCCGGGAGCTTCGGAAATTCTTACTGTTCTCGAAATTGGAACCTTGAAAAGTTTGTCTTCATAATACTTTTTAAGCTCTGTAACAACTTGATTGGTTAAAGTAAGCCTTCCGTTATACATTGTAAGCAATATTCCAACCACTCTTAACTCAGGGTTAAAGAGCTGATGAATCTTTTTTATTGTATTAAAGAGCTGCGACATTCCCTCAAGCGAATAAAATTCGCACTGCATAGGGATAACAACGCCATCTGAAACCGAAAGAGCCTTGACGGTCAGCATACCGAGAGAGGGTGGACAGTCTATAAAAATATAATCGTATTCATCGCGAATTGAATTAATTGCAACTTTTATGTAGTCAAGCTGCACATCTCCGGCTTCTTCGAGGTCGTGAAGCTCAAGCTCTGCACCTGCGAGGTTTATTGTAGCAGGAATTACGGACAAATTCTTAAATTTTGTCTTAATAACCGCATCGTGAACGTCGCAATTTCCTATAATTACGTCGTAAATTGTCTTTTTGATTTTTGATTTAGGCAAACCGAGACCGCTCGTTGCATTTCCCTGCGGGTCCATATCAATCATAAGGACTTTCTTGCCTTTATTTGCGATTTGAGCGGAAATGTTTACGCACGAGGTGGTCTTACCAACGCCGCCCTTTTGGTTAGAAAAGGAAACGATTTTTCCCATAAATACCTCCAAATAAAAGATAATTGAGTTGTTTTTATCAAAAAAAGCGCAAAATAGCAAAAAAACAAACAATTGAGCGTTTTTAGCTCGGCTTGTTTACAACCTGAGCGAGCACCGTTTACTGATGTCATATAAGCAACTCAAAACATATAAATAAGCACAATAATTATACCATTTTTGGCATTATATTGTCAATATAAAAGAGTAAAAAATACTTTTAAATATAAAAGGATATCTACCGAAGAGAATCAAACAAAAAACAGGCAAAAGCTCTCGGAGAAAAGAAAAGCATTAAATAAAAAGGCGGTGAATAAAACTTGTTACGGAAGCCGCTCTCTTGGTTGATATACAAAAACCGGAGGATTAAACCAAAAACACCATAGAATAACGTAAGAAACGCAAAAATTTCGACTGACAGTCTCACAAACGTTTACTACCAGATAAAAGTTTCACGTGAAACATTTATGCAAAACGAACGGAAGAAAGAAAGTGAAAGAATACAAATAATACGATAATACAAAAAAGCAAAGGCGTGATAAGAGGGTGAAAAAAAGCGGATATTTGAAAGGAAAGCTATCGAAAATGATAAAAACGGGGCTGAAAAGGCGGATATTATATGCGTTTTTTAATTAGAAATACTATCAAATAAGAGCCCGTCATTTTGCCGAGAGTCTGAAAACCGGCAAAAAGCATTGTTTCACGTGAAACAACGAGCTGAAAGAAGCGCTATTTTTCTAACTATAAACTGATATCGAATTAAATCAAGCCTTATATAACGGCAGTTCTTTGCGCTGAAACGTTTGTTCAAAACGAAATTAAATAAAAGGGAATACCCCCCTCTTTCGAACAAGTCTCGTCAAAAAACTTAAAATTTTCGAAAAACCGCCCGAAAAACAACCAAAATACGCCCAAAAAAGCCAAAAAACGTTGAAACAAAAATGCAAAACTGTATTTTTTGGGTTAAAAAACAAATGTTTCACGTGAAACAAGTCCGATTTTCGCTGTAAAAAACAAGAAATCTTCTTATGGCGGGCGCTAATTTAGCATTGTAGAGCACAAATCAAAAAATGCTACATTACCTGGATAAAACAGAAAAAAGTAGAATTTTGCGTCTAAAAACGCCCGGATTTTACCAAAAACGGAGCAAAATGCGATGTTTTTACGGCAATTTGATGATAAAAACCGAAAAACTTAAAAAAATCGCTTTTAATATACGGGTATGTGCTTTATTGGTTAAATATCGCAAGTTTTTTGACATATTTATGTGAAAACGGTCTATAAAACGCATTTAATTTAGGTTGACGCTAGCTTACTCTTGAAAAAAATGGCATTTACCTATCGTATGCCCTGCGCTTTCTTGGTAATCGCATGAAAACGGCAAAAAATGCGAAAAACTTAAAAAATGGAAAATTATGTAAGATTTTTGGTGTTAAATTGCTGCTCCGTGTTTTTTGAGCCGAATTTTTTAAAAAATTATGCCGGTTTTTCGTTAAAAAAACGAAATATCTTTTACTCAGATAATTGGTAAAAATTAACATTATATTGTATAAATATTCATTTATTGTATAATTATTCAACCGCAACCAACGAAAGAAAGTGTTGGATTATACAAAAAAACAAACAAAAAATGCTTTTGAAAAAGCGATGCCCGACGAAGAACTCTTGATATTAAGGTTCTCTAGAATTCCGGCGGCCGATTGCCTACGTTCTTGAAACGGTATTCGAAAACAAAAAAAGAAAAGCAATAAAAAGCGACAGTCGTTGGATTCTTTTGGATAAATTGAAATTCATAAAGCTCGGTGCTTCGAAGAAATGCAAATAACGTGAGAGGCATTCGACGCATCTTGACAAAGTAATAAGTAAATGTTATGATAGTATATGAAATCAGGCGGAGCTCGCTTGCGAAAAAAGTGAAAGAGGCTGCGTTTTGAGAAAAAAGACGAGAATTCAATTTCTCTGATGCGATGAAAATGCGTTTTGTTGTACTTTTTTAAATCAAACAACGCACAGGCTGCGCTATATAAAACAAAAACACCTTCGTCGTAAAATGTCTTGAACAATTTTTCTTTTTAAAAAACAAAAAACGCAAAGTGCATAAAAATGCATTTATAAAGCATACAAATAAAAAGTAAATTTGCGAAAAGTTGCGAAAAAAACGGCGCTTTACAAAAAAACAGCAGAACTCTTTGATGTTAATACGTACAGAATATCAAACGAAATAAGCAAAACAGAAAACGGTGATAAAATGAATGATAAGGAAATAAGTATAGAAAACAATACGAAGACCGGAAGAGAAGAGAACGGAACTCCGGATATGTCGGCGCTAAAGCTTGATAAACGCTTTGAAACTGTGATATATTTGGTAAGACACGGTCAATCTCTAGGTAACGCAAAGAGGGAATTCCTTGGGCATACTGACAAGGATTTATCCGAGCTCGGTTATCTTCAGGCGGCAAGAACTGCAGAGTTTCTTGCTTATGAGAGGATAGATGCGGTTTATTCGAGCAGCCTTATAAGAGCACATAATACTTCGCTTCCTCATGCCAAGATGAGAAATATGCCTGTCATTGATTCCGACGAGCTTAAAGAGATATATGCGGGAGCTTGGGAAGGTCTTTTTGTGGAAGATATAATTTCTAAATATCCACACGAATTCATAGACGAATGGAGAAATAATTTTGGTCTTTCAAGGATTCCTGAGGGGGAATATGTGCCCGATCTTGCAAAGAGAATATATAATGAAATATATCGTATAGCGAAAGAAAACGAGGGGCGGCATATATTGATAGGCTGCCATGCAGCCGCCATACGCTCTTTTTGGGGTGTAATTGCGGGGATAAGACCTGAGAATCTTGCGGCCGAGCTTCCGTTCCCCGAAAACGCTTCTGTTTCGGTGGTGTATTTTGACGGGGAGCGTCTTATCCCAGGCGAATACTCTCACGCAGCTCACCTTTTGGATTTGCTTTGATTTATACTTAAGTTTTTTGATGTTTTTTAAAAAGCTTTAGTAAAAAGGGAAAATTTAAAGCTTTAGGTGTTTTATTAAAAACGAAAGAATCGAAAGCTTTAGGCGATGCGCTTTTGCAAAAAAGTGTTGATAATTTTATAAAAACAGAAGCAAACTGTATGAACAAAAAGAAGTGAATATACAAAAATAGAGATAAATGCAAACAAAAGATTACATTTATCTCTATTTTTTATAAATACTTAGCCGTTATATCAAAAACTTGGTTAAATAAATGATTATATTTATTGGGTTATTTGTTGAAAATCTTTTTAAAGAAGCCCTGACGCTTTCCCGTATTGCCCTCGCCGAGCGATTCGGCGAATGCGGAAAGAAGATCTTTTTGCTTTGAGGTGAGATTTTTGGGAGTTTCAACGTTTACGGTTATGATAAGGTCACCCTTGCGCTTGGTATTGACGTTTGGCACGCCTTTACCCTTAAGAGTAAATGACGTATCCGACTGAGTGCCCTCCGGGATAGTGAATTTCTCCGTACCTCCGCCTATAATCGGAATGTCGATTTCCGCACCGAGCGCCGCTTCTGCGAACGAAATCGGAACCTCGCAGTAAAGATTGTCACCCTCGCGCTCGAATACCGTGTGGGGAAGAACTCTGACGAGGATGCAAAGGTCTCCGTTTGCTCCCCCGTTTCTTCCTGCCGAGCCTTGATTGCGAAGAATTATTCTCTGCTCCGAGTCAATACCCGCGGGAATTGATACGTCCATCTTCTTGTTTATTCTTACAAAGCCCTTACCGTTGCAGTTTTTGCAGGGCGTTTTGACTATTTTACCTGTTCCGCGGCAGTTGCTGCACGCGCGCTGACTTTCCATAAAGCCAAAGCCCATATTCTGCTGAACGCGAACGCTTCCCGTACCCTTACAAGTAGGACACGTCTCGGGCTTCGTACCCTTTGCAGCACCCGTTGCGCCACACTCCGAGCAGCCCTCTATTCTGGCGAAGGAAATCTCCTTCTTGCAGCCGAACACCGCTTCCTCGAAGGAAATGGTAACTCTTACCGAAATGTCATCGCCGTCAATTGCGTTCGAGCGTGCTCCTCTGCCGCCGCCACCGCCGAATATGCTTGAGAAAATATCACCGAAATCAAATCCGCCGCCAAAACCGCTGAAACCGCCAAAGCCTGCGCCACCGCCCATAGAGGGATCAAATGCGGCATGACCGTATCTGTCGTATTTCTCACGCTTTTCGGGATCTGAAAGAACCTCGTACGCTTCGTTGACCTCTTTGAATTTAAGCTCTGCTTCGGCGTTGCCGGGGTTCATATCGGGGTGATATTGCTTGGCAAGCTTTCTGTATGCTCTTTTGAGTTCGTCATCGGAAGCGCCCTTTTCGACGCCAAGCACCTCGTAATAATCTTTTTTGTTATCTGCCATAATAATCCTTTGCGTCACTAAAAATGACTTTTAGATGTAAAAAATAACTTGAAAGTTTCCCGAAGAAATGATAATTAAATCCTCGGGAAACTTGTTTTTATGATACTATAATGCAAACTATGATTGTCAAAATGTTGACAAATTAGGTCTTATCCTCAAAGTCTGCGCCGTAAACGTCACCGCCTGCGTTAGCTCCGTCTGCTCCTGCTGCGCCCGCATCCTGCGACTGCTGATAGAGCTTCTCTGCGATGGGGTAAAATGCCTTCTGGAGAGCCTCTGTATCGCTCTTTATAGCTTCGGTGTCACCGCTTGCAATCGTAGTCTTGAGCTTCTCGATTGCTTCGTTAACGGGAGCTTTTTCGCTTTCGGTTACCTTATCGCCAAGGTCGTTCATGCTCTTCTCAATCTGGAAGATCATATTTTCAGCGCCGTTCTTTGCTTCAACCGCTTCCTTGAATTTCTTGTCTTCCTCGGCAAATTTCTCTGCTTCCTTGACAGCCTTTTCAATGTCTTCCTTAGACATATTGGTAGAAGAGGTGATAGTGATATGCTGCTCCTTGCCGGTACCCTTATCCTTTGCGGTAACGTTTACGATACCGTTTGCGTCAATATCAAAGGTAACCTCAATCTGAGGAACTCCTCTGGGGGCGGGAGCAATACCGTCAAGAGAGAATCTTCCGAGAGTCGTATTCTGGCTCGCCTGGTCGCGCTCACCCTGGAGAACGTGAACCTCAACGGAGGTCTGACCGTCTGCCGCGGTGGAATAAACCTGACTCTTCTTTACGGGGATTGTTGTGTTACGCTCGATAATCTTATTGAACAGACCGCCGAGAACCTCGATACCGAGAGAAAGGGGAGTAACGTCGAGAAGAAGAACGTCCTTTACGTCGCCGCCAAGAACGCCGCCCTGAATTGCGGCACCGATAGCAACGCACTCGTCGGGGTTGATGCCCTTGAAGGGCTCTTTGCCAAGGAACTTCTTAACAGCATCCTGAACTGCGGGAATTCTGGTAGAGCCACCAACGAGAAGAACCTTTGAAATATCACCGGCGGAAATGCCCGCGTCGGAAAGAACCTTTCTCGTGGGAACCATAGTAGCTTCTACAAGGTCGTGTGTAAGCTCGTCAAATTTAGCTCTTGTAAGAGTTGCCTCAAAGTGCTTGGGACCTGTTGCGTCAGCTGTAATGAAGGGAAGAGAAATTGCAGTGCTCATAACGCCGGAAAGCTCAATTTTTGCTTTCTCTGCCGCATCCTTAAGACGCTGATGAGCCATCTTGTCACGGCGAAGATCCATACCGCCGTTTTCCTTTGCGAAGGTTTCTGCCATCCAGTCAACGATTCTTGCATCGAAGTCGTCACCGCCGAGACGGTTGTTACCTGCGGTTGCAAGAACCTCGAAAACGCCGTCGGATATGTCAAGAAGAGAAACGTCGAACGTACCGCCGCCGAGGTCAAATACCATAATCTTCTGTGCTTCTTCTTTGTCAATACCGTAAGCAAGGGCTGCAGCGGTAGGCTCGTTAATAATTCTCTTTACCTCAAGACCTGCAATCTTACCTGCATCCTTGGTTGCCTGACGCTGCGCGTCGGTGAAATATGCGGGAACGGTGATAACCGCTTCGGTAACGGTAGTTCCGAGGTATGCTTCAGCGTCAGCCTTAAGCTTCTGAAGAATCATAGCCGAAATTTCCTGGGGGGTGAACTTCTTATCGTCGATGGTTACCTTAACGTCTGAGCCCATATCTCTCTTGATAGAGCTTACGGTCTTGTCGGGGTTAGTAACCGCCTGACGCTTCGCAACCTGACCTACAAGTCTCTCTCCGTTCTTTGCGAAAGCAACTACGGAGGGTGTTGTTCTTGCTCCCTCGGGGTTAGTTATAACGATGGGCTCGCCGCCCTCAAAAACTGCGACACAAGAGTTTGTTGTGCCAAGGTCAATACCAATAATTTTTCCCATTTTGTTTTCCTCCAAATATATAAATCAAAATTTTAATAACTAGTTAACTGTTTTAACCATCGCAAAGCGAATGATTTTGTTGCCTTTTTTGTATCCCTTTTGGAATACCTCTACGATTTCTCCCTCACCGAGATTTTCGTCTTCAGCGTGAAGAACCGCGTTGTGAAGATTGGGGTCGAAGGTTTCTCCTACCTTGCCTACTGCCTCAACCTTAAGCTTTTCAAAAACCGCCTCGGTAGATTTGGCAATCATAACGAGTCCCTCTTTTACCTTACTCTCGTCGTCGTAAAGAGCCGCGCGCTCGAGATTATCAATAATAGGAAGTAATTCTCCAACGGTGTCAGCAACCGCCTCTGTGTAAGTCGCCTCTTTCTCTTCTCTTGAGCGTCTTCTGAAATTGTCGTATTCAGCAGCCATTCTCAAATGCTGGTCGTCTTTTTCCTTTATGAGAGCCTCAAGCTCGGAAATTTTATGGAGAAGCTCTTCTACGGTGGGCGCTTTCTCTTCGGCTTCTTTGACTTCTGAATTTGCCTTTGTCTCTTCATTTTTCTCTGAAATGTCAACTTTTGTTTTCTTTTCGCTGTTTTTTGCCGCCACTTTCGGTGCCTGCCTTTCGTTTTATCAATCGTCGTTTCCGTCGGTCAAGAGCCTTAATCCACCCTCGCCGAACATTTGGTCCATACCGTTTGCCAGCTTGTTTATCATTCGGATAACCTTACTGTAATCCATACGCTTCGGACCGATAACGCCTATCGCGACTCGTTTGCCGCCAATGTATATATTCTTGAAAATAAGCGTTGTATCGCTCATAACGTCATCATCGTTTTCGTTTCCTATATAAACGTTTATTCCGTCGTTGCTCATGCCCTTTGACGAGATAACGTCGAGAAGCTTATCCTTCTCTTCGAGAACACCGAGAATATCGCGCAGCTTTGATACGTCGGAATATTCCGGGAATTTCAAAAGCTTATTTACACCCTCTACCTTTATATCCGCCGTGTCAAGCTCGCTCATAACCTCGTATATCGCTTTGATTGCGGGGTGAACTATGGGAGATGACTGCCCCATAAGAGCCTCAAGCTTCATAATTATGGGCATCGTGATTTCGTCGCTCGTAAGGTTTGCGAGGTAAATGTTTGCCGCCTCGGCAAATCTGCTCACGTCCTCACGCGTTATGGCGAAGCCGACGATAAGAGTCTTGGATTTGACTATGTTGCCCGAGAAGCTCATAACGAGGTGAAAGTTTCTTTGAGAAATATAAACCGCATCAAAACGGTTAATTCTCACCTTGCCCGAATTCGTCTTAAAGGCTATACCCGTGTAATCTGTGAACGAAGAAGCCAGATGCGATGCCTCTGATAAAATCTCGTCCATTTCGGTAAGCTTGTAACGAAGTCTCTCGTTAATTTCGTCTATCTCGTTCCTCGTTTCTGCGTACTGCCGCACGAGAGAGTCAACGTAGTAACGGTATCCAAGCACGGAGGGGACTCTGCCCGACGACGTGTGAGGCTGGATAAGGTAACCCATCTCCTCAAGATCTGCCATCTCGTTTCTTATAGTGGCCGAGGAAGCGGAGATTTCGGCGTCCTGAGAGAGATATTTAGAGCCGACGGGCTCGCCGTGGCTGATATGCGCATCTACTATCGCTTTGAGAATTTGCTGCTTTCTTTTGCTAAGCTTGCTATCTTCCATCAAATTACGCCTTTCTCTTAGTTTTTAGCACTTGATGACCAAGAGTGCTAAAATGGACGTCTTTAATATAATACATTTTCGAATACGTGTCAAGAGTTTTTGGATTAAAAAATGTGAACTTTTTGTTAATATTAAGCAATTTGGCTGTCAGTGTGCTATTTTAGGGCAAAAAAATAAAGCTTTTTTACAAAAAAACGATTAATCTCGAATCCCATATGAATTTATTGCTGATTTTTTTGGGTATAATTTGTAAAAAATGTATCTTGACTTTACTTATATTTTATTATATAATAAATTTGTACGATTATTCGCAAAAGACTTTTGCTATTTTATAAATACCATAGCCTAGTGCTGATCGTTATATTCACGATAAAAAGAAAGGACAATCAAACAATGGACGCATTATCATTGATAATCGGTCTTCTCGGCGGTCTCGTAGTGGGCTGCGGAGTGGGCTTTATTGTTAGAAAAGCGATGGCTGAAAAGAAAATCGGCTCCGCTGAAGAACAAGCGAAGAACATTTTGCAAGATGCGATAAAAAATGCGGAAACCACTAAAAAAGAAGCAATTTTTGCCGCAAAAGATGAAATTTTCCAAATGAAAAAAGAAGCTGACTTCGACGTGAAAGAACGCCGTAAGGAAGTTTCAAGACTTGAAAGAAGAGTAGCGCAGAAGGAGGAAACTCTTGACGCAAAGCTCGAGGGAATCGAAAAAAAAGAGGCGGCTCTTCAGGAAAAGAGAGCCGAGCTTGAAAGCTTAAAGGAAAAAACCGACGCAACTCTTCAGGCGCAGATAGTAAGCCTTGAGAGAATTGCCGGACTCACCAAGGAGGACGCGAAGGCGGAGCTCGTTTCAAGACTTGATTCTGAAATGCAGCATGAAACCGCTCTTAAAATTGCCGAGTACGAGGAGAAATTCAAGGAAGAGGCAGACTCTAAAGCTAAGGATATTCTCTCGCTCGCCATTCAGCGCTGCGCAGCAGACCACGTAAGCGAGATAGCTATATCGGTAGTTCAGATTCCCGGTGACGAGATGAAGGGAAGAATCATCGGCCGTGAGGGAAGAAACATAAGAACGATAGAAAACCTTACCGGAGTTGAGCTTATAATTGACGATACTCCCGACGTTATTACAGTTTCGGGATTTGATCCCGTTCGCCGTGAAATCGCAAGAATTGCTCTTGAAAAGCTTATTGCCGACGGCAGAATCCACCCTGCGAGAATCGAGGAAATGGTTGAAAAGGCTCGCCGTGACGTTGATAACGCTATTAAGCAGGCGGGAGAGCGAGCCGTATTCGAGACCGGCGTTCATGGCTTGCATCCCGAGGAGATAAAGCTTCTCGGACGTATGAAGTACCGTACGTCTTACGGTCAGAATGCGCTTCGCCATTCTATTGAGGTTTCTATGCTTGCCGGTGTTATTGCCGACGAGATGGGCGTTGACGTTACTATGGCAAAGAGAGCGGGACTTCTTCACGATATTGGTAAGGCTGTTACCGCCGAGGCAGAGGGCTCGCACGTTCAGCTTGGCGTAGATATTGCAAAGAAATACCGCGAGAGCAAGGAAATTATACACGCCATCGAGGCTCATCACAACGACGTAGAGTCACTTACCGCACTTGATTTCATAATTCAGGCGGCAGACGCGCTCAGTGCGGCACGTCCCGGTGCTCGCCGTGAGGACGTTGAGAATTACATTAAGCGTCTTCAGAAGCTTGAAGAGGTTGCGGGCGACTTCGAGGGTGTGGACAAGACGTTCGCTATCCAGGCGGGCCGTGAGGTAAGAATTATGGTTAAGCCCGAGGTTATCGACGACGATAAGATGAAGCTTCTTGCGAGAGATATCGCAAAGAAGATTGAAAACGAGCTTGACTATCCCGGTCAGATAAAGGTAAGCGTTATCCGTGAAAGCAGAACGGTAGATTACGCAAAATAATCGAGTTATGAGGGTGCCGGCAATTTAGTACGGTGCCCTCCTATTTCTAAATCTTCAACCTAAGACAATAAAATACATAATGCATATTAAAAAATAAATATTTGCTATAAACAGGCAAATATAAACGAGCCGCAGAATGCGGCATAGAAAGAGTTGGCATGCCAACGTAGAGAAAATGAAAATACTTGCAGTAGGGGATGTAACGAGTCCCGGAGGAATTCTCCACCTTGAAAAAAATCTTTGGGCGGTAAGAAAAAAGTTCGGAATAGACTTTTGCATTGTCAACGGTGAGAACGCTTCTTTTATCACCGGAATTTCGAGAGAGGCGGCAGAGAAGCTTTTGCGTTCGGGAGCTGACGTTATAAGCGGCGGAAATCATACTATGCAGAATTTTTCCGCACATAAAGCGCTCGACGAGATTCCAGAGGTTTTAAGACCTATAAATTATGTGGAGGGAGCCGCAGGACATGGATATACCGTAGTAGATATAGGTGTCGCTCGAGTTCTCGTAATAAATGCGCTTGGATGCGTTCATATGGACCCGCAGCTAGATTCACCCTATCCTTACGTCGATAGGGCGCTCCATACGGAAAATGGAAATTATGATATAGCTATTCTCGACATTCACGCCGAAGCAACGGGAGAGAAGCTTGCGATAGCGTATAATTACGACGGAAAAATCAACGTTATTTTTGGCACGCATACCCACGTTCCGACCGCAGACGGCAGAATTTTGCCAAACGGAACGGGTTATATTAGCGACCTTGGTATGTGCGGTGAGGGCGACGGTATTCTCGGTATGGAGGTATCAAGCGTTCTATACAAAATGAAAACTAAGCTCCCGGGAAAATTCAAGTGTGCCGAAGGAGACGTTGTGGCTGACGGCGTTATATTCACTCTTGATGACAGAACTCGAAGAGTTACGGAAGTGAAAAGAATCAAATTTTAAAAGAGATAAAATAACGGCTTTTGAGCAAGGCCATTTGGGTTAAGCTCTTTGCCACGGAGATTTTATGACTGATTTTAAGACAAAGGTGCTGGTTGTTGGAGCGGGTCACGCGGGAATAGAAGCGGCGCTCGCGTCTGCAAGAATGGGTGTTGACACGGTTATTTTTACGACCAATTTAGATGCCATCGGCAATATGCCTTGTAACCCCTCGATAGGCGGCAGCGCAAAGGGGCATCTCGTTTTCGAGATTGACGCTCTTGGCGGAGAAATGGGCTATGCGGCGGACAAGGTGACTATTCAATCGAGAACTTTGAATCTCGGCAAGGGCGCAGCCGTTCATTCAAAGAGAACCCAAGCTGACAGAGACGCATACAAAAGACATATGAAAAGGACTCTTGAAAAAGAGCCTATGCTGCGTCTTGTTCAAGGCGAGATTGTTGATATAAAGACGGAAGAGACAGACGGTAAAAAAAGAGTCGTTGGCGTTGTGACCAAGCTTGGCGAGTTTTGGGAGGCGGAGCGTGTTATAATTGCCACGGGCACGTTCCTCGAGAGCGAAATATTCGTAGGTGACAAGGTTTATTCCGCAGGCCCCGACGGTATGCTCCCGGCAAGCGGACTTTCCGCAGCGCTCGCACGAGAGGGAATAAGGCTTCAGCGCTTTAAAACCGGCACGCCTGCCAGGGTCCACCGACGTTCTATTGATTTCTCACTTCTTGAGGAGCAGGGCGGAGAGGATGACGCAACTCCGTTTTCCTCACGTTCTGACGAGAACGAGATAACCAACAAGGCAGCGGTTTGCCACGTGGTTTACACAAACGAGAAAACTCATAAAATAATACTCGATAATCTTGACAGAAGCGCTATGTATTCGGGTAATATAGTCGGCACGGGTCCTAGGTATTGCCCCTCTATTGAGACGAAGCTCGTGAGATTCAGAGACAAGGAAAGACATCAGCTTTTCGTTGAGCCTTGCGGCACGGATACCGATGAGATGTATATCCAAGGCTTTTCTACCTCAATGCCAACCGACGTTCAGTACGATATGTTAAGGAGTCTGACCGGCTTTGAAAATGCGGAGATTATGAGATACGCATACGCTATTGAGTATGACAGCGCAGAGCCTACCGAAATGCTTCCGACTCTGGAATTTAAGAAGGTAGGGGGACTCTACGGCGCAGGTCAGTTTAACGGCACCTCGGGGTACGAGGAAGCCGCGGCGCAAGGGTTGGTTGCGGGAATAAACGCAGCGCTCTCCCAAAAGGGCGAGGAGCCTATGATTCTTCCGCGCTCGTCATCGTATATAGGCACGCTTATAGACGACCTTGTAACCAAGGGGACGAACGAGCCCTACCGTATGATGACCTCACGCAGCGAGTACCGACTGATTTTAAGGCAGGATAATGCCGATTTGAGACTTACGGATATAGGAAGACGAGTCGGCCTTATTCCCGATGAAAGATACGAGGCTTTTCTTGAAAAGCGCCGTATGATAGAAGAGGAGATAAAGAGAATAGAGAAAACAACGATATCTCCCAGCGACGAAACAAATGCGTTCCTTGAGTCTAAAAACTCGACGAAAATTACCACGGGTATAAAGCTTTGCGAGCTTTTGCGCCGTCCTGAGCTTACCTATTCTGACCTTGCCGCCGTGGATAAGGAGAGAAAAGCCTTGCCGCGTTCTGTATGCGTAAGCGCTGAGATAAGCGTTAAGTACGACGGATATATAAAGCGTCAGCTTGCCGAGGTCGAGAGAAATAAGCGCCTTGAGGAAAAACGTCTGCCAAGCGATATAGACTACACGAAAATCGGAGGCCTTCGTATTGAAGCGGCAGAGAAGCTTAACGAGATAAAACCCGCAAATCTCGGTCAGGCATCGAGAATAAGCGGTGTAAACCCTGCCGATATAAGCGTGCTTTTAATAAGGCTGTTTTAAAAAAACAGCTTTGCGTGTCTTAAAGCTTGAAAGATAAAAACGCTTCGAAACCAAACGAACGCAATCCTCTTAATAAAAACAAACCGCAGTTAAGAAAAACGCTTAACTGCGGTTTTTATGCGCTATTTTGCAAAATATTGTTTACAATTTCGGGTGCTTTGTCTAAAAAACAATTGTATTTAAATTATTTTACGTAGAAAACTCTTCCACTTTTCTTTTCTTTGGGAGTGGGAATTTTATCCTTTGGGTAACCTACGATAAGGTTTCCTATGCCCTCGACCTCGTCCTCGATGCCGATTGATTTAAGCCACTCTTTCCACTCGGGAAGCTCGAAAACCTCTCTCGCTCGGTGAATCCAGCAAGAGCCGAGTCCCTCGGCGTGAGCGGCGAGCATCATATTTCCGAGAGCAAGGCTTCCGTCATAAACGTAGGTGTGCGCTGCCTTTTTTGCGAGAACTACCAGAACTACGGGTGCGGAATAGAACGGGTCGGTGTCAACGCCCATAATAGCGGCATTCGCCGCTGAAAGCTTATCCCTTACGTCCTTGTTCGTCACGGCAACAATAATCGGAGCTTGCAGGTTTCTTCCGCTTGCGGCGGATAGACCGGCTTTTATTATTTCTTCGATTTTTTCGTTCTCCGGCATTGTTTCGGAGTAAGCCTTGGTGCTTGCCCTTGAATTTATCAAATTAAGTAAATCGTTCATACAAATTCCTCGTTTTTTCGTAATTGCTTGTTAAAATCAAAGAGCTACTTTTGAAATTATTTTTTCTTCGTCGCAGAAAACCGCTGTAATAGAGTCACCGTCAAAAACGAGTCCTCCACCCGCAAACCGACGCTCCTTGATTGAGGGACGCGAGGCAACGACTACCGGCCAGCCGATTCCATAGACGTCCTTTTCGTCACCGGGGCGGTTGATGTCAAATTTATGCGTGTGACCGCACAGCATAACGTCGGGCTTTATGTTTTCTTTTATGAGCTTTGTCCAGTATTCGTAGGTGTCCTCTTCAATGTTGAACGGCTCATTGAAGCGTGTTGTAAAAGGAGAATGTGCGAGAATTATTTTTCTTTTTACGCCATCTGCTTCGTATTCGGATTTTGCGTTTTTGATTATATTTTCGAGATATCTCGTTTCTTCACGTCTGAATGAGTGGCAGCAAATGGTGTTTCCGTATTCTGCGTGCGAATCGGCCTTGTCCTCACCGCAGTCGAGAACGAGCCCCCAAAGACCCGACACTCTGAATGAGAAATAAGAATTTCCGTCAAGGGTTGGGGTATAGTCGGCTATATTTTCGGCATATATGCCGCGCGTGTCGTGATTGCCTCTTGAGAAAACGGTGGGTATGCGCCCTTTTGTTATAAGAGAGGTTATTTCGTAAATTGCGTCAAAGTTTTCAATTCTTCCGCTGTGGTCAATAACGTCGCCGTTAAGAACGAGAAGGTCTATCTTGCCAAACTCGTTTTCAAAAACCTTTGCCGCGGCAGCAGGCTGGTTTATCATTCCGTGGGCGTCAGCGACCTGGAAAACGTTGAATTTTTCGTCGGGAAGAGGCGAAAACTCGAAGGATATTTCCTCAACGTCTCCTGTTTGTGAAAAATAGGGCTTTCTCTCTATAACCCTGCGGTAGCAAACGGTGTATCTCTTCTCTTTGTCAAGCGCTTCTGCGGGAAGCGTTATCTTGTGCATATTCGTGCCTGAACGGATAACTCCGTTTGAGTGGTCAAAGTAGCATTCCTCACCAACCTTTATCCACATAAGAGCGCTCTCACTCGTCTGAATAAATATCTTGTAATTATCGCCTACCGAGAAAACCGCAGGAGTGTTTTTAAGTATAGAAGACATATTTTTTCCTCACAGTAAAAATTCAAAATCTACAGTTTTATTATATACTTAAAGAAAATCTTTGTCAATCCCGAAAAATGTTTCTCGATAGAATAAAAGCAGGATTGAAGAACGGATAAAAATAGAATAAAAATATTTTTAATAGCTCTTGACAAATGAGAAAGTATTTGTTATAATATATGGGTCAGTATGGGCAAACGCCTGTAAGGACGAAATCGCTGCTATGGCTCAGCTGGTAGAGCACATCCTTGGTAAGGATGAGGTCCCCGGTCCGAATCCGGGTAGCAGCTCCAGACATCCCCGATGCTCTAACGAGTGTCGGGGCTTTGGTTTTTATAGGTCACTAAAAAGGGAGAGCCGTATGCTATATAACAATCTTAGCGGTTATTTAAAGAAAAAATACGGGACGCGACTTAAAAAAATCTGCGTTGACGGCGGCTTCAGTTGCCCTAACCGTGATGGCACTGTCGGTGTCGGCGGCTGCGTTTTCTGTAGTGAGCGTGGCTCGGGGGAGCATATAGAGGCAGACGTATCTATAAGATGCCAGGTTGAAAAGGCTCTTGCTTCGGCTTCTGATGATGATAAATTTATAGTATATTTTCAAAATTTCACCAACACCTATGCGGACGTGTCAACCTTGAAGGCGCGCTACGACGCGGCTCTTATAGATAAAAGGATAAAAATTTTAGCGATAGGCACTCGCCCTGACTGTATAAACGATGATATTGCCGAGCTTATAGCGTCTTATAAAAGTGTTTGCGACGTATGGGTGGAGCTCGGGCTTCAAACGGCAAACGACGAATGCGCAAAAAGAATAAACCGAGGGTATGAAAGCTCGGTTTACGTTGCCGCTATGGATATTTTGAAGCGTCATAAAATTGACACGGTTACCCACATAATGATAGGACTTCCCGGCGAGGGGGAAGAGGAGCTTCGTGAAACGCTATCTCTTGTAAACCAAGTCGGTACGTGGGGAATAAAGATACACTCTGTTTACGTGGCAGAGGGAACGAGGCTTGCAAAAATGTACCGCTCGGGAGAGTATTCTCCGATAGGTTTGGATACATACGCAAAGCGTGCGGCATTTGTTCTTGCGGGAATTTCACCCGATGCCGTAGTTCACAGAATCACCGGCGACTGCCCAAAGGATATGCTCGTCGCTCCCGAGTGGAACTCCGACAAAAACAAGGTTATCGAAAAAATCAACGAGGAGCTAAAAGCGAGGGGGCTTTGTCAAGGAAGCTGTTATGCAAAAGCAAAGTAACCTTAAAATGTAAATAATAATTCTCTTTTTTGTGTTATATAACAAAAAGTAGGGTGAAAAGCGCAATCAGCGCAGATGCGCTCACAAGAATGTTTACCGCATACGGATGCGGAATACCGAGGTTTAAAAGAATATGATGAAGGTGTCCCTTATCTGCCGAAAAGGGACTCTTTCTTTTTATAAGGCGGCGTATAACCGAAAGGGCTGTGTCGGCGGTGGGGACTGCCAAAAACAGAGAAGTTTCAAGAGTGTAATTGTGCCCCGGTGAGTTCGCCAGTGATAAAACGGCGATAGCAAGCCCCAAAAACTGACTGCCCGAATCCCCCATAAAAATCTTAGCGTGATAGCGGTTGTAGGGGAGGAAGCCGAGAATTGCGGCGGAGAGCACGAGGGCGCTTACGGCGCCGAACGTGTTATGATTTATGAAGCCGTAAACAGAGAGCGAGACGAGAGCCACTATGGATAGTCCCGAGGCGAGTCCGTCGAGTCCGTCGGAAAAATTGACGGCATTTATAGTGAAAATAATTCTGAAAAGAACGAAAACGTAGCCTACAGCTCCTGCCAAGGGGAAGGTAAAAAGTCCGAAAAAAGAAATTTTTTCGGGGATTCCTATGAACGCAATAACTACGAGCGCTGTTGCCGCCTGAATAAAAAGCTTCGGCAGGGGTGAGAAGCCAAACGAATCGTCGGCAAAGCCGCCCGCAACCAGAATTGCTCCGCCCGAAAGGAGAGCCGCAACGTAAGCGTCATCGCCTGCAAACTGAAAAAGAATCAGGAATGACGCAGCAAAAAATGCAAGCCCCCCAAGTCGCGGGGTGGGATGCGTGTTGATTTTTCGCACTCCGTCAGGCACGTCGATAGCGCCGACAGCACGGCAAAGAGGAAAAGTCACGGGGGTGAAAAGATAGGCGAGCAAGAATGACAGCGCAGATAATATAGGTAGTTTGTTTAGCATAAAAGCAAAAAAAGAACTGCTATTATCCGAAAAGCCTCGGAATAGCAGTTCTATCTCCTGAAAACGAGTTATTTGTAAATATTAGTTAACAAAACCTATCTTTCTCTTAACCTTTGACATTGTTTTCATTGCGTAGTAATGGGCCTCGTCAGCGCCTGCCTTCATAACCGATTCGAGATGGGCCTTGTCCGCAATAAGTCGTGCAAACTCGTCTCTTACGGGAGCGAGTCCGTCTGCGCAAGCTTCTCCGACTGCCGCCTTGAAGTCTCCGTATCCTTTGCCGGAAAATTCACGCTCTATCTCGTCAAAGGTCTTATTCGTGAACGCACGATAAATCGTCATAAGATTGGAGACACCGGGCTTGTCCTCTGAATATCTTACCTCGGCATCTGAATCGGTCACTGCCTTTTTGAACTTGCGCATAATGTCGTCCTTCGAATCGAGAATATATACGACGGCATTCTGGTTAGTGTCTGATTTTGACATCTTTGCCGTCGGCTCGGCAAGAGACATTATCTTCATTGTATCGGTAGGAATATATCCCTCGGGAACGGTAAAGGTTTCCGAATAAACCTGATTGAAGCGCATAGCGATATCGCGGGCAAGCTCAAGGTGCTGCTTCTGGTCGATGCCCACGGGAACAAGGTCGGTCTGGTAAAGAAGTATATCCGCAGCCATAAGAGTGGGATAGGTAAATAGACCTGCGTTTATATTTTGCGCGTGTTTTGCGCTTTTATCCTTAAATTGAGTCATTCTTGAAAGCTCGCCGAACATGGTGTAGCAATTAAGCACCCAGCCAAGCTCTGCGTGCTCCGGCACGTGAGACTGAACGAAGAGGGTGTTTTTCTTTTCGTCAAGACCGCAAGCCATGTAGAGCGCAAGCGTTTCGTAGGTTCTTCTGCGAAGCTCCGCAGGAACCTGCCTTACGGTTATAGCGTGCATATCAACTACGCAGTAGAACGTCTTATATTCTTCGGAAAAACGTGAAAAATTCTTGATAGCTCCAAGATAGTTTCCGATGGTAAGGTTTCCTGAGGGCTGAACGCCCGAGAACACCGTTTTTCTGTCCTTATTCATAATTTTCCCCAATTCTGCTGTTTTTACATACAAGAATTATACAACCGAAAAAAGCTTTTGTCAAGTACGGATACGGCTTTATTTTGTGAAAGAGATAGGCTTTGTTTTATAAAAAGAGAAGCAAAAGGTGAATATATTTTAAATAATTATAAAATGTTCAAAATTTGTTTACATTTATATGATATACTGTTTTGGTAAATGTTTTAGAAGGGAAGTCGGCAAGTCCGACGGAAATCACAATGGTAAAAGTTGAGCATCTTGTTAAGAGATACGGTCAGAATTACGCTCTCAATGACATAAGCTTTGAGATAGGAGAGGGAGAAATAGTAGGTCTTCTCGGCCCTAACGGCGCGGGAAAGAGTACTACGATGAATATACTTACGGGTTATCTTTCGAGCACGTCAGGTACGGCTACGATAGACGGGATAAATATGCTTGAGCATCCTATTGAAGCGAAGAGTATGATAGGATTCCTTCCCGAGCAGCCGCCTCTTTATCAGGATATGACGGTTGAGGAATATCTTAATTTCGTATATGAGCTTAAGGGCTGTAAGCTCGAAAAAGAGGCTCACCTCGAAGAGATAATAAACGTCGTTAAGATATCCGACGTTAAGAAGCGTCTTATAAAAAATCTTTCCAAGGGCTATAAGCAGAGAGTCGGAATAGCGCAGGCTCTCGTCGGCGACCCGAAGCTCATAGTTTTTGACGAGCCTACGGTAGGACTTGACCCGAAGCAGATTCTCGAAATCAGAAACCTTATAAGAACTCTTTCGAAAAACCATACGGTAATTCTCTCGACTCATATTCTTGCAGAGGTACAAGCTGTATGCGAGAGAGTAATCATTATAAACCAAGGCAAGATAATTGCCGACGAAAAGACCTCTGAGCTTACCAAGGTTATTGAGGACGGTTATCAGTATGAAATCAAGATTGCGGGACCTCAGAGAGAGGTTGAATCCGCTCTTGAAAAGATACGCGGCGTAAAGAGTGTTACGGCAACGGGAGAAAGAGACCTCGATTCGTACGCTTATATCGTTGAGAGCGAAAAGGGTATTGACGTAAGAAAGCCCATGTTCAACCTTTGCGCGGCGAGGTCCTGGGCAATTCTCGGACTTATGCCGATAGGCACCGACCTTGAAACGATATTCATAAGACTCGTGGATAGAGCAAGCGGTATCGAGCCCGAGCGCAAGTCCAGACGTTCGGCTCACTGAGTTGTTGATTTATAAAAGTTTTACTTAGAAAGGCGAAATAAATGTTAGCTATTTATAAAAGAGAAATGCGCTCGTACTTCACGGGCGTTATAGGATACGTATTCCTCGTTCTGTTCCTCGCTATCGGCGGCGGAATATTCTGTTTGACCACGCTTTACGCTATGACTTCTAACGTTACTGCATTCTTTACTTATATGCTTATCTTCTCCGCGGTTATACTTCCGCTTCTTACGATGAAGTCGTTCAGCGATGAAAGAAAAGCAAAAACCGAGCAGCTTCTTCTTACCGCGCCCGTGTCAATAACGAGCATGGTGTTAGGCAAATTCCTTGCCGCAATGACGATGTTTGGAGGCGCTCTTTTGGTGAACTCTCTTTACTTCCTTATACTTTATAATTATGCGAACGTAAAGACGGCTCTCCTTATAGGCAACTTTGTTGCTCTGCTTCTTGTCGGTATGACCTTTATTTCGGTTGGAATTTTCGTTTCCGCTCTTACCGAAAACCAGCTTACAGCGGCTGTCGGAACTATGGGAATAATATTGCTCTTCCTTGGTGTCGGTGTTGTCAATTCGCTCCTTCCCGCTAATTTCTGGCTTCGCTACGTGCTTGACTGTATTTCGGTATTCACGAGATTCCAGACCTTTGTTAACGGTTACTTTGACCTCTCGTCAGTCGTTTACTACATATCTGTAAGCGCTGTGTTCGTGTATCTCACAATCCGTGTTTACGACCGTCGCCGCTACAACTGATTTAAGGAGACGGATATGAGTAAAATTAAAGCAAAGCTTGCCGCGCTTGCGCGAGGCGAGAAGCTTACCGGCAGCGCAGTTACCGCACTTGTCATTGGACTCGTAATAGCGTTCAATGCGGTAATTTACGCACTCACGGTGGCGTATGGATTATATTTGTATTCACCCGAGACGGATAATCTCGAGATATCCGGCTCAACCGATTATCTCTTTGAAAAATATGAGGGCGAGCGTGTCAAAATTATCTTTTGCAGAGAGAAGTCCGAGCTCGATTATGCGTCGGGAACGGTTGACGAGGTTACTGTTTTCCACGAGACCGCTTTGCAGTTTGCGGAGCGTTACCCCGATTTTATCGAGCTTGAATACGTAAATACTTTTACTAAAAGAAATTCTAAAAACGAACTGGTTGACCTTACGAAATATCAGGACGTTGACGTTACGACGGGGGAGAGTTATCCCATTTATCCCACGTCTGTAATATTCGATTCGGAAACCGCAAATCAGCACAGAACGCTTTATAGCGTTGCGTCTGCGGCATTCACCTATGATTTGAATTCTTCCTCGCGTTCGTACAGCTCGTATAACGGTGAGGAGGTTATCGCAGCTATGGTAAGCTGGGTGCTTGAGCCCGAGCACAAGACGGCGTATTTCACTACCTATCACGGAGAGACGTCGGACGTGTTCTTTGCAAACGTGCTCTCCTGCGCGGGTTATCTTGTCGAAACTATAGACCTCAGTAAAGATGAAATTCCCGAGAACGCCGACCTCGTGATTATATCAAATCCCATAAAGGACTTTGAAAAATCCGTCGAGGGCAGCAAGGTGCGCGCGGAGATTGACAGACTCTCGACCTATCTTGAGCGTGGGGGAAGCCTTTACGTTTCGCTTGACCCTTACGTAGAAAAGCTTCCTGTTCTCGAGGAGCTTATTTCCGAGTACGGCATAGCGTTCAGCGAGACCGAAATTGACGGTAAGCTTTACAGAAATATAGTCAGAGACAGTGACAATGCTATAACGACCGACAACTTTACTCTTATTGCGGATATAGCCGACGGAAATTACGGCAAGGCGCTTGCCGATAAGGTTGACGAATACTCCGACGGCAAGGTAATCGTAAGAGAGTGCGCGGCGCTCAACATAAGCGGCGGAGCCGAGGCAATATTCAAAACCTCATCATCGTCGGCAACCTACGCGGGCGGCGAGCGTACCGATAAATCGGGTTCGTACTGCGTTGGCGCGATAGCAAAAACCTCGGGTCAGTACGGAGAGGGAAATATCTTCGTTATTCCCAGTATATATCTTACGGCTAACGACGCTCTTACCACGAGCGGATATGCAAACAGAGATTTCGTTTACGCAATGTTCGACCAGGTGTACGGAGCGGACTTCGTTCCATACGGCTGCGCACCCGTTTACATTGACACCGGAGCTCTTGAAAACCTTACTATGAAGACAGCTCGTATATATACCGTTCTTCTTCTTTCTATCCCCGTTGTTATAGCGGCGGTTGGAGCGGTAATCGTTATCAGAAGAAAAAACAGATAAAATAAGCCTGTTTTCTAAAAGTGGGTTTTGCACGCTCGTTTAAATGCAAAACTCCTTCACAAATGAAAGGAATGGTTATAAAACCAAGTATGAAAAACAATCTGTTTACGGGTAAGAGCACCCGTACGAAAATATTTACGGTCATTTCGGTTGCCGCTATAATTCTTTTGTTCGTTCTGAGCCTGTTTCTTACGAGCTTTGGAATTTTCGGCAACGCGTATATAGATTTGACGCCCGAGGGGCTTTACACTCTCACTCCCAATATGAAAAAGGTCTGCGAGGGCATTTTCTATATGTCTGACGGAGAGCTTCGTGACCCCGGCATAAAAATCACCTTCTGCGATGACCCCGATAATTTAATTCAAAGCACGACGACAAGGCTTATCTACTATATGGCAAGAGCCGTTGAGGGTAAGTTCTCGAACTGCGAGGTAGAAACGGTCAACGTAAGGATAAATCCGACCTCTGTCGCAAAATATAAAACCACCTCGCTTACAGAAATAAAGCCAAGCGACATAATAGTTTCTTACGGCTCGAGATATTCGATAGTCTCTGCGGACCAGTTCTGGCACGTTGGCTCCGATAACAAGGTTTACGCCTTTGACGGCGAGTATAAGCTGGCTTCGGTTATGCTTTCTCTTACTCTTGTTGACCGTCCGGTTGCTTACTTTGTAACCGACCACGGCGAGACCTATTACGACGTAAAAAACACCGAAAACGAGATGAACAGAGATACAGGCTCGTTTGCGGACCTTCTTATGCAGAGAGGCTTTGAGATAAAGAATCTCTCGCTCTCGAAGCTTATAGAGGACGCTGAGGCACAGAGTATTGCGTCGGGAAAGACGGTTACTCCCAAAATCCCGGAGGATTGTGTTCTTCTCGTAATTAACAATCCGAGAGAGGATTTTAAAAGCAACGCGGATAAGTTCGGAACGTTCTCTTACGTTTCCGAGACCGACCTGCTTGATAAATTTATGATGGATAACAGAGGCTCGATTATGGTCAGCCTTGACTATGAAAAGGAGCTTCCCAACTTTGAGGACTTCCTTGCCGAGTGGGGTATTGAATGTACCGATACGCTCGTTAAGGATAACGTAAACAGCATTGATGACGGTCTTAACACCACGCTCATAGCTGATTACAATTTCAACGAAGAAACCTATGCTTACGCAATTTACGGCGATTATGCGTCGAGAAGCAGCTCTCCCAGAGTTATAATAGAAAACACCGGCGCGATAATTTCCTCTTACGGAGAATCCGAAGGAGCCAACGAGGCGGGTACTTCAAAAACGTCGAGAATATTCACCCCGTTCCTTTACAGCTCAAAAGAGGCTAAGCAGTACGGAAAGAACTCTCCCGACGGAGAATATTCCGCTCTTGCCGGTGAAGGTCAGGTGGCAGTTGCCGCAATAGGAGGCAGACAGACTATAAACGAGGTAACGGGTGAATACACGTATGCGTACATATTCTGCGCTGCGAGCCCCGATTTCTTCTCTACGTCAACGCTCGGAAACGCAACGTACGCCAACTTTGACGTTATATCTGCTCTCGTGCAAAATATAGCGAGACTTGAAACTCACGCAAGCGAGCTCGGAGGTCTCTCTTACAACAATTCCGACGATACCTTCCTCGGTAAAATGCTTATGGACGAAAGCATCAAGGAGGAGGAAGAGGCTTCTGTTAAATACGACGAAAACGGAAACAAGACAACGAGAGTTTATCACGCTCTCACAAAGACTATGGCTATCGTTTATGCGGTAGTTATAATGGCCATACCTCTCGCTATAGCGGCGGTTGGAATAGTTATACACATTAAGCGCAAGTATTTATAATGGAGGCGGAAAATGATTGTAGTTAAGAAAAAAATGAAAAAGCCGCTCCTCATAGCAATTCTTGCGGCTGCTCTTGCCGTGCTTATCCTTGCGGCAGTGCTTATAAACACTCTTATTCTCGCAAAAGACGGCGGTAATGACGAGACGGGCACTCCCGACCCCGAAATACTCACTGAGCTCGGAGAAAGCATATACGCAAAAAACGCAATAGCCTATACCCGTGTTGAGCGTTCGCAGATGAGTTATATCAATATAATCACCACGAGCGTTGACGAGAATGATGCGGAATATAAATACGGATACACGTTCTTTAAGGACACGGAAACCACCGACTCCACGTTTATTCTTGAATATACGGATAAAGACGGAGGGGAATATTTGTACTATCCCCCCATCTCCTCGGCTGACCCTACGTTTGAGCTTAACGATATTTACGCAATAGACCAGAACGACAGCTATAAGGCGCCGAAGCTTACCTATCTTTGCAACGCTATCGGAACGCTCTACTTTAACGAAAGAATAAAGCTTTCGGATGATGCGGCGGTAAAGGAGAGCGAGCTTAAGGAGTTCGGTCTTTCGGAAAGCGAGCATCCCCTTGAGATAAGATTTATTTACACCGACAAGGACGGTCAGGAGAAAAAGCATACTATCCTCATTGGAGATAAGCTTATATCGGGCGCGGGATATTATTTTACGGTTGACTCAAGACCTTACGTTTACACGACGTATAGCTCGACTCTTGATTATGCGTTCCTTGAGTTTACCGACTATATAAGCCCCGTTCTTACGGCTGCGGGACTTCCGCAGGATAGCGCCTTCGAGCCTTATCTTACGACGGATTTCAAGCAGTGGAAAAACACTCTTTATCAGCCTTATACCGACAAAGACGGTAATATGGTATGTCCCGTGGTTATTGACGGCGCGACCGTAATAATAAACGCGGCAATCAAGCGGCCTGATTACACGGGCAGCGAGGATTCAGACCCGAACGATAACGTTGATGACAGTGATAAGCCGGGCGGATATACTACCTCACCCGCGACCGACAGAACGTTTGATTTGTCGGAGATGAAGGACGACGCAAGCTATCAGAGCTTCATTAATGCTCTTGTGGGCAAGGCAACGGGAAATTGTAATATATCCGTAACCATTCCCACATATTCAAATGCGGTAAATCTTTTAGACGAAGAATCCGATAAATATACTTACGAAATTGTATCAATCGAGGCAATCGTAGCCGCTGACGGTGACAGACTTTCGGGTACGGTTGAGAGCGGAAGCCTTGTGAAAATATCCTACCATCTCAAAAAAGGCGAAAACGGCGAAACAAAGGTTTCCGACGACTTGTTCTACGGAGTAATCGACTTGTCAAGCGAGCTTGTTCCCGATAGCGTTAAGACCGCTCTTGTCGGCAAGAGCGTAGGCACTCTTACCGATGCTGTCGAGCTCGTTATGGATTACGACAAGACCAATACCGTGTCAAGAAACGTACAGATGGTAATAACCGATATTATGAAGATATACGACACGAACGAGGAGTCCGAGGACGTTGAGCTTGATAAGGTTCGCGTAGGGGCAAGGGTTGCGGTACGCTGCCACCTTCTCGTTGACGGAAAGCAGTCCGGCAAGCCGTATGAATTCTATTTTGAGGTTAAAGAACAGCACGATACCGACGATGAAAAGGCTATTGCGGCGGCTCTTATGGACAAGTCGGTTGGCAAGAATTACGAGATAAAAATTGACACGTACTCCATCAATGCTGAAATAATAGCCGATTTCACCACGTATGAAATAGGCGAGATAAGCCACTTTGTAACAAAAGAAGAGGTGGTATCGTTCGAGTTCCAGCAGGCTTCCGAAAGAGATGCTTATTACGGTGAGTCTCTTTACAAGAACACAATGCAGAGCGATAAATACAAGATGTACGCTCTCAACTCCTCGTCTTGCGAGGCGATACTCCGAGTATTCGGCGGACTTCTTGAAAACGCTAACACCTCGAACGGCCTTGTCGGTACAAGAACGGTTGACGTGGTTCTTACCCCCGATAAGATGCTGAAATACGGGCTTTACGCTCATACGGTTTACTTTGAGCTGCCGAGAGGAATAACTGCGGTTGAGTACGATAAGGACGAGAGCGTTGAGGATTATCTTGATTCTCTCGACGATTATCAGTATCTCAGCACGCTTGGCTTTACTCTCTATATCAGCGAAGAGGACCCCGTAACCAAAACACGCTATATGGCGTCCGATCTTTACGACATAGTTGTAGAGGTTGACGGAACGAACTTCGAGTTCCTTGATTACAGCTTTATAGAGTTTTACGCAAGAAAGAACGTATTCCTTATGAACATAAGGGATATCGAAAACATTAAGCTCGACTTCTATATGGACGATATCAAGGGAAGCTACAATACCGACCTTGAGCATCTTGAAAGATACGTTTACAACGGAAAGGTATATCTTAAGTCCAATCTTACCGAGGAACAGCTTGCTTCAGCGACCAAGATTGACCTTATAGACGTTCACATAAGCGAAAGCGGAGCCAGCGTGGAGACAGCTCTTACGAAATACCTTGCGGAAAACGGCATCACCGTGACCACGTTGCGTGAGCTTTACGGCGGCAAGCTCGTTCAGGGCGATTCGCTCGGAACGGACAATTACAGAGAATTTATAGAAACTCTCTTCTACACCGCGTACGAGGGTAACTTGACCGAAGAGGAGCAGGCGGCGGGCGCAGCAAACGGCAAGCTGCTTATGAGAATGTCCGTCGAGCTTTACGAGGAGTATTACCACGGCTCGAAGTACGAATACGTGTTTGAATTTTACAGAATTTCAGACAGACGCGTAATGGTTAAGCTCTCAAAGCAGTATGAGAGCGGAGAGACGGTGCCGAAGAGCGAGGTTTCGGACTTCTATATTTCAAGCTTCTCGTTCAAGAAGCTCGTCAGCAAATATTTCGACCTTCTTAACGCAAGAGACGTAGATAATACTCTTCCTTATGACGAAAAGGACGTCTTTGGATAAAGCAAAAAGAACGTGTGTCGGCGCCGACTTTTTCTCCGGCGCCGACCGTCAATAAATAAAAAATATTATTTTATTGATATTTTTTTAAAAAATGTTTGCAATTTTCAAAGTAATGTGTTATAATGGTCTGTGCTTGGTATGTAATAATGTAAAAACGCATCGGGCATCACTAAATTTTGTTTAATAAATATATAGAGAAAGAGAAAGAAAAATGAAAAGAAGAATTATCAGCACGATTCTTGTTGTTGTAATGCTCGCTCTCACGCTTGTTGGTTGCGGTTACAGCTACACGAAAGACGATCTCAGCAAGTACGCAAGCTACGCTGAGGGTTATGACAAGGCTGCATTTGACGCAGCTCTTTTGAAGCTTGTAATTGAGGACGGTGAGTTTGGAGCTCCCACTGTTGACGGCGTTCCGAACCCAAAGAGAGTAGAAAAGGTTCTTGAGAATATATATACGTCTCTCGTTGGCAAAGTCGATACCAAGGATACCGACCTTCAGAAGACCGACGGTAAGATTGACAAAAATGATTTGCTTTACTTCTGCTATTATGCAACATACGTAGATTCAAGCAGCAACACCGTTACTGTTTATCCCTCGCAGATGAAGCAGTCTGCGGCAACCTCTGTTAAGCTTGGCTCGAGCGAGCTTAAGGGCGCTCTCGCAAAGGGCGTTCAGGAAAAGCTTCTCGCTCTTATCGGCGAAGCGGGCGAGATGGATTTTGCGGATTACGCTTACTCCACCAATTCCTCTAACACCGAAAAAGCAGAAGAGGGTGACGTTGCTTACATCAGCTATACCGAGACTAACGTATCCTCGGGTGACGCAAAGGTTTATAACTACGTTAAGGTTACTATCGGTGACTCGGCTCACGTTGTTGGCGAGAAGCTTAAGGACGCAACCGTAGGCACCGCTATCAGCGAGTTCAAGAACGCTGACGAGTCTATGAAGTACACCGGCGCAAAGGTTCTTTGGATCGTTGAGGACGCCGGCACCAAAATTACCTTTGACCATACTCTTGAGGAAAAGGTTTCCACCAAGGACCTTGCGGTTGGAACTACCTCTGTTGAGATTCCCAAGGACACCGTGCTTACCTATCACGTGTTCCCCGTTTACTACTACGAGGTAGCGGAATACAGCGCAGAAGAGGTTCTTAAGAGCCTTATCAAGACTCTTACCAAGGATTCTCTCGAGTGCCTTGCTGACTGCGAAGACCTTATAAAGACCTTCAACGAGAAGGTAACCGCTCTTACTACTGCTGAAAAGGCTTATGACGATGCAGTTACCGCAAAGGAAAAGGCTGAAACCGCACTTACTACCGCAGAGGCTGCTGCTAAGAAGGCAGGCGAGGCTGCTGGAAAGGCCGATGACGAGCTTACCGCTTATATTGCGGCTGATGCTACCGTAGTTACCGCAAAGGCTGACCTTGAAACCAAGACTGGTGACGTAACCACCAAGGAAACCGAAAAAGTCACAGCCGAGACCGCTCGCGACGATGCTATGAAGGCTATCTTCAAGAAGGTTGGCGCGGACGACGAAGCAGCAGGCAAGACCAAGATTGAGAATGAGTACAAGGAGAGCGTTAAGGACTCTCTTATCGAGGCATATAACGCAGAGATTAAGGAAAATCTCGCATCGGCCGTTTGGGAGCTTATGAAGAAGAGCGTTAAGGTAAATAGCTACCCCAAGCGTGGCGTTAAGGAAGTGTACGACAGAATGTACGAAAGCCATGAGTACACCTTCTATACCGAAAGTGATTCGACAACGCAAGAGTCTTATTACAGCATATACAGCGGAAGCTTCAAGGAGTATCTCAAAACTACGATGAAGGCAGATAGCTTTAAGGAAGCAAAGGAAATGCTCAGGGCTGAAGCTGAGGCTTACGTTGAGAAGATTATCATAGTTTACTTCGTTGCAGAGCAGTTTGGTCAGACCTACACCAAGGATGAAATCAAGGACTACAAGAACGACGAGGAAGGCGACTATAACTACAACGAGTACTATCAGGGAGAAACCAATGCTCTCGTTGCATATCAGTTCGATAAGCTTATGAACTACTTCCTTGAGTCCGAGACTGATGAAGAGACCGGTAACGTAACTTATAACGACCGTATCGCTTTCACCACAACCGAGCACGATGACGAGGATGAGCACAATCACTAATAACTAAAAGACAACGGGGCTGCGCGACCTATGCCGCGGCTCCGTTTTTTAAATAGTATTCCTTTTTTAAAAAAACTACTTGAGGGACGGTCACGCTATGAAGGAAGTGAGTCTATATACCGATGGCGCTTGCAGAGGAAATCCCGGCAGAGGCGGCTGGGGAGCAATTCTCGTTTACGGAAAGTACGAGAAGGAAATGAGCGGCGGCGAGAGGGAAACCACGAATAACAGAATGGAGCTTACAGCGGCTATCGAGGGGCTTTCCGCCCTTAAAGAGCCTTGTTACGTTACTCTTTATTCGGACTCAAAGTATTTGGTTGACGCTTACGAAGAGGGCTGGATATACGCCTGGGAAAAGGCAGCGTGGCGAGGGGGAAAGGTAAAAAACCCTGACCTTTGGCAAAGAATGCTTGAGCTTACCAGGCTTCACACGGTGACGTTCGTGTGGGTTAAGGGACATAACGGACACAAATACAACGAGCGCTGCGATGCGCTTGCAACGGCCTTTGCCGATTCGTTCGAGCCCGAGGAAAAGCCACCGTTTGAAGTCGATTAGTCCTATCGTAAAGGAGAAAATCTATGAGCAAGAAATACAAAGAGCCTGCTGACAAAAGCGGCGTGATAAATATGCGCAATGACTCGAAAGAGCCGAAGCTTGAAAAAAAGAAACCGACCTTCTATCGCAGCGGCTGGTTTATCGCTCTTGTCTGTGTCGTTGGATTTTTAGCTGTTCTTTCCATAATAATCGGCGTTTCAATGAAGATGAGAGGCTTAACGTTAAGAGAGCTTTTCGGAATTGAAGAGAAGCCCGTCGATTACCTCAAGGATAACCTTGCCGCTTACGTAGAAATAAAAGACGAATACTATAAGGATTACGACCTTAATATAAATATAAGGAAGCCTACCGAGGAGCTTGACCTTCAGCACGAAATAATGAAGCTCTTAAGAAGCAATAAAACCGGCTCTATATTGCACGAGGGAGCGTATCAGACGAAAAGAGAGCTCGGCATAGGCGACGTGGCATATATATATTACGTAGGATATGAGCTTGATGAGAACGGCAACAGAACCGAGCTTGCGGGGGCCACTAATTTTAGCGACAGCTCACCTCAACAGCTCAAAATCGGCTCCGGCTCGTCGTTGTTCGGCAAGGGCTTTGAGCTTGGACTGATAGGAAAGACTCCTATGCAGACCGAATTTAAGGTCTATGATTACGGAAACGTGCAAGAGGGCGACATCGTTTACGCAACCGTAACCTACGTTACCGAGAGCGGACTCGTTTACGACGGCGCAAAGATAAGAATCAACCTTAACGACGATGACGTAGAGGAAAAATGGGGAGAGGGAATATTCGAGCTTCTCGGTGAAACCCAGATAGGACTTGTTAACAGCGAGGTTAACCATCTTCGCAAGGCGGTCTCCGGCGAGAAAATTGCCTATACCGAAATAACGGTTGACTACGTTACCAGATGTGAGATAGGAAACGCAATAACGGTAAAAACCGAATTTCCCCACGACTACTCCGAAGAAAGCTTCAGAAATAAGACGGTTTATTTTGACGTCTATCTTATAAGATTTTTAGACTATGAATCACCGACGTTTGACGATTTTAACGATAGCTTCGTTATTGATACGCTTGGCGTAAAAGAAGAGGAGCTTGCCTCTTACGATGGAGAAAGCGTCACGGAAAAATATAAGAGCTACAAGATGGCGGAGCTTCTCTCGGATTATGAAGAGGACTCTTTGCTATTAGCAGAGGAAGCTCTTTGGAAAAGATTAAATGAAAAAATAAAGGTAAAAAAATATCCCGCGGTTGAATACGAGCGTATTTATGAGGATTACGTATATTCTTATAAGCTTGGCTTTATTTCCGCCAATGAAGAGGGAGAGGGATATACAGACCTTAACGAATATATTAGAGCTACAATGGGGCTCGACGAAGGCGAGGATTGGTCCGAAGCTCTTCAAAAAAGAGTTATGAACGAAATCAAGGAAAAGCTTATATTTTACAGTATAATGAGGCGCGAAAAACTCGTTCCAACGGGCGATGAGCTTGATAGAGTATATCGTGAAGAGCTTGAAGCCGATTTTGAATACTATTACGAAAAAACGGCTGCCGACTACGAAAGCGCGGAAAAATACGAGGAAGCTCTTCTTGAGTTCGAAAGGCTGGTTATAGATGAATACGGAGAAGATTCTTATATGGATTCCGTTTACTATAACTACGCAAGCAAAAAAATACTTGAGCTTGCAAATATAGTAAATCTCGCTGAAAATGCAAACTAAAGCTTGCAAAAAAGGCTATTTATCTTGAAACAAACAACAAAAGGGTGCTGCTTCATTTAGGCATAACCGAATAAAAACACCGAGGTGTTGTATTACGCAGCACCTCGGTTGTATTTTTTTACAATTTTCAAGAGAATTAAGGTTGAAAACCACCGGTTTTCTTTATTTTTATGGTGTTTTTATTCTATCGCCGTTTCCTCGCTCGCCGTACTTTTGTACGGCTGTTGCTCGTCAGCCGACGATTTCTGCTCTAAATCAAGCGAGCCCCAAATGCGCTTCGCACTAAGAATTCAGATTTTTTGACCCAAAAGTCCCAAAAACCCTTGGTACATCTGAATTCTTAATGACTCAGCCCCTTTTTTAATAGATAGTTATCTTGCCATTTTGAGTTATCTCACCATTCTTAAAACGGTAAGCTTGTATTTTGAATTCGGGTCCTTGAAGCTTCCGTAGGTGACGTTACCCCTAAATGCGCGCTCGTAATAATCCTCTGCTACCGCTCTGTCGCTTTTCGGCACGCCTCTGCCGAACTCGTAAAGGCAGCCGAGCGTGTAAAGCGCCTTGGGGTATGCAAGAGATTCGATAGATGAGAGAAGCCTTGCCGCCTCTCTGAACTTCTTCATATAGATAAGCTCCATAGAATTCGCATAAAGAGAACGTACCATTTTGTTCATCTTCCTCTTATAAAGAAGCTCGAGCTCTTCCTTTGCTCCTCGAATACCGAAGGAGCTTGCCGCCTTTAAATACTTAACGGCATTTTTATAAGAGAATTCTGTTCCGAAGCCTCTGGAATAGCAAAAACCAAGATAGAGATACGCCTCTCTGTTGCCTTGCTCTGCCGAGTGCTTGTACCAGAAGAAAGCGCTCTGCCTGTCCTTTTCCGTGCCGAAGCCGTAAGCATAACACTTTGCGAGAAGAACGGCTGCGCGAGAGTCTCCCATAGCGGTTGCGATAGCTGCGGAGCGATAGGCGGAAAACGCCTCGTCTTTGGTTACGCGCTCTTTGAGATTTATCGTTTTGTGCGCATCAAGGTAGAAGCTTTCTCTGGCCGATAGAAGCTCGTCTGCCTTTTCCTTTGCCGACAGGCTGCCGCCTGCCGCCGCAAGCTCGTAAAGGTCGATTGCTTTTTCGATGTTTTTCGGGATTCCGCCATCACCCGTTCGGTATATATCGCCTATTTTCTCGTATGCGGCAGAATATCCAAGCGCAGCCGCTTTTTCAAAATATTCTATCGCAAGGCGGGTGTCCTTCTCAAAGTTATCTCCCGAAAGATACTCTTCGGCAAGATAAAGCGCCGCAGCGGGATTTTTCTTTGCTATCGAAAGCTCGAAAAGACTTTTTGCTCCTACGACGTCCTTTTCGCACCCCTTTCCCTCGGCAAGAAGAATTGCAAGAGCCGTTTCGGCGTTGGTATCTCCCGATTTTGCGAGGATTGATTCAAGGTAAAAATAAGCGCTGTAAAAATTAAGACGCTTTGCGTTATCGGCAAGAAGCCTTATATATTTATTGTATTCGGGGAAGGTTAATCTCGGGGGATCTTCGGCGGTTACCGAGCGGAGCTTGTGCGCAAGCTTTATAGCGCTTATCGGCGGTATGGACAATTTGTCAAGATACCATTTTGCGTGGGCATTGTTTTGCTCGACTCCGACACCCATAAACCATCTTTTCGCCATATTGACTATTGAAATCGTATCGTCGCAAGCTGCGGCAAGCGAGATATAATAAGAGGCAATCTCTTCCTTTCCCTCGGATGAGAAAAGCTCTGCCGCTTCGGGATAAGAGTCAATAGAGCCGAGAACTGCCGCAAATCTCAAAAAGAAGCGCGCGGAATCTTCGCTACTCCTGCTGACGAGGCGCGAAAATCTGTATGCCGAATAGGCGTCGTATTTTTCTGCGGCTTTGAAGTAATAGTCCATAGCCGTGTCAATATCACGAAGCTGAAAATCGCCCTTTTCGATAAGCTTTGCATACTCACGCATCGACTCAACGTCACCCGAATCGGCAAGAAGATGGCGGCAGGCGTGAATCTTTGCCGTGTTTTTCTCATCTGTCGCTCTGGCAAGCTCTCTTGCGGTTCTTTCGACGTCGTCCTTGTCTATAACGGAAACGGCTCCGCAGACCGCGCAGGGCTTGTCGTTATAATCAAACTCATAACCGCAGTTTTTGCATTTTATCATATTTTGCCGCTCCCTTCACGTAAAGACAAATTTTGTACAAAGTCAATTAATTCTCAAAAATGCTGTTTTGATTTGTTTCTTCTATAATATTTTACAATAACCGAAAACTTTTGTCAATATATAAATATTAAGCTTTCTTTTGGGAAAAATAAAAACCAAGGCTTGAAAGAAAGTAAAAGCAAATAAAATTTCGAAAGGACAAGACTTATGTTTATGAAAAACGGAAAGAAAAAAACGCACCCGTTTGTTGCGATAGGGGTCGGAGCTATGGCGCTTTATGGCGCTTACAGCGTTGTCAGCTGCATAAAGGATACCTGTTGTGAAAAGGCTCAAATGCTAACTAAAGCTCTCAAAAAGAAGAAAAATGAGCAGAAATGCGAAGAGGAAGAATGCGAGCCTTATGATTGAATCGGCTGACGTGTAACCGAAAAAATCTGTCGTTTTTTCGGCGGTTTTCGAAGAACGAATGTTTTAAAAAAGCATATAATGAAATTAACCGAGCCTGGTAAACAGCTCGGTCGGGGAGTGCGTGCTGTAAGCAGCGCTCTCGTGGCGCCGGGAAGAGCAAACCGCTTTTTCCGGTCAGCCGAAAGGAAAGACGTGATTTTCTATGAACATTTATACTTACGGCACAGACAAAAGACTTGACTTTTGCCGTTCGTATCTTCTTAAAGCAGGGCTGAATGATTTTGCCAACATCACCATTTTGCCGATTCCGAGCACGAAGGATGAAAAAACGATAAACGGCACAGAGGTGAGTCTTTCGGAGATTGTCGAAAAAACGCAGGTGTCCGACCTTGTTGTTGGATATGCTTTGCCGAAGAGCTTTCGCTCTGCGCTTGTGTCACGCGGGGCTTTCGTTGTTGACGTTTCACGCGATGAGGGCTTTCTTCTTGATAATGCTTATCTCACCGCTGTAGGTACCCTCGGAAGAATTCTCTCAGAAGAGGCGTCTGCACCGAGCGACCTCTCGATAGGCGTTATAGGATACGGAAGAATAGGCGAAAGACTTGTATCCGAGCTGCTATTTCTTTCCGCTGCCGTTACGGTTTTTACGTCGAAAACCGAGCTTTCCCGCGAGCTTTGTATGCTCGGAGTATCCGGCGTGCCATACTCTTCGCTTGCCGACACCGAAACTCAAAAGAAACTGGCGGGGCTTGATATTCTTATAAACACCGCACCCTCCGTGCTGATACCGAGCGAGGCGGTCTGTTATCTTTCGGGGGTCAGAGTGATAGAGCTTGCGTCTGGAAATAACTTTCCCGAAGGGCTTTATTACGAGCGCTTTTCCTCTGTGCCTGCGAAAATGTATCCAAAAAGCGCCGGGAGAGCGCTTGCGGATTCTGTAATGCGAATGCTCGGAGAGGGGTAGGGTGAGGGGCTGATTTTCAGTGCTTTTATGCCTATCGCACTCTTTATATCACTTGAATTTTCTCGTAGAACGTACTTTCACTGTAAAAAAGCAATAAAGGAAAGACATTATGATTGGTTATGCTTTTTGCGGTTCTTTTTGCACGCTAAAAAATTCACTTTCGGTTCTTGAGTCGCTTTCTCGCTCGGGGCACGAGATTCTACCTATTATGAGCGAGATGGTATATGATACCGACACCAGATTCTACTCAAAAGAAGCGCTTAGGAGTAAGGTGCGCGAGCTTACCGGACGGCAGATAATTCACACGATAAAGGATGCCGAGCCGCTTGGACCGGCTACTCCCTTGAGCGCTCTTATAATAGCGCCCTGCACGGGAAACACCCTTGCCAAGCTTGCCGGAGGCATTACCGATTCAGCCGTCACTATGGCGGCAAAGGCGCACTTGCGCTGCGATAGACCGTTGCTGATAGCCTTGGCATCGAACGACGCTATGTCTCAAAACCTTGGCAATATCGCAAGGCTTCTTGTGCGTAAATCGGTTTATTTTGTGCCTATGCGCCAGGACGACCCGAGCGGAAAGCCTCACTCTCTCGTTGCGGATTTCACTCGCGTAGAGGACGCCTTTGAAGCTATGATGAGAGAAAAGCAAATCAAGCCGCTGTTTCTTGAATAGCGAAAAGAGAGAACATCGCGGAAAGATAAATGAACGAAACGTATAGAGAGTTTTGCTCATATCTTAGCCGCCGTGTTCTCTTTTTAATTTGTTATCACGAGATAAAAAGCGATTGACAAACTATAAAATATGTTGTATTATATAAGGTGTAAAATTTGATTTTTGCGCCTTGGTGATGAACCTCGATTTTTTATTGCAGGAGAAATAAATGAAAAGAATTATAAAGCTATTTGCTACGCTTGCGTTTTTGACGCTTGCCATCGTAACTCTTTTGTGCGTCGGCGTATCTGCTGATGACGTCGCATTTACGGTAACGTCGAAGGACGGTCAAGTTGTCGAATACATATATGAAGCTGACCTGCCCGACGTTTTTTCAAGCCTTGAAGACGGTGACGTCGTTACCTTGAAGAAAACGATAAAGCTTAACAAAGGAATAGAAATAATTTCCGATTCGTCGGATGAGCCTAAGGAGGTTTATCTTGACCTTTGCGGAAAAGGACTTTACAGAACGGTTAAAAGTACCGTGGTAAGCGTCTCTAATTACTCTACGCTTAACGTATATTCATCTCTTCCGGGAGGATATATGTCGGTTTACGACGAAGCCAATGACTCTATCGGTGGCTGTATGTTTTACGTTGCGGGAATTGATGCGAAGCTCAACCTCGGAAGTGTAACCGTCGGCGATAAGACATATCCCGGCTCTAACCTTTCAACCTACTCGTCGGCATTTATCGACGTGAGAAAGAACGGCACGGCGGGAGCCTTGTGTGACGGTGGAAATCATTTTGCCAACGTTGCCGACTGGGCAGGCTTCATAGGAGCCAGAAATACCGAGGGTGAAGTAGTTGTAAAAAATGCTAATATCGTTGCTCTTGGCAATAACAGTATTATGCATCTTGAGGCTTCGGAAGCCGGTGGCGGAATCCCGAGTCTGATGCTTGAAAACTGCAGAATTTACAGAATGGAATCAGCCGGCAAAAAACAGCTCTTCAATCATCTTTCGGGATACGTGACCATAAAGGATTGTGTAACCAACTGCACGTTGACTGCGGAAAACGCTACTATTAGCGATGGAGCGGTTACGCTCCTTGGTAACAACGTTTTTTCATCTGCGAATTTAGACACCGGATTGATAAAGGATTATAACGGCGAGATTCTTGCAAGGGTTGGCGCGGAATACAGCTTTATTAACGGAGAAAAAACGTTGAGCTGCCTTTCTATGTATGGAAAAGTGCAGGACCTTGCTCTTGTGGAAGCAGACCCTGCGGCGCTGGTTTCTCCGAACGAAGCGGAAACGGTCGTATGGAAGCTTGGAAACGAGGAAACCGAAACGTTATGGAAAAAGGGTGAAACTCCAACGCCCGAATACGAGCTTGGCACTGACGCCGTTAAAGGTCTTTATAAAAACGGTTGGATAGCTTTGGTAAGAGAAGACGGTGCTACCGTTTACGAGGGTGGAGCTATACTCGATTTCGGTATTAAGGTTTCGCTTGAAAACGACGGTAATTTGTTCTATCATATACTCGTTCCCGCAATCATTATTGACGGCGGATATCTGGATTTCTCAAAAACGATTATTGACAACGCCAGCACAAGTAAAGACGAGTGGACACGGCGAGAGGTTGACGGTGAGCAATATTACGAGTGCATAACCACCTATCTTGATAAAAAGAATCCCGACGCTTCGGTAGGCGTATCAATAGTATGTAAATTCACCGACAATACGGAAACTCTTTCGGCAAAGGGCGTTTGGGAGATAACTCTATCCGAATATGTGGAAAAAGTTCTTGCGACCGAGAACGATTCCGTATATACCACGGAGGAGTACAGCTTTGTTAAAGCTGTCAAGTCGAAGTATCTCGACTGAAAACTTCAAAATACATCGACTAAAAACTGATAAAATGATAAAAATCAAGGCTATTGCAAACAAAAGTTTGCAATAGCCTTTTAAAGTTGCGGATATTTAATCCGAATTTAAATTTTTTCAACCGAGATTGTAACCGTCTCTCCGTTGATATTCCACTCCTTTGCGTTCGCAAGAGAGGTGTTCGTGAGAAGCTCCTTCGCAAGCGTGTCGGACATAATTTCTTCCTTGTTACGCTCTGCTACCGCGGCAACCTTTTCGTTACCGGTAAAGGCAACCTTAATGTTGTCCATTACCTCAAATCCCGAATCCTTTCTCATCGTCTGGATTTTGGATATAATTTCACGTACGTTACCCTCTTCTATAAGCTCGGGGGTGAGATTTTTGTCGATAACAACCGTAACGCCTCTGTCGGAGAGAGACTCGAAGCCTTCCATTTTCGTCATTTCGATAAGAAGGTCATCTTTTGTAAGAGAAGCGACAATGTCGCCGAGAGGAAGCTCTATCGCTCCCTTTGCCTCAAGCTCGTCCATAGCCGCGTTTCCGTCAAGAGAGGAAAGCGCGTTTTTGATTTGTCCGAGGTGCTTACCGTACTTAGGTCCTACCGTGCGAAGCTGGGGCTTGAAGCTGTAAGTCGTAAAGCCTCTGACACTGTCGGTAAATTCAACGGTCTTTACGTTAAGCTCCTCTGCGATTACGGATACGAAGCTTTCGTCAGGAGTCTTATCTGCCTTAACGTACATTTTTGACACGGGCTGGCGGTTCTTGATTGCGGCAGCGTTTCTGCAAGCGCGTCCGAGAACTACTACCTCAACAACCTCATCCATATTTTCCTCAAGCGACTTATCTATAAGAGCTTCGTCACATACGGGGAAGTCGCAAAGATGAACGGATATGGGAGCGCTCTTATCAACCGAGCATACGAGGTTTCTGTAAATATCCTCGGTCATAAACGGAATGAGCGGCGCGGAAAGCTTTGCTATCGTAACGAGGCAGGTGTAAAGCGTCATATAAGCGTTAATCTTATCCTCGGGCATATCCTTAACCCAGAAACGCTCGCGGCATCTGCGCACGTACCAGTTAGAAAGCTCGTCAACGAGATTTTCCAGCACTCTTGTGGATTCTACGAGCTTGTAATTTTCCATATAGCTGTCAACAAGCTTTACGGCAGAGTTAAGCTTAGAAAGTATCCATTTATCCATAACCGTGAGCGTGTTACGGTTAAGAGTGTACTTCGTCGGGTCGAAGCCGTCGATATTAGCGTAGAGCACGTAGAACGCATAAGTGTTCCAAAGCGTACCCATATATTTGCGCTGACCCTCGATTACCGCGTCTCCAAAGAAGCGGTTGGGAAGCCAGGGGGCAGAGTTTGAGTAGAAGTACCAACGGATAGCGTCTGCGCCGTAAGCCTCAAGCGCTTCAAACGGGTCAACGGCGTTTCCTTTGGATTTTGACATTTTCTGACCGTCCTTATCAAGCACGTGACCGAGAACGAGAACGTTCTTGTAGGGAGCCTTGTCGAAGATGAGCGTAGAAATAGCCATAAGAGAATAGAACCAACCGCGAGTCTGGTCAACACCCTCGCTTATGAAGTCTGCGGGATACTGCGACTCGAACATTTCCTTATTCTCAAAGGGATAGTGCCACTGCGCGAAGGGCATTGAGCCCGAGTCAAACCAGCAGTCGATAACCTCGCTGACTCTCTTCATTTCGCCCGAGCACTTGGGGCATTTTATGGTAACAGCATCAATGAAGGGACGGTGGAGCTCGATGTTTTCGGGGCAGTTGTCGGACATCTCGCGAAGCTCTGCTATCGAGCCTATCGAATGTCTGTGACCGCAGGAGCATTCCCAGATATTAAGAGGAGTACCCCAGTATCTGTTACGTGAAAGTCCCCAGTCCTGAATGTTTTCAAGCCAGTCGCCGAATCTTCCCTTACCGATGGATTCGGGAATCCAGTTAACAGTGTTATTGTTGCGTATAAGGTTTTCCTTAACCTTGGTCATCTCTATAAACCATGTGTCACGCGCATAGTAAATAAGAGGAGTGTTACATCTCCAGCAGTGAGGATAATCGTGCTCGAACTTCGGAGCGGAGAAGAGCTTGCCTGTTGCCTTGAGGTCATCAAGAATCAATGGGTCAGCCTTTTTAACGAACACTCCGGCATAAGGAGTATGAGAGGTCATCTCACCCTTGCCGTCAACGAACTGAACGAAAGGAAGACCGTATTTTTTTCCGACCTTGCTGTCGTCCTCACCGAATGCGGGGGCGATATGAACAATACCGGTACCGTCGGACATTGTTACGTAACTGTCGCAGGTGACGAAATGAGCGTCCTTGCCCGTCTTCTTAACGAAATCTCCGGTGCATTCAAAGAGGGGGACGTAGTGCTTGCCCTCAAGAGCCTTACCCTGCATTTCCTCAAGAATCTCATACGCTGCCTCGCCCTCTTCCTTTGCGAGAGGAGAAAGAACCTTGTCAAGAAGCGCCTTCGCCATATAGTAAACGTAGCCGTCGGCAGCTTTAACCTTGCAATAAGTATCACTCGGGTTAACGCAAAGCGCAACGTTTGAGGGAAGGGTCCAGGGGGTAGTTGTCCAAGCGAGGAAATATGCGTCCTCGTCTACGCACTTAAAGCGAGCTATAGCGGACTTTTCCTTTACCGATTTGTAGCCCTGCGCAACCTCGTGAGAGGAAAGGGGAGTACCGCAGCGAGGGCAATAGGGAACTATTTTGAAGCCCTTATAAAGAAGGCCCTTGTCAAAAATCTGCTTAAGAGCCCACCATTCAGACTCGATGAAATCGTTTGTGTAGGTAACGTAGGGGTGCTCGTTATCAACCCAATAACCAACCGTGCCGGAGAAGTCCTCCCACATCTTTTTGTAGTTCCAGACCGACTCCTTGCAGTGAGCGATAAAGGGCTCAAGACCGTAGCTTTCTATCTGGTCCTTGCCGTCAATGCCGAGCTTTTTCTCAACCTCAAGCTCTACGGGAAGACCGTGTGTATCCCAGCCTGCTTTACGAAGCACGCGAGCGCCCTTCATAGTGCGGTAACGGGGAATAGCGTCTTTTATAACTCTTGTAAGAACGTGGCCTATGTGAGGCTTTCCGTTCGCTGTGGGAGGACCCTCGTAGAAGGTGAAGTTTTCAGCTCCCTCGCGCATTTTAACGCTCTTTTCGAAAACTCCGTTTTCTTCCCAGAAGCGCCTTGTCGCTTTCTCTCTTTCGACGAATCCGAGACTCGCCGAAACCTTTTCGTAAACTTCTTTCATATATAGACTCCTTTTAGGAAATTGATAATCTTTTTGCAGGATTTTAAAAACACACCGTAAAAAAACAAAAATCCCGTTTCTATGGCTAGAAACAGGAATATACCACCGTATTTACATATCCATCAATATGCGCCCGGTTACGCAGAGCAGGCGGCAGAGTCTTACTCGAAAAATCTTTCATACTCGCAGCTCGGAAGTGATATTCACGGGGGTTACTCTCTATCGGGCTCGCACCTTTTCCCGACTCTCTGCAAGCATTTCGCCCACGCTACTGTCTTCGTCATAGCTTTTTAACACAAATATTATACATAAACTTATGCCGAAAGTCAAGGGTTTATATAAAAATAAAGGTAATACGCTCGTCTTGTCGGATTCGCAGCCGAAAACTGATAGGCAGCCCGCGCTTCCTTCGCTCTGCCATAATTGGTAAAAATAAGAAATACAAATTCCTCTAAACCGTTGACTTGTGAAAATATTTATGTTATTATTTTAGTGCTTGAATTTTACACAGTAGTATATATAGAGAATTTTTGAGGTGATTTTTTGGAAAATAGCGTTATTGTTTCCGAAAAAATTAAAGAAGAGCTTCCGAGAGGCCTTACGACTGATGAGGCAGGCGTCCTTATTTCCAAGGGGCTTTGCAACAAGGCGGAAACCAAGGCGGGAAAGAGCTATCTTAAAATAATCGGAGATAATCTTTTCACCTTCTTCAATATGATATGGGCAATAGTTACCGTCGTGCTTATTTCCGTCGGCAGCTTTTCAAATCTTACCTTCCTTGCGGTAGTAATTCCCAACCTGCTTATAGCGACGGTGCAGGAAATGCGCGCAAAGAAAACGGTAGAAAAGCTATCGGTAACCACAGACCCGATAGCTACCGTCGTGAGAGACGGAGAGAGGAAGGATATATTCTCGTCGGATATAGTTGTCGGAGATATAATGTACGTCGAGCTTGGCCGTCAGGTGCTTTCTGACGGTGTTGTCGTAAAAGGTGCCGCTGAGGCTAATGAAAGTATGCTCACCGGCGAGTCGAACGCAATAAAGAAAACCGAGGGCGATAAGGTCCTCGCGGGAAGCTATTTCGTCAGCGGCTCGGCATATATTAAGGTAACGAGCGTCGGCCGTGATAATTACGTACATAAAATTGAAAAGGCGGCAAAAAACTTCAAAGCGCCGTCGTCAAATCTTTTTAAAGAGCTGAACGCTCTTATAAAGTACATTGGTATTTTCTTGATACCGATGTCGCTGATTTTGTTCTTAATCAACTTTTTTGCCTACGGCAAGGATATAACGCTTGCGGTAAACAAGACCTGCGGCTCGGTTGTCGGTATGATACCTTCGGGTATATTTTTGCTTGTAACCCTTACGCTTTCATTAAGCGTTATAACGCTCGGTAAAAAGGGAAGCCTTGTCCGAGATATGTATAGCATAGAAATGCTTGCGTCGGCAGACGTTATATGCCTTGATAAGACGGGAACGATTACTGACGGCACGATGAGCGTTGCCGAGGTCGTACCGCTTAACGATTACCGTGAGGAATACGTAAAGCGGATAATGGCTATGATAGAGGGCTCCGAGGAAGCGACTAATAATACCTCGGATGCGCTTATAGAATATTTCGGTATTGATACCGAGGTGGGAATTATAGATAAAATACCCTTCTCGTCGTCAAGAAAGTATTCGTCTGTTCATTTTGAGAGCGAGGGCTGCTTCTCTATCGGCGCTCCGCATTTCGTTAAGTGCGAGGTTTCGGAGGAGCTTGAGGAGATGATAAGCGCTCACGCCGAGCGTGGTGAGAGAGTGCTGATTCTTGTTAAGCAAGAGCGGCTCGAAGAGATGGGGGAGCCGATAGCCCTTATAGCGATTTCGGACAGAATAAGACCCAACGCAAAGGATACCATAGATAATTTCCAGAAGCAAGGAGTTACCGTCAAGGTAATTTCGGGCGACCACGCGGAGACTGTTTCGGCAATAGCTAAAAGAGTAGGCATAATAAACGCCGAAAAATACGTTTCCTGCGAAACGATGACGGACGAAGAGCTTGCGGGAGTCTGCGACGAATACGCCGTGTTCGGAAGAGTAACGCCCGAGCAGAAAATACTTCTCGTAAAAACCTTGAAGGAAAAAGGTCATACTGTAGCGATGACAGGCGACGGTGTTAATGACACTCTTGCCCTTAAGGAAAGCGATTGCTCGATAGCGATGGCTGACGGAAGCGAGGTAGCTAGAAAGGTATCGAAGATAGTCCTTATGAACTCTGATTTTGGTGTTCTTCCCGATATAGTAAAGGAGGGAAGACGTTGTATAAACAGCGTTCGTATGTCCTCTGTGCTTTACCTTATGAAGACGATATTCACGATAGTTCTTTCACTCTTAAGCGTGATTACGCTTTCGGGATATCCCTTCGACCCGAAGCAGCTTCTCTTCGTAGAGATGATAGTTATAGGTCTTGCGTCGCTTATGCTCACGGTTGAGCCAAACTACAAGCGCGCGTCGGGCTCATATATCCAGACGGTTATAAAGAACAGCATACCGAGCGCTATAGTTATGCTCGTGCCTGTGTTCGTTACGCAGATAATAGGAAAATTTGATGCGTTCGCAAGCGATTCCATAAGCGCTATCGCAACGATAGCGGTTACTCTTGCGGCATTTGTCAATCTTGTTTTCCTCTGCAAGCCCTATACCGAGTGGAGAATCGGAGTTGTGTGCATTTCCGGGGCATTCCTGCTTATCTCGGCACCAATTTCAATATTCGCGCTAAGCGATATGATGCACCTTTTACCTGCCCTCAAGCACCCGATACTCTTCGGTGTGGTTTCGTCTGTAACGGTGGCGCTCGGTGTCTTTATTCACTTCGGATATTTGTTTTTAAAAAACAGGAAAATCATAAAGGACAGGAATATAAACTTCACGAATATAAAGGATAAAATTCGAGGATTTTTTACTTTAATATTTAAATGAAGATAAAACGTTTAAATAAAAGCAAGGTGCTGCTTCATTTAGGCATAACCGAATAAAAACACCGAGGTGTTGTATTACGCAGCACCTCGGTTGTATTAATGCCTTTAGGCAGTTGAGCGCGAAGTGCGAAACAGACAACCCCGCGCTATGCGTGGGGGTAACAACAGG
>JAFTRA010000018.1 GCA_017462485.1 Clostridia bacterium | reverse complement strand
TTCCTCGCTCGCCGTACTTTTGTACGGCTGTTGCTCGTACTCTATTTGGTGAAAAGATTTCATCTTTTGGTGCGTCACACCATACTCACTTACAGTGAGTCACCAAAGAGCAATCTGCGCTTGCTCGCTTATGCAAGCACACACTCGCTTTGCTTGTCCTTAGCGGAGAATTTGAAAAATCACGATAAATGCGAGCATCGCATTTGACCGATCAAATGCAAATTGGGGCTAAGCCCAAACCTTTATAACGACAGAAGAGAGAACAAATCGGTTCATAGCCGAAAGGTTCTCTCTTTTTCCGTTGGTTTTAAGTTTAGAGTTATGAGGCTTGCTTCGCTCACCGTTATGAATTTGCTACGCAAATGTTATGATATGATTGCCCATCAAACCTTAAACTTGGCGAAGCCAATCATAACTATGCGAAGCATATCATAACCCATAACTTGCCCAAAGGGCAATCATAGTTTAGCGTGATTTGTCCGTTAAGGACATCACGCTAATACTGCTCCTAATTTGTTTGCACCGCGTAAAATGCTGTCAAGCTATTATTTCATAGCGGCTCTTATAGCCTTTACCCACTCTCGTACAGAGTTCATTTCTTCTTCGGTAACCTTCTTAATAAACTTGAAGGGAAGTCCGCCGTTTATGTAAAGAATATTATCTTCGATAACGTTAGAATCATTTGTTTTTGCCATATCTACAATGTTTTTAGCATTTTCGGGGGTACCGTCAATGATAAAAGCAACGTTAGCGGTAAGTGATTTTTTGAGTGACCGAACAAAACGTCCGAAATAGTCGGGCATATTCGGCTTTGCAGTAGCAACAATAACTACGAGTCTTTCACCGTCGCAAGGATATGCAGCTGGAATAACATCGGTAGCTTTATCAGCCTCGATAAGCTTTGTAACTTCATCGGCAATAGCAAGAAGCTTGCCCTTATTGGTATGCGTAAGAACTCTCATTCTCATAGGGAATTTTCCTCCGTATTTTTTATTTACTGATATAGTATAACATAAAAGCATATAAAAATCAAGCAAATTATTTCATTATTTATAAAAGCAGGGAATAGAATTTATAAAAACACTCTATTAAAAATCGGAGTAGGGAATCAAAGTTAATTTATATATAAATGAAACAAAATAATATACAAGTTTAAAATGTGTTCAATCAACAAAAAATGGGTGATGCTCCCTTACAATAGAAAATACCTATAGAGTTCTCTTGATCTATTATAAATAATTATTATCGAGAAATTTATCGGCGAAAAAACGGCAATATGATGCATTATTCACCTAAAGTATAAAAAGAAAAGTGGGGTAGCGCAGTATATCCAATTATACAAAATTAATATTTTGTATAATATAGGGAGCTGGAAAACGTTTTTTTATCGTTTTCTGCCTATTTTTATAAGCTTTTTATTTAATAATTATATTCAAACTATTATATTGAGCATATTTGATATTAACAATGCCCTTTGCTGTTTAATTTAAAATTTGTATTTAAGCTATTTATTAAATCCAGCTATTCAAAATTTCCAATTAAAAATTCTACATACAGATTATCATATTGTTACGCTGAATTTAACTTGATTGAAATTTTAACAAGAAGTAATATCTTTAGAAAAAGGAATAACTAATCTTTATTTAGAAAAATGTATTGAATTATTTATAATTTTATTATATAATAATATTGCTTAAAATTATAATTACTAAAACAGCGCACTACCGATTATTAAAACAAAAAGCAGGGAAGTCTTCCCCACTTTTTTATAAAAATATTATATAAACACGTATTTCTTATTTATTTTCTCGTTTTTTTAGATATTTTTGACGTGTCGCTTCCCCACCCCTCAAATGTCTTTCAGATTTGTTTAAATCCAACACTGCCTTAACGTTTTTATAAAGCGAATTGTTATAATACTTCAATTTATAAGCTAAATCCTTATGTACCGTGCTTTTGCTCATTCCAAAATGTTGAGCTGCGCCTCTGACCGTTGCGCCGGTATCTATTACATATTCTGCGATTACTTCACATCGCTCTTTTCCAGAAAAACCATTCATCTCAATGCTCTCCATATATTCTGCGATATATTACAATATATGAAAGGTCTAATAATATAATGCAAAAAGAAGAAAGAAAATTCTGTGATTCTCTTGTTTTTGAAGGTATGACTTCTATCAGAGCTATCATAAAATCCATTGATGCGAAAACCAATGACAGACATATAGAAAAAATTCTTTTTGATACTGATAAAAAGCAAAAAATATCAAAAGAACTAGGATATTTTAAGGCAGTTTCTTCTATATATGGTTTTGAAATTATAGAAAGTTCGGCTGAAGAATTAGAAGAAATTACCCTTGGCACCTCTCACGGCGGCATAGTTGCCATAACTTCTGGCAGAAGTATTCCGGAATTAACCCTAGACTCTCCTCTTTCGCAAAATGGCTTCTATACTATGATTCAAGGAATTGAGGACCCATACAACTTCGGCTATTCCCTGCGCTCTCTTTATGCGATGGGAGCTGACGGTATAATACTTCCAAGAAGAAACTGGATGAGCGCCGCAGGTGTTGTTTGCCGTAGCTCCGCGGGTGCATCGGAGCTTTTTGAAATGTATCAATCCGACCCCGAGGAAGCTGTTCGAATCTTTAAAAATAAAGGCTATAATATTGTATGCGCCGATGAAAACACCGATAATATACTTGGAGAATGCCCTCTTTCATTGCCTATTCTTTTAATCGTAGGCGGAGAAAAGCGCGGGATATCGAAAGCTGTACTGGATATGGCGGATATTTTGGTAAAAATAGATTATAACCGTGAATTCAGAGCATCTCTTTCTGCTGCTTCAGCAACGACGATGTTTGCATATGAAATTATGCGTCAGAATAAAAATAATTTTTCTACATAAATTCACCAATAAATAAGGGTAGCTCGAGTTATCGAGCTACCCTTATTTATTGACTTTTAATCGTTTTTTTGAGTGTGGTTTTTAATGCGAATCTCTGTTACCGCAGCAGCCGCCTTTATTCTGACGAGTACCGCCGTTGCAGTTATTCTGTGTCAAGCCGGTTACGGTAAATCTCGACGTTGGGAAAGGCATAGCTCTGAATACAGAGCAAGGATTCTCATCATTCGTTGCAGCTACGCACTCTTTATCCGGCACGCTATAATCGGTGGCTTGAACCAAAAGCTGTGCAGGTCTTACGATTCTTATAACCGAAAACAGTCCGTAGGATATATATAATCTCGGCGCGTCATTGCCGGTGGAAATGTCACCATCCAAGCATCCGCAAAGATTTTCAGGCAACTCAATGCCAAATTCACCCGAGCCGGAACCGCAGCAGCAGCTGCAATCCTTTTCCTTAATCTTCGTTCCGAGTATAAGGGGCTCTACAGTCTCGGTAATAGCAACGGGAGCGTTGCTTCCCCTGTTGTCTGCATTTGGTGAGCAGAAGGTGTTTTCGGGATTCGAGGAGAACGTAGTAACATTTCCCTCGCCGCCGTAAAGAATTACTTCCTTTTCGAGAACGGAAATTCCCTTAAAGCACTGACTTCTGCCAAGTCCAAGGCAAGCCTCAAGTTCTACTAAAACGTAATAACGGACAGTTACCTGATAAAAACCGCAATTAAACGGAACCTCGTCTACTCCGACAAACGCCCACAAAATTTTTGCAGAGCGAGCTCTTACATTGTTTGCGTTTGCAAGTACCTCTTCTCCGAAGCACGTAAGATATACTCTTGTGTCTTCAAAGCAGTCTCTGTCACGGCAGGAATCGAAAACCCGATTCGTGTCGATGCATACGGTTCCGCAAGAGTTCTGAGAAAGTCCCGACGATGTGTTTCTATTATCTGTCATTGCAACTTCTCCTTGATTATATTCAATATAATCGTTTGATTTAAGGTGTAAATTTCACCTCGATACATTCTATGCAATTAGTCGAATTTTGTTTCACCGTCGCATTTTAAAATAAAAAGGGACAAACGTGCAGAAGCCTATTGCTTTTGCGCATTTATCCCTAATATAATCTTTATAAATTATGTATAAGCTTTGATGGAATCGGGGCAAACGTCTGTTGCGATAGAAACCGTCATAACAAGATTAACGTCTTTAGCTATTACGTCGAGATCCTTGAGGAGCACCTCGAAAGCAGCAACGTCATTTCCGCAAATCTTAAGAGAAGAATCCACGAAAATATCGGTGATATCGCTATTGGAAGCAAGAATACCTGCAATAAAGCCGGTGAGCTTCGATGCGTCCTTTACGTTATAATAATCTGTATCAATAAGGCGCGCCTTAGAGGTGATGTCAAATCTGAGCTTATCGCCCTTTTCGATGCAAACTACAGAACCCTTAGAGGTGTTAGCCGCATTGTTAACAAGCTCGATAAGTGTCTTTGTCTTTCCGGAACCTTTAGCGCCGATGAATAATTTAATCATTGTTTTAATCCTCCTTTGTTTAGGACTTGGAAAATCCTCTTGTATATATAATACACTATTTAAAAATAAATTGCAATACTTTTTTGATGTTTTTACTAACTTTTTGGAAAGTTTTTATTTAACAATCCCGATATGCGCTCTCTATATTACATGAGTACCGAGATTCGCTAAAAACAGCTAATATTTTTAAATAACGTATTAGTTTTTGGAAATTCTTTTATCGAGTTCAGCCTTCATATCCTCGTAGCCGGGCTTTCCAAGAAGTGCGAACATATTCTTCTTGTACGCCTCAACGCCGGGCTGGTTAAAGGGATTTACTCCAAGCATATAACCAGATACAGCGCAAGCAAGCTCAAAGAAATATACGAGATATCCAAACGTGTATGCGCTTCTATCCTCAAGCTCTATGAGAATATTGGGAACGCCGCCGTCATTATGAGCAATAAGAGTCGCAAGCATAGCGGTTTTATTCACATAGTCAAGCTCTTTTCCGGAGATAAAGTTAAGTCCGTCAACGTTTGCTTCATCGTTGGGAATAACAAATTTTGCGCCGGGATTCTTAACGTTTATAACAGTTTCAAAGAGATTTCTCTGCCCCTCTTGGATATACTGACCAAGAGAATGAAGATCCGTCGAGAACACAACAGAGCTCGGGAAAATTCCCTTGTTATCCTTCCCCTCGCTCTCACCGTAAAGCTGCTTCCACCATTCGTTAAGCATAACCATATAAGGCTCATATCCAACAAGTATTTCGGTAACCTTGCCGCCTCTTGCAAGCACGTTACGAAGTGCTGCGTATTTTACAGCGTCATTTTTCAGAAGGTCGGAAGAGCTATAATCATTCATAGCGTTCTTCGCGCCGAGCATCATCTCGTCAATATCTATGCCTGCGCAAGCGATGGGAAGAAGCCCAACAGCCGTAAGAACAGAATATCTTCCGCCAACGTTATCGGGTACTACAAACGTTTCATAGCCAGCCTCGTCAGAGAACTTCTTTAGGGTTCCGCGGCACTTATCAGTAGTAACGAAAATGCGGTCGCGAGCGCCATCTACTCCATATTTATCGATGAGCAACTGCTTGAATACTCTGAACGCAACGGCAGGCTCGGTCGTGGTTCCTGATTTTGAAATTACGTTAACCGAAATATCCTTACCCTCGCAAATTGAAAGAAGCTCGCAAAGAGCAGTTGTAGAAATATTATTGCCCGCAAAGTAAATGTCGGGAGTATCCTTTTTAAGATTGTTATAAAGAGGGCTCTTTACGAATTCTATCGCAGCTCTGGCACCGAGATAAGAGCCACCTATACCTATAACTACGAGAATATCAGAGCTCTTCTTGATTTTTTCGCTTGCAGCCTTGATGCGAGCGAACTCTTCCCTATCATAATTTTCAGGAAGGTCAAACCAACCGAGGAAATCAGAACCTTCTCCCTTTCCGCTTTTTACAAGCTCATAAGCCGATGCCGCCTCTTTAGATACTGCATTTATTTCATCGGCTGATACGAATCCCTCAAGGAATTTGCAACTAAGATTTAAAGACATTTTTAACCTCCGCCTTTTTATAAGTTAGAAATTGAAAGAACATATTTTGATTATACAACACAAGGTAGCATTTTTCAAGTAAAAGTATGAAAAAATATTTGAAAAAATTGCATTTTTTTCTTTTATTTTCTTATAGTTGTCACTTCTCCCAAACAAGAATAAAAACGTTTTAAAATATTGTGCAAAATCACAAATTACTTATTTTTTGCAAACAAAAACAGCAGAAATAATTCTCGCAAACAATTCAAAGAATCCTATTTTTTCTACGTCCTCCAACGAGTATATATCCGCTTCTCCTATTTTTTCACCGTTTAACGTATATTCAACCTTTCCAACAGACTCTTTAGCCACGATCGGTGCAAATAAGCTTTCGGGGATATTGTAAACCCTTTCTATCTTCGATAAGCTGCCTTTTTCCACCAACACCTCAAACTCTCCCTCATACAAGGTAACGTTATCCTTAACACCGAACTTTACTGGAACGGTCTCCAAGGCTTGCTCGGTTCTCTTATATAACGTGTAATTCGCAAAGCCGTAATCAAGAAGCTTTCTCGCAATGTCATTTCTCTTATCTCTCGTTTCAGCGCCCATAACGACAGCTATAAGCTGCATACCGTCGCGCTTTGCGGTAGCGCTCATACAATAGCCCGCTTTTGACGTAGAGCCGGTTTTTAAGCCGTTACAGCCATCATAAAATCTGACGAGTCTATTGGTATTGGTTAACGTAAACTCACCGTTACGTATAGTATCCTGCCACAGAGAGCTATACTTAAGAATCACGTCGTGCTTAATAAGCTCTCTTGACATTACGGCTATATCAAGCGCAGACGTGACGTGATTCACCGTAGTATCGTCAAGTCCGGTCACGTTTTCAAAATTTGTGCTCTTAAGTCCAAGCTCCATTGAGCGAGCGTTCATTTTTGCAACAAAGGCATCCTCGCTCCCCGAAACAAGCTCTGCCAAAGCAACAGCGGCATCGTTTGCACTCGCTATCACAGTACATTTTATCAGCTCTTCAACAGCCATGCTTTCGCCCTCTTCGAGAAAGACCTGACTTCCGCCCATCGAAGCTGCGAAATCCGAAATTTTAACCTGATCACTTAAAGAAAAGTTTCCTTCTGCGAGCGCCTCCGCAACCAAAAGAAGCGTCATTATTTTTGTGACTGACGCAGGTGAATATGAAGCCTCTTCGTTATTCGCATAAATTATTTTCCCGGTGCTCGCCTCCATAAGCACCGCAGATTTTGCATCAATGTTTTCAAAGACATTTGTATATTCTGCCTCGTTTTTATTTTCGTTTTTAGCAAATGAAACCAATCCGAAGCACATCATCATAACAATGACGAGAATTATAGATATGATTTTTTTCATTATGTATATTTCTCCTTTTTTAGAGTTAGTTTGTTATATTTTATTATCCTTTCTATATTTATATTCCCGAATAAAAAATGAATATTTTTAATTTTTATAAAACTTTTTCTTTTTTTGTTGTAATTATTGAATATTTATGATAATATTATAGATGAATTATTCTTTGGATTTGGAGTTAATTTCGTGGATAAAAAAAATAAACCAAAGCGCTTAAAGCTTTTTGACTTGCAAAAAGAAGGAAAAGGAATAAGTAAAAATCAAGCCGAGCTTGCACCCGGACTCAAAAAATTTTTTGTTTCTTATTTCAGAAACTTCAATAAATTAGTCTCGGTTAATATATTTATGGTCATTGGAAATTTCCCGCTTATTTTCCTTATCTGCAATCTGTCGGGATATTTTAAAACGCCCTATTCTCTTCCTTTCTCGGATTTGTTCCAGAATATCTCCGGCATCTTTTCGGCAGACGGTAACTTTACTCCTTACAAGATGACCTTATATGCTCTTGAGGGCTTGCAGCACCAACAGCTCGCCAATACAGCCGTTAATTACGTGTTTTACGGATTGAGCGCATTGACCTTAATAACCTTCGGTCTTGTAAACGTAGGAACTGCGTACATAATAAGGAATATGGTTTCGGGAGAGCCCGTTTTCGTATGGAGCGACTTCTGGTATGCCGTAAAGCGTAATTATAAGCAAGCAATTCCTTTTGGAGCGCTCGACGTAGGAATACTTGCCCTCCTATCCTGGAACTTATACAGCCTTATTACCTCTACGTCGCAGTTCTTCTCGTCAATGCTCTTCTGGAGCAACGTAGTTCTATTTATCGTTTATTTCTTTATGCGTTACTATATGTACGTTCAAATGGTAACGTTTAAGCTATCTATATTTAAAATGATAAAGAACTCTCTTATATTTGCTTTGCTTGGCTTAAAGCGCAACGTTCTTGCCCTTTTAGGTATGATTTTAGCTATTATGCTCGAGCTTCTTCTTATGTTTGGAACGGGCGGTATTTTAGTCCCCTTTGCCGTTGCGGCGCCTCTTGCGGTTCTGTTCTCTATGTTTGCGTATATGAAGGTCTATGCGGCATATCCCAAGATTAAGCAATATATGATTGACCCATACCTTGAGGAGCACCCAGAAGAAAAGCCCGAAGCTTCCGCTGACGAGCCTATAATGAAGGATGACGTCACAGAAAAGGAAAGACTTTTGGAAATCAAAAGGAAAAACGGTTTAATTTAATAAAAAATGAGCCTGAGTCTTTAATTATAAAAAACATAACCGAGGTGCTGCGTAATACAACACCTCGGTGTTTTTATTCGGTTATGCCTAAATGAAGCAGCCCTTTTTATTTTTTTCTTATATATTGCTATCCCACAAGCTCGTGCAGGCTTCCAAAGGTATAGCCCATTTTTCTCCACTCGTCAATAAGTGCGGGGAGTATATCCGCATTTGTTTTTGACGTGGGGTGTAACAAAATTACCTCGCCGTTATGAGTATTGCTCAGTATTTTTTCCATAGCCTTATCACAGGGCGGCTGCTTAGTGTCGTCCCAATCGGCATATCCAAAGCTCCAGAATATAGTTTTATATCCGAGCTCATTCATTAAAGCAAGACATTCTTCGTTATATCTTCCCTCGGGGAAACGGAAATATTTTTCCATACACTTCCCCGTTTTTTGCTCATATATTTTCTCAAGATCCGTGAGATTTTTTACAATTTCATTTCTTGTTAAAGTAGTCAAATCCTTATGATTTTTCGTATGATTGCAAACCAGATGCCCCTCGTTTGCCATTCGGCATACAAGCTCGGTATTTTTTAATATAATATGGTCAAGCAAAAAGAAGGCGGCCGTAACGTTTTTCTCCTTTAATACGTTAAGTATTCTTTCAACGTTACCGTTTTCGTATCCTGCATCAAACGTAAGATATATAATCTTTTTTGTGGAATCATCGGAAACCTTTTTATCAATATAATATCCGTTATACTTTTCGATAATTTTCTGCTCTTCGGAAATTACGGGCTGCTTGTTACCCGAACGCTTAACGTACCAATTTATTCCCTCTGCCGCAGATACAGAGAAGCAAAAAATATTTATAATTACAAGCATCAGTATTAAAAACGCTATAATCTTATTTTTCATAATATCCCTTTCTTAGCCGTAAGAGAATCGAATACGTTTTATGAGACGTACTTCATAAGTATTTTTTCAATACTTTAAATGGATATTCTATGCAAGAAAAGGAAATAAAAGTATATAATTACAATAGGAAAAAAAGCAAGGAGAGGTAAAAGCAAACCTCTCCTATTTTTTGTTTATAAAATCGCTATCTTAACACAAGTATTCCCTAGATCATCAACAGAATTATACGCTATTTTGCTATTGTCGAAGGATATGGTAGGATGCGGATGGCAGGGATGAATTTTATTGGTAGCAACTTTATCGACAAAAATCTCTTCGCCGGATATTCTATCAATCAAAATTATCTCACTGAATTTTCCGCTGCATCTTGTATCAGCCGTAAGAAAACGCTCGTCGCGTGAAACGCCAACGTGCCAATATTTATATTTCGAATATAAAACTTTCGTTTCATTAGTTTCTATATTGACGTAAGAGATTCCGTAAGGCTCGGATAAAGATAAATCATATTTAATAAAATATATCCCTTTTCCCGACGGAGCCCACGTTTCGTGCCCGAAGCAATCCTCAAGCTCTCCGTCAAAATTCAATTTTTGAGAAGCTATATTTCTCATTCCTTTATCATCGAATAGCCACAGTCGGTTTGAAATATACCTTGTATCTCCCTCGTGCGCGAAGAAGAAAACATTCTCATTCTTCGGATTTATCATTACGTGATTCGCAATCGGAAATGGATCACGGAACTTTTTTCCGAACATTTCTTCAAGCTTCAGGCTTTTCGTATCAAACCTGAACGCACGCATATGCGTCTCTTCATTGTAAGAAAATAGGCTTATATAGCGTCCGTCTGCAGTAATATGCGGGCTTCCCGGAAGACACTCTGCGGATTTATACAAAATTTTATCGGATTTATCGCAGAAGTCAAATACCCGTATTTCGTTCTCGGTAAGATAATAAACCTTGCTTTCAAAAACGACGTAGTTTCCCCACTCGGATAAATTATCGGAAATCACTGTAATCTTTTTATCCGAAATGGAAATTTTCACAAGCTCAACGCCGCGCTTTTCCTGACCTATATCACGATATTTCGATCTGGCAGCAACCAAATTATTCGAATCCAACCACTTATTTGCAGTAAAATATCCGACGGTATAATGATATCCATCGTTTCCGAATACAACAGTGTTTTTCACTTTTATCTCCACATAATTCTTTATATAAAGAAAGCGATCAGTCAAAATAACCAATCGCTGATTCTTTAATTATTTGTACTTACGCTTTCTAGCAGCCTCAGACTTCTTCTTACGCTTTACACTGGGCTTTTCGTAATGCTCTCTCTTACGGAGCTCGGAAAGAACGCCGGACTTAACGCACTGTCTCTTAAAACGACGAAGCGCGCTGTCAAGAGTTTCATTCTCTTTTACTCTAATCTCTGCCATCTCAATTTCCCCTCCCTTCGCTTTGCAAAGAGATACAATCTCATAATTTTACTCAATTATTATATAGTATAAAAAGCATTTTGTCAATACGTTTTTCACTTTTTTTCATAATTGTTTTAAACTTTTTATGGAAAAAGCGCTCTGACTCAAAAAATCAAGCCTTTTTATTATTGTGCGCGCGCTTTGCCGCGAAAACGGTATTGCACATAAGCATCGCTATAGTCATAGGGCCAACACCGCCCGGCACCGGAGTGAGAAGCGACGCAACCGATGAGACTGAATCGAAATCGACGTCACCCGCAAGCTTACCGTCGGGCATACGGTTTATCCCTACGTCAACGACCACAGCGCCCTCCTTTACCATATCCGCAGTAACAAATTTAGCTTTTCCTACCGCAACTATAAGTATATCAGCTCTTTTCGTAACCTCGCTTAAATTTTTGGTCTTCGAGTGGCATACCGTAACCGTTCCGCTCGCGTTAAGCAAGAGTAATGCCATAGGCTTGCCTACAATATTGCTTCTACCTATAACGACACATTCTTTGCCTGCAACGTCTATTTCGTAATACTCCAAAAGCTTCATTATTCCTGCTGGGGTGCAGGGCAAAAAGCTGTATTTTCCCTCAACTATCCGTCCAACGCTTTCGTGAGTGAACGCATCCACGTCCTTTTCCGGATTGATTTTTGATATTACCTTCTCCTCGCTTATATGCTCGGGAAGCGGAAGCTGAACGAGTATTCCGTGAATTTTTGAATCTCTGTTGAGCTCATCTATTTTAGAGAGAAGCTCGGACTCTGTTGTTTCCTTTGGTAAGGTTATCTGTATAGGCTCAATGCCTGTTTCAATACACGCCTTCTGTTTATTTCTTACATATACCGCAGAAGCAGGATCGTCGCCTACCAAAATCACGGCAAGCGTCGGGCATATTCCATTTTCTCTGAGCGCCTTTACCTCATCAGCGACCGATGCTCTTATTGAGGCTGAAACGAGCTTACCGTCAATAATTTTAGCCATAACGTCATCCACCGTATTATTTTTTATTTTTGTTAGCCTGTTCAGGCTTGCTTTCTTTGAAATAAAGAGGCTTGCCGGGTTTCTTTACGGCAAAGTAAATAAGTGCCGCAAGACAAACTATAAATATCACCGCCGCAAGAACCTGCGAGGTCCTGAATTCCAAGCCGAAAATATTTGAATAGAGACTGTCTGCTCTGAGGCCCTCTATAAACATTCTTCCGAGTCCGTACCAGCCGAAGACCATAAGGAAAATCTGACCGTCGTATTTTTTGTGCTTATAGAATATGTTGATAAGTACGAAGCCGAGCAAATTCCAGAGCGATTCGTAAAGGAAGGTCGGATGAACGTACGTCATTCTATATCCTGTAAGAACGTTCAAAACACCCATACGGCAGAAAATATCGGTTTCTGCTCCAAACGCCTCGCCATTCATAAAGTTGCCCCATCTTCCAATTGCCTGCGCGAGAATAATTCCCGGAGTGCAGCAATCCGCAAAGGCAAAGAAATTGATTTTTTTCACATAGGAAACAACAATGACGGTAAGCGCACCGGCTATTATTCCGCCGTAAATCGCAAGACCGCCGTTCCTTATATTCATAACGTCGGCAAAGCTATGATAATTTTCAATCTCGGCAAGCACGTAATAAAGCCTTGCACCTATAATACCTATCGGAATTGCAAAAATAACGAAGTCCAGAACGTCGTCTAAAACGACTCCGATCTTTTTTGCTCGCCATATAGTATATACAACGGCGGCAACCATTCCAAAGGTAATAATAAGAGCGTACCATGCAATAGATATGCCAAATACCGAAAATGCCTCGCTGTTTACCGAAAATTCACCGATACCGAAACCGGGAAAAGACAATTTTGAAATTCTTAGCATTTACTTATTCTCCATTAAGGTGGTATATTTCTTCGACAAAACGTCGGAAATAGTGATGTTTTGAAGCTTCGCTGCAAGCTCAAAGCTTATTTTATCAAAAATATGATGATAAATGCAAGCCGTTTTATCCGAATTCATCGAGCAGGTTTCACCCGAAGAAAGACATCTGACTATGGCAATAGGACCGTCTATCAGCTCTATTACGTCCTTAAGAGTTATTTTATCGGCAGATTCTTTAAGCTTATATCCGCCTCTTGCGCCTTTATAAGACGAGACCAGATTTCCCTGCACCAGCTTGTGCAGAATTTTAAGAGTAAAACGCAAGGTAACCGAGGTTTTCTCGGAAAGTGTATTTGCATCGACGACACCGTCGCATTCGGCAAGAGCGCTTACAATTCTGAGCGCATAATCCGATTCAAGAGTTATCCTCATGAGTTCTCCTTTTACGGCACAAAGTGAAATTTAAAAACAAAGGCTACCCGTAGAAAATACTCCGGGCAGCCTCACAAAACAAATTACTTTTTCTGATTATAAGAATCAAGCTTTGCGTGAATCTTCTTGGACTGATCAAGAAGATGACTGATTGTGCGGTCGTGGTTGAGAGTATCTATAATATACGCAACGTACTTGCACATATTAACCTCACCGTACCACTCTCTCTTGAGAAGCTCGGGTGTTCTGTAAACAAGGTTCGTTGTAAAGATCTTCGTGAAGATACCTTCTTCATACGCCTTATCCATATTTTCAAGACCGTTGCAGAACAAACCAAAGCTTGCAAATACGAAGATACGGTTTGCTCCCTTTTCCTTAAGCTGCTTTGCAACGTCTATAACGGAATCACCGGAAGAAATCATATCGTCAATAACTATTACGTCCTTGCCCGAAACGTCGCGTCCGAGATACTCGTGAGCTACGATGGGGTTCTTGCCGTTGATAATTACAGAATAATCGCGGCGCTTGTAGAATGTACCAAGGTCGATTCCCATCACCGAGGAATAGTACATACATTTAGCCATACAGCCCTCGTCGGGAGAAATTATCATAAGGTTATCGGGATCGATCTTAATATCGTCATATGTATTAAGGAGTGCTTTAACCATTTGATATGACGTGCGAACGTTTTCAAATCCGCTGAGAGGAATAGCGTTCTGAACTCTTGGGTCGTGAGCATCAAAGGTTATAATGTTCGTTACGCCCATATTAACAAGCTCCTGCAGAGCAAGCGCACAGTCAAGAGATTCTCTGCTCGAGCGCTTATGCTGTCTTCCCTCATAAAGCATAGGCATAATAACGCTGATTCTGCGAGCCTTACCGCCTATTGCGCCAATGATACGCTTCAAATCCTGGAAATGATCATCGGGAGACATAGGAACAGTCATTCCGTACATATTGTACGTAACGCCGTGGTTAAATACGTCGGATATAATGTAAACATCATTTCCGCGAAGCGACTGGTGAAGAGCACCCTTTCCCTCGCCGCTTCCAAATCTGGGGCAAGAGCTGTTTACAAGATAGGAAATATCCTGATCGTGACTGCGCCAATCCTTAAGATATGAATCAACCTGAGCAACAAAATCCTCACAGCCTCTCATTCCTATTACGCTCAATTCGCCATACAAACTTTCCTTCATCTTTACACTCCATTATAAATTTTATTATAGCAGTCATGCTAAAGAAGTATCACAGTGTCACTTACGAAGAAAAAAACATATGATATTTTATAGCAGCATACCGTATTAATTATAAACTATTAAATAAATAAAGTCAAGAGGATTTAAAGCTCAAAAATAAAAAATCGCATTTTGTTCAAATGTTTTCAAAAAAGGAATTTTTGGTTATTTACTTTACACAACGATTGGAGGAAAAAATGAAATACGAATCGCAAGGATTTTTACAAATAGGCGCTTATACGGCAGGAGGAGCGCTTCCCACTCCGAACATAACGGTAAAAATTACGGGAAGCGATGAGGAAAACGGCGGGATAAATTATTCGATTCTGACAGACAGAAACGGACTCACGGATACAATAGCATTGCCCACACCTTCGGCATCTTATTCTCTCGCGCCCGGTTCCCCGGAGCAACCGTATGCCAAATACAACGTTGAGGCATCGGGCACGGGATTCTATCCGAAATCTATATACGACGTAATAGTATTTGGCGGAGTTAAATCAATCTTACCTTTGGAGATGATTCCCGACGGCGGAATTCAAAGAAACGTTAATTCTCCTTCATCAAGCAATTCTTCAATCATAACAGAAAACGAGGATTTACAGTAATGCCAAACCCATCAATACCCGAAAGCATAGTAGTTCATTTAGGCGCTCCTAACGAAGATGCCGAAAACGTAACGGTTTCATTTCTCGACTACATAAAGAATGTAGCATCAAGTGAAATATATCCCACCTGGCCAAGAGAAGCCTTAAGGGCGAATATTCTCGCCCAAATATCCGTTGCACTCAATCGCATTTATACCGAATATTACAGAAGCATGGGAAAGCCGTTTGATATAACGTCAAGCACAGCGTACGACCAGTCATTCGTTTATCAGAGGGATATATACGAAAACATATCAGAGCTTGTTGATGAAATTTTCAACGATTATATACGTAGAGACGGATTTATCGAACCTCTCTTCGCTACCTTCTGCGACGGAGTTGAGGTTAACTGCAACGGACTCTCGCAGTGGGGCTCTGTCACCCTCGCCAACCAAGGAAACAGTTATTTTGATATTCTCCGTAATTATTACGGTGACGATATACAGATAGTATTTGATGCCCCCGTTGACAGTATTCCGTCAAGTGCGCCCCCTGTTCCGTTCAAAGAGGGCGACACCGGGCGTGACGTTGAAAATGTCCAGATAAGGTTGAACAGAATTTCGCAAAATTATCCCGGCATCCCAAAAATAGCAAATCCCGACGGCTTCTTCGGTCCCGATACCACCGCCGCGGTTAAAGAATTTCAAAAGGTGTTCAATTTGACGCAAGACGGAATTGTGGGAAGATCCACGTGGTATAAGATTCAGTTTATTTACAATGCTGTTAAAAAACTCTATGAGATTAATTCCGAGGGGCTTTCTTACAGCGAATTACCCCAAAACTATCCGGGTATTCTTCAACTTGGCGATTCCGGAAGAGGCGCTTTGGTTTTGCAATACTACCTCGAATATATATCGCTCTTCGTTCCGACGGTTCAAACTGTTACACCCGACGGCTCATTCGGTCAGCAAACATTGGATTCGGTTATCTCATTCCAGAAAACCTACGGACTACCCGAAACCGGTATAGTTGACAGAGCTGTATGGAACGCAATACAAAGCACCTATTACAATATTCTCTCCACTATTGATTATGAATTTATGGCGGGAGCTACGCTTCCTTTCCCTGGAAGAATTCTGATACAGGGGATAAGCGGTGAAGACGTAAGGGCGCTCCAGGAATACTTAAACTACGTATCAAACACATACACCGAGATACCGAAGGTTACGGTCGACGGCGTATTCGGGCCGTCAACAGAAGCTGCGGTTATCGCTTTTAACCGCCTCTTTGATATTCCCGGAGGGGAAAACCGTGTAACCGCACAAACCTGGAGAGCTTTGACGGATATTTACGAGGACCTGTATATCGGAAGCTTCGTACGAGAGGGACAGTATCCCGGATACACTATTGAATAGGAGAATGACATGTATAATTTGTACGATAAGGCAGGCGCAATAAGTGACGTTCAGCGTTTCTTGCTTTTACTCTCTCAAAACAACGCGAACTTACCTCATCTTTCGGTTGACGGTATATTCAACGAGGAGACCGTTACCGCTGTCAAAGAATTTCAAAGACAAAATTCCCTGCCCATAACAGGAAAAGTAGAAAAAGAGACCTTCGACCTTCTTTATTTACTCTACACAGAAGCCCTCAAGGAATACTATACCGACTATGATACTTTAGACAGCACCGTATTTCCATTAAAAATAGGTGATTCGGGCAGTGACGTAGCAGTTCTCAATACTTATATACGAGAGCTGGCGAAGTATTATTTAGATCTTGAATCGGTATGGGGAGACTTTTTCTCTACTGCAACTGAAAAATCCGTATCTGACCTGCAAGGATATTTCAGAGAAAAGCAAACCGGAACAGTCACGAAAAAATTCTTCGCTCGCCTAAAGAATGAGGTAAACGAAAGACAAAAATTCTGACGCTGTTAATAAAAATTGATTTTTAGGTCAAGACTCTAACTAATAAGAAAAAACAAATTTAAAGAGAAAAATAAACTTTCAAATCAGTAAACAGTACCGGGAGAACGTAATGAGCAATAAATTTACCGAAAAAGCCGAAAAAGCCTTAAATAACGCAGTAAAAGCTGCCGAAGAATACGGTCATACCTACATCGGAAGCGAGCATATTCTGATTTCGCTTTGTAAGGACTCGTTATCTTGCTCCTTTGCGATTCTTTCGAAATGCGGCGTGACAAAAGAAAAAATAGATGACGGAATAAAGGAATTTTCGGGAATCGGAGCAAAAAGCGCTTTGAGCTCGACAGATATGACACCGCGTTGCAGAAAAATCATAGAAAGCTCCTATAAATATGCATTAAGATATTCATCTCAAAAAATAGGAACGGAGCATATGCTTCTCGCTCTTTTAGACCAAAAGGACTCTGTAGCAAATAAAATACTAGAATATATAAGCTGCGATATTTCTATTTTAAAAGACGAGGTTATAACGTTTTTACGCTCTACCGATAAAAGTAATATACCGAAAAAAAGCTACGACGGGCTCTCTTTTTTGAATCAGTACGGCAAAAATCTTAACGCTCTCGCAAAAGACGGAAAACTGGAGCCCGTAATAGGAAGAGACAGCGAAACAGAGCGTCTTATACGAATACTTACAAGAAAAAACAAAAACAACCCCTGCCTTATCGGTGAAGCGGGAGTTGGAAAAACAGCTATCGTGGAGGGACTTGCAAAAAGGATTTCCGACGGCACCGTTCCTAATATTCTCTCCGGAAAAATCATTTATTCGGTTGATCTGACCTCAATGATTGCCGGCGCAAAATATCGCGGAGATTTTGAAGAGCGCATAAAATCCATAATATCCGAAGCATCGAAGAACGATTACGTAATACTCTTCATTGATGAAATACACACGATAGTGGGGGCAGGCTCGGCGGAGGGCGCAATAGACGCGGCTAATATACTTAAGCCCGAGCTTGCAAGAAGCAACATTCAACTCATAGGAGCAACAACTCTTACGGAATACCGTAAATACATTGAAAAGGACCCTGCGCTTGAGAGAAGATTTCAACCTCTGCTTATCGAAGAAACAGACACGGATGCGACTATCAATATTTTAGAAAAGGTAAAGGAAAGATATGAAAAGCATCATTCTGTAAAAATAACGAGAGATGCGCTCATAAGCGCTGTAAAGCTTTCAGAGAGATATATCCAAGACCGTCATCTGCCGGATAAAGCTCTGGACCTTCTGGACGAAGCCTGCGCCAAGGTTAACATCAAAAGCAATATCAACAACAAATCCGCAGAACTCGAAGAAAAAATAAGGCAGACTTCAAAGTTGAAGGAAGAGGCTGTCAAAGCAAAGAACTTTAAGCTTGCGGAAAATTTACACGAAATTGAGAGCGTATATACAAAAGAGCTCTATTTCGAAAAAGAAAAGGCTCTTAATTCCGATAGTGAACGTTTAGTCAAAAGCAGTGATATCAAGGACATAGTTACCGAAATGACGGGTATACCGATCAGCGGAATTTCAGAGGATGACGACTATAACACACTCAGCGAAACACTTTCAAAAGAGATTATCGGTCAAGATAACGCCATAACTCTTTTAACCAGTGCTATACTACGAAGCAAGGTTGGTATAAACGACCCCGAGCGCCCTCGCGGAATATTTCTTTTTCTCGGTGAGAGCGGTGTCGGAAAAACTGCGCTCGGATACGCTTTGGCAAAAGCTCTTTTTCCCAGCAAGGAATCTTTGATAAAGCTTGATATGTCCGAATTTGGAGAAAAACACTCGATTTCAAAGCTAATCGGCGCGCCTCCGGGATACGTTGGCTTTGAAGAGGGCGGCTCGCTCACGGAAAAGGTAAGGCGTCATCCCTATTCTGTAATTTTGTTCGATGAGATTGAAAAAGCATCGGCATCTGTACAAAACTTATTGCTTCAAATTATGGACGACGGATTTCTTACAGACTCGGCAGGGCGTAAGGTAAGCTTCCGGAATACGTTTATAATTATGACTTCAAATATAGGTTCCGATGGACTTGATAAGAACGGAAAGCTAGGTTTTATAAGCTCTTATAGCAATAATGAGCGTGAAAAAATAAACGAAAGCCTGAAAAAATTCTTAAAGCCCGAATTCATCAACAGAATAGATGAAATTATTCCATTCTTGCCACTATCGGAAGCCACCCTAACCCAAATAGCCTCGCATATGCTGAAAAAATTAAGCACTCGACTCGAAGGGCTCGGCGTTAAGCTTGAATACTCGGAAGATATCGCCGAATATATCGCAAAAAAAGGTAAAGAAGCAGGATTCGGGGCAAGACCTATATCAAGGCTTATTACCACGGAAATTGAGAATGAAATAACCAATATTCTTTTGAAAAACAATTGCGAGAATTTAATGATACGCATAAATACAGATAGTAACCGTTTAAATTTCGAGTTAAAGCACGAATCTTCGATAGGAAAATAGTATTAAAAACAATGAGGGAAGTATGTACAAATCAGCAACATACTTCCCTTTTATTTTGTTTTTAAACAAATTCAAGCTTACGACTGCTTGATTAGTCTCAAATAGAATTCAACCGTCTTTTTAACAGTTTCCACGGGGATTTTTTCATTATTTCCGTGAATCGAAGCTCTTTCCTCATTAGTAAGAGCCATAGCTGAAAAGCGGTAAACCTTGTTGCTGATTCTTCCCCAATGACGAGAATCGCTGCAAGCAAACATCAGATAAGGGGATACGATAGCGTCAGTCCAAGTGCCGTTTATAGCATTTACCACTCTATTCCAGCCATCAGAGCCCACTGCTGAAACCACCGAGGGATTGTTCCCGTATATTTTACTTATCGTTATCTCGGGATTATTTATCGTCTTTTTAAGATATTCAATCGCGCTTTCAACGGTTTCTCCGGGAATGATTCTGAGATTTGCGCCCATAGAAGCGCTTGCCGGGATAACGTTAATTCCCTTTGATCCTTTCATTTGAGTAAACGCACAGGTTGTACGAAGCAAGGCGTTAAGCTCTCCGCCGCTCTTCTTGCATATAAGGTTGAGTACGGGTGAGAAGAGCCACAGGTTTGCAAAAATCATACGGTACACAAAGGTTGAATGCTTTGCAAGCGTATTAAGCATACTTCTCGTCGCATCGCATACATGGAACTTAAACGGATGATTTTCGATATTAACGCAAGCTTGGCTGAGCTTTCCAACAGGAGTGTGAGGCTTTGGTGATGAAGAGTGCCCTCCGTTGCCCGAATAGGCAAATTCAACGTTAAGCATTCCCTTTTCGGCAATTCCTACAAGTGCGCAAGGCTCTTTTACACCCGGAAATACGTTTCTTACTACGGCTCCGCCCTCATCTACAACAGCCCCTGGCGTAATACCCCTCTTCTCGAAGAGATCAACTATCATAGAAGCGGCGCTTCCATTGATTTCCTCATCACCCGCAAACGCAAGATATATGTCGTTTTCGGGGATAAAGCCTTTGCCAATCAACGCCTCAAGTGCCTGCATCGCACCGTTGAGGGTTCCCTTGGTGTCAAGCGTACCTCTACCCCAAAGAACGCCATTTTCAAGCACGGCGTCAAATGGGGGCTTTTCCCATAAGCTCTCTTCAACGGAAACTACGTCATAATGCGCCATAAGAACGGTAGGAGCATCGGAGCTTTTACCTGCATAGCGATAAAGCAAGCCTCTGTTTCCTACATATTCAAATTCGCATTTTTCGTAAATATTGGGGAAAATACGAGGCAGAAGACTCTTGAATTTATCAAATTCTGCTTCATTTTCAAGCGATTTGTTTGAATTTGAAACGGTTTTACATTTAATCATTTCAGCAAGATCCAAGACCGCTTTTTCAACGTTGACGTCCACAGCTTCAATCTCATGAATTTCCTGAGCGCTTACTTTAAACAGTATTGTTCTTACCAAAACGACGGCTACCAGTGCGAGAAAAGCAACAGCAATTCCAATGCCAATATAAACTCCTATCATATCACTCTGCCTCGCTCACTTCCGCCTTTTCATTCGCCTCTGTCGCAAGTGCTTTATTGGACTTATTGTAAAGATATCTTGAGTAAAGGAGCGTTATTACCATACTTACGGGAATCATAATTCCTACCATTCCGGAATTCAGATAAGGAACGAATATGAACAAAAGAACCATAAGCGCCATAGGAAGAACGGCTATCTTAAAGTATCTTGACAAATAAACCACCCCAAGACCGCCAAAGAGCGCGGGAAGAACGTTATCAAATGCGGGTGCCATAATATCGCTTGAAAGGAACCCGCTTATCGAAGAAAGCAGTAATACACCTACAAATATAATAAGAATTGTTACAATAGACGACGTTGCGATAGATATTGTTGATATAACCTCGCCCTCATCACTGTCTGCCTTAACGTTTGCCTTCTCCATCGAATCGAGAGCACAAGGTACCTTGAGTGAAGAAAGATTTCCGGTTACAAAGCCAAGATAAGTTCCGCCGACGCCAAGCATAGGCGTATAAGTAATTACCTCAATAATGCCAACAGGCCAGAACGTTAGCGCGATGGGATAAAGAGAATTGAAAAATTCTCCGAGATCGGGCCAAGCCGAAAAGCAAATTGCGAGAACGAACGGAAAAGCCATAATTACAGAACAAGTAATAACTGCCCAGATTCGACCGTATCTATGCATTTTATCAATATAATTCATCTTCTCTCCTCCTTATCCTTTTATTATCAACGAAAGCGGAATAGCGAGTGCCATACTTCCTATCATAGAAATAGGCAAAGCGTAGTCATTGAGCCACTTCCAATTAAACTTCTTAAGAAGTATGCCGCATACAGCCATAAGACCTGCCGAAATTGCCATAACGAATACGGGAATCCAATACTCAAGCTGATAATGGAATGCAAGCTGCTTCTCATTATTCACGGTTTCAAACACAAGACCTATATCACAAACTATGTATCCAAGGAACGCTGCGAGCATACCTACGAACATACTTGTCATAAGAAGATCCATCCACTTCTTATCCTTATCCTTAACCTTAAGCATTCCGCTCGTGATTTTTCTACAGGTTATAGGCGCTAGAATAAGGCTTGCGGCAATACCAAACGTCATAACGAAAGCCACCGTAACGTACTGCTTTGCATTAGTGATAGTATCAATCCCCATAGTAAGCATCGTCTGCTGAGCTGCGGGTAATTCATAAGTAACAGCGCCTATAATTGAAAGTCTCAACCAAGGCAAAGCTACGCCAAGCATATTAACGAGCGATACGACGCCCATAAATACCGCAACCGCAGGAGCGATAGTAAACAGCGCAGAGCGCTTTATAGTAGCATTGAGCACCGTTTTTTCCATTCCAAGCTCGATTCCTCTCTTGTAAGCTTTTACAAGGAAGAAAACGGACTGAGCAATAACAACGGAAATAACGATAGCGACCATAATGTAAATTACAGGGCTGTTAAGTGAAAATTTAAACATAAAAACCTCCTATTTGTTTTTATACGTTTATGATATCACATTTTGTTCACAATTTCAATACAAGGGCGAAAAATATTCAATTTGGAGCTTATCTCTTCCCTTGGTTTTGATATCGATTTATCCTTTTCGGCAGCCTTTGCAGATTCATATACATTGTTAATAGCAAGAAACGCTTCAGCAGAGTGCATATCCGCAAGATGCTCCATTCCCGGCATTTCACGTGATACGTCGGTAACGAATACGTCCATAGGATACCTGAGCTTCGTTTTGCCCTTTGAGTCTTTCTTATAGCCCCAGCGGCTCTGAATACTGCGAAGACCTTTCGCGTCACGCAAATGCTTTATTTCGATAATGACTTAAAATGAAAAAAAGCCGATAAAAATCGGCTTTTTCATAATTATGGGGTGAGATATGGGACTTGAACCCACGACCTCCAGGGCCACAACCTGGCGCTACTGCCAACTGAGCTAATCCCACCATATGGCGCGACTTGAGGGACTCGAACCCCCGACCTACTGCTTAGAAGGCAGTTGCTCTATCCAGCTGAGCTAAAGTCGCATACTCGGCAACGCTCAATATTATAACAGAATAATTTTATTTTGTCAATAGCTTTTTTAAAAGTTTTTCAGGCATTTTTGAAGATTTGTTAACTATGCATTCAATAATTGCACCGAAGAACCGTTTGGCAATCGACAGATATTAAAAATTCAAATTTAAGCTCTAATTTTTGTTACAGATAAGCTTAACTCCCTCAATAGCTACAACTCTCAAGGTCGTTCCTGCCTCAAAAACGTCATCGTCATCTACGCTTCTCGCTGACCACTCCGTTCCCTTGACTCTGACTTGACCGCTACCAGCATAATTATCTACGGTTTCTATAACGGTGCATTTCTCGCCTACAATATCATCAAGACTAACGTTAAGAGCGGCATTCCTATTTTTAACGGCAATATAGACAGAGCATACGGATACCAAAACCGCGCTCAAAATACATCCAATCCATCCCCACATCAATTAATACCATGCCTTTATACAACATTCTAAAATAATATAACATAAAAACGAAAAAATGTCAACAACAAAGCAATATTGTTTAAACGAAAATAATCGTTTTTTGTTTTTTTGCAAAAAATATCGTAATAAATCTACAATTTTGTGTCGATAAATTTATGCAAACTTCCTTATTTTTTAAAAAAGTATTGACAAATTGAAAATATTATTGTATTATAAAGCGTGCTTGTCATTCGCATATATGCGTTTCACTTGCGCTATTCTGAATAAGGAGGATATTTTATGTTTGAAAATGTAAAGCAGTTTCTTGTAGACGAGCTTCGTGTTAAGCCCGAGGATGTCACTATGGAAGCAGAGCTTGCCGGCGACCTTGGCATCAACTCTCTTGAGCTTGCAGAACTTGTTTTAGCTTGCGAAGAAAAGTTTAACGTTGTAATCGATGATGAGGATCTTCACCACTTTAGCACTGTTGGTGACGTTGTTACTTACCTTGAAAACAACCAGTAATTTCATATAACTATAAAGAGGTTGCAGAAACGATTCTTCGAATTGCAACCTCTTTAGTTTTGTTTAAATTATTAAAGCTTTACGTAAATTGAGTTTTCAGATAAAATCTCAATGTCTGCAAGAAAAGGAAATTTATTAAGCAAATAGACCGCTTCCATCTTATCCTGAGACTTAAGCTCGTTCTCAAAGAGGAAAAGCTGAATAACGCCGTCTCTTTTCATCATCTTTAAAAGCTTCGTTGCAGACGAATGGAATTTTGCCGCGGCATCTTCGTTTCCGAGGTTAAGCTTTATAAGCTCGCTCCCCTCTACTCTGCAGCAAGCAACTGTAAATTCCAGTTCTACGGACAAAGACTTTAAATCTTTATATATAACGTTATGTACGGAAAGTGACATATCAATCTCCATTCTGCCGCCATCGGCGACCACACAATTTGTTAACCCGTACTATTTTAGCATATAATTTCAAAAATGTAAATATTCCGAGGGAAAAATATGACTGAACTTTTGATAAAACTATTCATAAAGGACAAAGAAAACGTTGAAAACGGCAGTGTTCGTGAAAAATACGGAACCTTTTCAAGTATCGTAGGAATTACGGTCAATGCCCTGCTTGCCGCTATCAAAATGCTTGCGGGCATACTTTCGGGCTCGCTTGCGATACTTGCTGACGGAATTAACAATCTATCAGATGCAGGCTCGTCGGGTGTCACGTTTATAAGCTTCAAAATCGCTTCAAAGCCCGCTGACAGAGACCATCCGTTCGGTCATGCCAGAATAGAATATATAGCTTCTCTTATAGTTTCATTCCTTATATTAAACGTAGGGTTTGATTTGCTTGTAGATTCTGTATCGAAAATTTTCGGTTTTTCCGAGACTTCACCGCTGAACGTTAAAACTATTACAATAGTAATACTTTCGGTCTCAATACTTATGAAGCTATGGCTTGCGCTCTTCTATACTAAAATCAGCAAAAAAATAGGCTCTTCGGTAATAAAAGCAGCCGCGGCGGACTCGCTTAGCGATTCAATATCCACCACGGCGGTATTAGCATCCTCTATAATAGTTTGGATTACCGATATCGTTATAATTGACTCGATAGTAGGACTCGGCGTATCCGTTCTTATACTTATTGCCGGAGCAAAGATACTTCTCGAAAACAAAAATCTTATTCTCGGTGAAGCGCCTGTTGAAAGCACTGTTAAGGCAATAGAAGATATCGTAAATGAATACCCCGAAATTGTCGGAATACACGATATGCTCGTTCATAACTACGGTCCCGGACATTACATTGCATCCTTCCATGCGGAAGTAAACGGTGAGGATGACATATTTGAGCTTCACGATACCATAGACAATATAGAGAAACGAATCTCTCACGAGCTTAACATACAATGCACAATCCACCTTGACCCGATCGTTGTAAACGATGAAACTATCAATGCCCTCAAAGAAATAGCTCTCGAGGGCATCAAGAAGATTGATGAGCGTATTTCAATGCACGACTTCCGCGCCGTTATAGGAACGACTCATACCAATCTTATATTTGATATAGTGCTTCCTTTTGAAAGCAAGCTTTCGCCCGAGGAGGCAAAATGCAAAATCGAAAAAGCAATACAGGAAATAAAGGAAGATACTTTCTGCGTTATAACGGTTGATAGAGGTTAATTCTGCCCGATAATATCTACTCTATTTTGAATTTTTCCATCAACAAAGGCTTGTATATTACCTGATATTATATTGAGGCAGCGAACTCTTGCCTCGTAAGCACCCCATGCCGCATGAGGAGTAAGGCACACGTTGTCGAGCTCCAGAAGAGCGGTAAAGGGGTGCTTTTTGTCAAAAGGCTCGACGGAATAAACGTCGCTTCCAAAGGCACCTATTTTACCGAGCAGCACGCTATTTGCTACCGCTTCTTCATCTAGCACTGCGCCTCTGGCTTCGTTAACCAAAACAACTCCCGTCTTCATTTTCTCTATACGGTCGTAGTTAATCATTCCACGTGTCTGTTCGTTGAGAGGACAATGAATAGTTATAATGTCCGAGCTTTCGCACAAGGTATCAAGGTCAACGCACTCATAATCGTCAATTGGAGTTCTCTTGTTAACTATAACCCTTGCGCCGAGCGCTTCGGCGGCTTTAGCCACGGCTCTTCCTATGTTTCCAAATCCGATAATTCCCCACACCTTGCCGCGCATTTCGTGATATACGGGAATAAGAGAATTGGCTTTTCCCTCTTCCGTATATTTACCTGAAGTGACGTGCCTTGCGTATTCTTTAAGGTGGGTAAAGAGATAAAGAACGTTCGCCACGGTAAAGAGCGCAACGCTATCCCTAGAATAAGCAGGAACGTTGCATACCGCAATTCCAAACTCTTTTGCAGCCTTGATATCTACGTTATCGAATCCGGTCGCAAAAACACAGATAAGCTTCAATTTTTTAGCATCGGCAAGAAATTCCCTGCCTATTTTAACCTTGTTAATAACAAGAACCTCGGCATCTGCCGCTCTCTTTTGAAGCTCATCTGCTGACGTATTGTCATATATGACGACATCTCCGAATTTTTTTAACTCTTCAAATGAAAGGTCATAGCCCATAGCTGCCCTGTCAAGAACTTTAATAATCATTTTCATTCTCCTAACCTGTTTTTCTACCTTATTATATCATTCTTCCCTTACAATTTCAATTCCTTTTTATATTTTGTGTATTATTTCTAAATTCCTCTCCTGTTTTTTACTCGCATTACTACTAACACTATAAATATATTATAAATAAAATATTTTTTCATTTTGGGGTTGACAAGCATTGATTTTTGTGATATAATGTCTTTACCTCTGTCGGAGGCTTTTTTTACGCGCTCTTTTTCTGGGACGAGCGTGTGCTCCGCCATTGAGGGAGGTATTTACGGGTTTTCCCGAATTCTATTAGGAGGTGCCGAAAACATGAGAGTCAAAATCACATTGGCCTGCTCTGAATGCAAGCAAAGAAATTATGACACAAAGAAAAACAAGAAAAATGATCCAGACAGACTTGAAATGAACAAGTTCTGCCGTTTCTGCCGCAAACACACTTTGCACAAGGAAACAAAGTAATCTTAGAGAGGATTGTTTTATTATGTCGAATGAATTGAACAAAGATACAGTAGAAGTTACCGAAGAAGCTACTCTTCCTGCAGAGAAAAAATCCAAGAAGAATGCTCCTAAAAAAGAAAACTTCTTCAAACGTATTTGGAAAAAGTTCGTTAAGCTTTGCAAGGATACAGTCGGCGAAATGAAAAAGGTCGTTTGGACCCCCAAAGCAGAATTGTCAAAGAACACAAAGCTTGTTATAGTTACTGTTATTGCTTTCAGCTTGGTTATCGCTATTATCGACTTGGCTTGCTCATATCTCATCAACGGTGTTGCCGGTCTTATAGGCTAAGAGGCGCTTGTTATGAGCAACATTAACGAAAAAAACCTTGGTCCCAGATGGTATGTAGCCCACACATATACGGGTTACGAAAACAAAGTAAAAATCAGCATTGAAAAAATCGTAGAAAACCGCGGTCTCGGACATTTGATTTATGACATCAAGATTCCTGTCGAAATCACCGAGGAAACCAATGACAAGGGTGAAGTTAAGCAGATTGAAACAAAGCTCTTCCCCAGCTACGTTTTCGTTAAGATGACAATGACTGATGAAAGCTGGCACGTTGTACGTAATATTACCGGCGTTACCGGCTTTGTAGGCCCCGGATCAGAGCCTACACCACTTACTGATGAAGAAATCGCTATGTTCCAGGTTGAAGTTGTTAAGGATGAATTCCTCTTCAACATCGGAGATACCGTTAAGGTTGTTGACGGAATCTTCGCAGGTTACTCAGGCGTTCTTCAAAATATCAGCGACGACAAGAAACAGCTTGGTATTCTTGTTTCGACTGAAAAGCGTGACTTCCCCATCATGGTTGATGCAAAGGACGTCCGCATAGCAGAATAAGGTATTCCTATTCTGCCTCGCCATTATTATTGTGGGAGGGAGAAAAATCTTTTTTAAATTCTCCCGATTTCAGCACCACATATGGAGGTTTATTATCATGGCAAAGAAAATAATGGGTTACATCAAATTACAGCTTCCTGCCGGAAAGGCTACTCCCCAGCCCCCCGTAGGTCCCGCACTCGGTCAGTACGGTGTTGCAATTCCTGCATTTACCAAGGAATTCAACGATAGAACCAAGAATGATATCGGTCTTATCATCCCCGTTATCATCACTGTTTACGCAGACCGTTCGTTCACTTTCATTACAAAGACTCCCCCCGCTCCCGTTCTTATCAAGAAGGCTTGCGGTATTGAGACAGCATCCGCTACTCCTAACAAGACCAAGGTTGCTAAACTCACCAAGGAGCAGGTTCGCAAAATTGCTGAAACAAAGATGCCCGACCTCAACGCTGCTTCTATCGAGGCTGCTATGAGCATGATCGCAGGTACTGCGCGCAGCATGGGTATCACTGTTGAAGAGTAATTAGGAGGTAATGGAAAATGGCTAAAATGGGTAAAAAATATATGGCTAGTGTCGAGCTTTTCGACAAGTCTAAAATGTATGACGCTGATGAAGCGCTTGGTATAGTTTGCCAGACCGCAAAGGCAAAGTTTGATGAAACCGTTGAAATTCATATCCGTCTCGGCGTTGACTCTCGTCACGCTGACCAGCAGGTAAGAGGCGCAATCGTTCTTCCCAACGGTACAGGTAAGACCGTTAGAACTCTCGTTTTCGCTCGTGGTGACAAGGCTGAAGCTGCAAAGGCTGCAGGCGCTGACTACGTAGGCGCTGAAGACTTCGTTCAGAAGATTCAGACTGAAAACTGGTTCGAGTTCGACGTTGTTATCGCTTCTCCCGACATGATGGGCGTTATCGGACGTCTTGGTAAGGTTCTCGGTCCTAAGGGACTTATGCCTAACCCCAAGGCAGGTACCGTTACTCCTGACGTTGCTAAGGCTGTTACCGACGCTAAAGCAGGTAAGATTGAATACCGTCTTGACAAGACCAACATCATTCACTGCCCCATTGGAAAGGCTTCCTTCGGCGCAGAAAAGCTTGCTGAGAACTTCAACACTCTTGTTGGCGCAGTTATCAAGGCTAAGCCTGCTGCTGCTAAGGGTCAGTACATTAAGAGCTGCGTAGTTGCAACTACTATGGGACCCGGTGTTAAGGTTAACTACACAAAGCTTGGTTAATTAAAACTTCTTAATAGAAAAACGACTTTATCTTTTATTGGATAAAGTCGTTTTTTTATTCTCTTATATGTTATATAATTAAAGGTAAGAAAAATCTGTATTTACAAAGGGCTGATACTTATCCTTAAATGCGATAGCTATCGCGGCTCCAACGACCTCTTTTGCGCCAAGACCTCGAATCAGTACGGCAGAGGCGCCCATTGAAGCTCCCGTGGTAACAATATCGTCAACAAGGATAACACGCTTACCTTTTATATCCGGGGCTTTTGATATATAATCGAAGCTTGCGTTTTTCAGACGTTCCTCTCCGTGAGTTTTCTTTTGTGCCTCTTTGGATTTTGACTTCAATACGCAAACATACTCTATATTGAGCTTCTTTGCTATTGCTTTTGCGATTTCGGCAGAATGGTCAAGACCGTATTTCAAAACTCTCTTTCTGCTTCTTGGTACGTTCGTTATAATATAATTCTCATATTTCAAAGAATTTTTGATAGAAGATATCATTTCATTGCTGATAAAATCAAGCAAATCGTTGCGTTTTCCTCTTTTTATATTATATATTAACTCGTTAGAAGGAAGTCTTTCATTTGGGTCAGATGATGGCTTATAGCGGAAAACCTTAATAAGCTTACGCATCATATGACGCTCAAGATACTCATTCGTACAAATGCATTCGCCAAGAGGCTTAAAGCATACGGAACAAATTCTGTCTTTTGTTTTTTCGTATTCGGCATTGCATCTTTCACAAAGCGCTACGTCATCTGCATTAAGCTTCTCTCTGCAGCACACACATTTAGGAACAGAGGTATAAAAAAGTATTTTTTTATACAAATCTTTTATTTTCATAACATACAAGTACGCCCATTTAGCGACAGAGTTTCCTATGCTAAATGGGCTTTAAGTTTAATTATTTATTTTTAGGAAAGCTATCCTTAAGACCTACTATGCGATTGAAGGTATTCTCGTGCTTGGTATCCTTTACGAAATATCCACATCTTACAAACTGGAACTTATCCGAAGGCTCGGCATCCATAAGCGAGGGCTCTACCTTGCATCCCTCGAGCTTGATAACAGATGAAGTGTTTAGATAATCATCGTAGGTTTTATCCTCTGGGATATCTGCGGTATTCTCTATATCAAAGAGGAAATCGTAAAGCATAACTGTAGCATCAGCAGAGTGCTCCTTAGAAAGCCAATGAATAGTTCCCTTTATCTTTCTGCCGTCTATCGGCATTCCGTTGCCCGTTTCAAGATCTGCGGTGCAAAGAATTTCCTTGACGTTACCCATCTCATCCTTGATTATCTCGTTGCACTTAACAATATAAGCGCCCATAAGACGAACCTCTCCGTCAGGCTTCATTCTGAAGAACTTGGGCGGAGGAACTTCTGCGAAATCGTCTGCGTCAATATAAAGCTCTCTCGTAAACGCAACCTTGCGAGTCCCGGATTCCGGAGCGGCGGGGTTATTGGGAAGCTCGAAATATTCAACCTTATCCTCGGGATAGTTTGTAACGGTTACCTTGATTGGATGAAGAATAGCAACCTTTCTGTTTGCGGTAGCGTTAAGCTCTTCTCTTATACAATGCTCGAGAAGCTCATAATCAACTATACTGTAAGACTTTGCGACGCCTGCGCGCGCAACGAAATCAAATATCGCCGACGGAGTGTATCCACGTCTGCGAAGTCCGCAAAGGGTGGGCATTCTGGGGTCATCCCAGCCGTCAACAAGTCCCGTTTCAACAAGCTTTCGGAGATAGCGCTTTGACATAACCGTGTGTGTTACGTTAAGACGCGCAAATTCTCTCTGCTTGGGATTAGGATTATTGTTTATACCTATATTTTCGATAACCCAATCGTAAAGAGGTCTATGGTTTTCAAACTCTATCGAGCAAAGCGAATGTGTGATTCCCTCCATAGCGTCCTGAATAGGATGAGCGTAATCGTACAAGGGATATATGCACCACTTATCTCCCTGACGGTGATGAGAAAGATGCGCAATTCTGTAAATAGCAGGGTCACGCAAATTCATATTCGGAGACGCCATATCTATTTTAGCGCGAAGTGTTTTAGAACCGTCTTCAAACTCGCCGTTTTTCATTCTCTCAAAAAGGTCAAGGTTTTCTTCAACGCTTCTATCTCTGTAAGGACTGTTCTTACCCGGAGCGGTAAGCGTACCTCTATACTCTCTGAGCTCGTCTGCAGAAAGGTCGCAAACGTATGCCTTACCGTCTTTTATGAGCTGAACGGCATACTCGTAGCACTTATCAAAGTAGTCCGAGCCGTAAAATACACCGCCCGTAGGCTCGCATCCAAGCCATTTTAAATCCTCATAAATGCTTTCTACGTACTCGTTATCTTCCTTCGCGGGATTGGTGTCATCATAACGAAGATTAAACAAACCGCCGTACTTTTTTGCGGTCATCGCATTTATCCATATAGCCTTTGCCGAACCGATATGAAGATATCCGTTAGGCTCAGGAGGAAATCTCGTATGAATTTTAAGTTCAGGATTCTTTGCAAGATCCTCGTCTATTATGTCATGTATAAAATTACTTTTGAGCTCTTCCATTTTGGATTCCCCTTTTATATTTTAAAAGAATGATTTTGTGTCCTTCAATTTTGTGGCTTCTCCGTGCCCCGAATATACACGCAAGTCTTCCGGAAGCATAAACAGCTTTCGCAAAGATGCGCTAAGCTCCTCGCGGTTACCGCTCGGAAGGTCATATCTTCCGTAAGAGCCGCCCGCAAACAATGTATCTCCTGTAAATATAATCTCATCTGAAAGATAACAAAGCGAGCCCTTCGTATGCCCTGGCGTTGAAATTACCTTAAAATCGTTATCTCCTACCTTGATTGCCTCACCGTCTTTAATTACTTGGTATTCACCTTTATACGAGTTGATTTTACCTCTTAACATAAATGCGCAATTGAGAGCCGTATCGGAAAGCATTTTACCATCCTCCTCCGAAACAAGAACCTTAAGTCCACGCTCTACGTATGTGTCAATCTCCCATATATGATCAAGGTGACCGTGAGTTAAAAGGACGTACTCGGGCTCCAAGGAGCTGATAGCAGGTACGCTCATCAAAGCATCCTCGTAGGAAATCGACGGATCTACGACGGAAAAGGATTTTTCAGAAACAAGAATATAACAGTTCGATGCAAATTTTTTATCATCTGTAAGTCGGAATATTTCCAATTTTTCCCACTCCCAAAAATTCTAAAAGATTTACAATATAGTATATCATATTTTTTTACAAAAGTCCAGCATTTTTTATCTTTATTGGTCAACTTTAAAAGATTTTTTTCATAAACTGCTATTGTATAATTTTTTTGAAAAGGAAATTGAAAAATGAAAAAAGTAATTATTACAGTCAGCTCAGTAACCTATGCTATTAAGGGACGAAAACTCCTTTCAAAACAAAATATAGATTCCAGAATCGTAAAAATTGACGCTTCTCAAAGCAATAACGGCTGCACTCACGGAATAGAATTTAACAGTTCGTTACTTTTAGAGGCCGTACGCATTCTTCGTGAAAACGGTATAGCATATTCGCTTTACGGTGAATAGCTAACGTTATGGCCTTGGACAAAAAAGAAAAAAGAAACGGAGCTTAAGTAAATGATCTATCTTGACAACGCCGCAACAAGCTTTCCAAAGCCAAGGTCGGTAATTGAAGAAACCGAAATTTGTATAAAAAAATACTGCGCAAATTCGGGACGCAGCTCTCATTCCCTAGCCATAAGAACGAGTGAAGAAATATACCGCGCAAGAGAGTGCGTATCCGATTTCCTTTCCGCAAATTCCCCGGAAAACGTTTGCTTTACCGCAAACGCGACTTATGCGCTTAACTTTGCTATAAAAGGCCTTATTACGAAAAAATGCCACGTATTGATTTCCGATCTAGAGCATAATTCGGTTCTTCGCCCGATTCATAAGCTTCATAAAACAAAAGGTATAGATTATTCGGTCTTTTCCACAAGCGGTGATATAGCTGAAAATATAAAAAAGTGTATCAAACCAACTACAAAAGCAATAGTTTCTACGCTGATGTCAAACGTTAGCGGCAAGGAAATACCTCTTGAAATTTTATCAAAAATTGCAAAAAAGCATAACCTTTTGTTGATAGTTGACGCTTCCCAGCTAATAGGTCACAAAAAAATCAATCTATCCAAAAATCCCTGCGATGCGCTTTGCGCTCCCGGACATAAGGGGCTCTTCGGCATACAGGGCGCAGGCTTTCTGGTATTTGGAAAAGAGATTCCGACACAAACCGTTATTGAAGGGGGCAGCGGCAACGAATCCAAAAACCCGGGCATGCCTAAAAATCTGCCTGAAAGGATGGAAGCAGGCACTCTTCCAACCCCATCAATAGTTGCCCTTCGTGCTGGAATAGAATATATTAACAAGCTGGGATTACACTATATAGAAGAAAAAAACAAAATGCTTACGGACATTTTTCATGAGTCGCTAAAGCAAATTGACGGCATTGAGCTCTTCGGCTCCGAAAACGGAATTATATCGTTCAGATTTCGAGATAAGGAGTCATCAGAAATAGCTTCCGAGCTTGACAGATTCGGTATTTGCATAAGAGAGGGCCTGCACTGTTCACCTCTTGCGCACAGAACACTCGGTAGTTACAATACCGGTTTAATACGTGTCAGCTTATCAATATTCAATAAGGAATCCGATGCTGAACATTTGGTTAAGGCTCTACGTGAAATATTGTTCTGAAAGACGATTTTTGTATGTAATTAAATATAAAAAAGAGACTGCTCAAGATGCGAAAAACATCCAATCAGTCTCTTGATTATTTTATTTTTACCTGATAGCTTTCACTTTAGCCAATACCAACCTAAATCGAATGAAAATCTGATGATATTTTTCGAAAATTCGCTCGGCAAGTCATACTGGCTATCCACATCAAATATATTCTTTGACATATTTTATCGCAGAAAGCACTCTTCCTTGATACTTCGGATACGCATCTCCGCTGCAATCAACGGTTATATCAGCGTATTTTTTATAAAGCTCTACTCTCTCATTATACAAATCACGAAGAGTTTGATCAGGTCTTAAGACAACTCCTCTTTTCGAAAAATCGCCAAGTCTTTTTTCTATGACATCATATGAACAGTATAAATAAATTATCTTTCCTATTCTCTTAAAATGCTCCATGACGTCAGGATAATAAACCGCACTTCCACCGGGTGAAACAACGACGTTATCTTCGTTTATCGAAAGAAGCGTTTTCCTTTCGATTTCTTTGAATCCGTCAAGTCCAACTTCATCTATTATCTGGTAGAGTTTTTTTCCTAATCTATGCTCAATAAGCTTATCTCCATCAATATTCTTCATACCGAGTTTTCTGGAAATAGCACGACCCATGCAGCTTTTTCCGCATCCGGGCATCCCTATAAGAGTGAGTATCATGTGATTTCTGCCACGTTTTTTCGTGGTTCTCCTGCGTTTTATGTGATTTCTATATTTGTTGTTGATTTAATTTTTATTATATCTGATGTTTTAGGAGACAATATAAATTCTTTGGCTTCAATATCAGAGGTAAGCGAACAAGCCTTGCCCGAAAGCTTTATTTTTATATCCGACTTCGAGTTGTTAACAACCGTAAGGCACGCATCGTTATCTTTTTTGCGCGCAAACAAAAGCGTTTCATCATCAAGATGCACAAGCTCGAAATCTCCGTCAGCATAAACGTCATTTGAGCTTCTTATCTTTCCTATCAACTTATAAAAATTGCGTATTTCGTCATTTCCCGATTTCCACGGATACGGTCTTCTGTTAAAAGGATCCTTGTATCCCTCAAGTCCAACCTCATCACCGTAGAAAATGGTGGGCAAGCCCGGAACGGTAGCCAAAATTGTATAAGCCATTTTCAAAAGCTTTATACCGTTTGCCTTTTCTTCATCCGTAAGATAGGTATGCGCGAGAACATCGTTGCTCTTTCCGTCAGCACTCACGCCTGCAAGTATTGTTATTATGCGCTCTGTATCATGCGTACCAAGAAGATTCATCTGCATATTGCGAACACGAACGGGCGCGTTGAACATAACGTCAAGAAATTCATATTCAAGCTCTGATTTATCATTATTCTTCAAAAACGAAATTATTCCGTTTCTCAAAGGATAATTCATTACACCGTCAAGCTCTCGCCCGAGATAATAATGTTTTCTTTTATCATACGCAATCTTGTTTGAAGCGTCCTCCCACACCTCTCCATAGAGAACCGAGGAGGGATTGAACCCAAGCATTTTCGATTTGATTTTAGCGATAAATTCATCAGAAAGCTCGTCGGCAACGTCCAATCTGAATCCGGTTATTCCAAGTCGAGAGTACTTCTCAATAACACCGCCATCGCCCGCTATGAAATCACCGCACTCCTTAACGTCGGGGTGAATTCTCGGTAATATTTCAATTCCCCACCAAGAAGTATATTTATCGGGATATTTTTCAAAATTATACCATTTATAATAAGGCGATTCTTTAGATTGGTATGCGCCAAGCGTTTTATAGCGTTCGTTTTTATTGAAATAGATACTGTCAGAACCGGTATGATTAAAGACACCGTCAAGTATAATACCTATCCCGCGAGCCTCGGCTTCTTTTATAAGCTTTATGAGAGCCTCTTCACCGCCAAACATAGCGTCAACTGTCATATAATCGCCTGTATCATACTTATGGTTTGAATACGCTTCAAAAATCGGGCTTAAGTAGATAAGCGTAGTACCAAGCGACTTGATATAATCAAGCTTCTCTATAATACCGTATATCGTTCCGCCGAAAAACGTATTATTTTCAAGGTGCGCTCCCGGATATTCAGGATATTCGGGAATTGCGCCCTCCCACTCTTTCATAAGACGGGCATCTTTACGTTTTTTGACGTTTCCGCCACGATTGAATCTATCCACAAATATGTGATAAATCAATCCGCCAAAATGCTGCTTTGGCACTTCGTGTTCGAAATTTACTATCGAGAACTGGAAGTGAGCGCCTTCCTCTTTTGTTTTTAGGATAAGCTCTCTGCCCTTTCCCTTCATACCGTAAAGCTCGCCTGCTACACAGTTTATTTTGAAAGAAAAGAAGTATATGCCTATATCAAAATTCTTTAGCACTAGTGAATATGCATCGTTTTTCAAATCTACGGATAAAAGTTTGCACTCCTCCGTTCTTATCAAACGATTGTATTCATCATACAAATTAGCTAAAACAGAAACCACTCCCAACGCACGTGGGAGCAGTATTCTGAGTTCTGCCTTTTTATTAAATTCAAACGCTCCTGAGCCAAGGCTCTTCCCATCGTGAAGATAGGAAACAGAGCCCGTGGCAAAGGAAACATCCAAGTATGAAACTCTAAGCGATTTCACAAAACAAACCTCAAAGTGAAATTAGATTTTAATCTTATTTATCGGAGTTGCATGCCATATCTCATCCGCATACTTGCTGATACTGTTATCAGATGCGAATATACCGCTCGTAGCAGTATTCATAAGTGACATTCTGCTCCACATCTCACGGTCCTTATAATCCTTCATAGCTCTGCCGTAAGCATAGACGTAAGAATCAAAGTCTGCAAGACACATAAACGGATCGGCAACTCCGTAACCGCCGTTAATAAGGTAATCGGCAATATGCGAGAAGTCCTGACCTCCGATAGGATGATTGAATCTGTCAACCACCTTTTTAAGCTTATTCGAGCGGTGATAGAAGTCACGGGATACGTATCCGTTTCTCCAAAGCTCCTCAACCTCGGGAGTATTAAGACCAAATATATAAATGTTATCTCTGCCTGTTGCTGCGAGGATTTCTACGTTTGCGCCGTCAAGCGTTCCCATAGTCAACGCACCGTTCATCATAAGCTTCATACAACCCGTACCGCTCGCTTCCTTACCTGCAAGGGATATCTGCTCTGAAATATCGGCAGAGGGTATAAGAACCTCGGCAAGAGAAACGTTATATTCCTCCATAAAGACAACCTTAAGTCTGTCTCTTGTAAGAGGATTCTTCTCAAGCTCTTCCGAAAGGAACCATATAAGCTTTATAAGCTTCTTTGCCATAGCATATCCGGGCGCTGCCTTACATCCGAAGATGAATGTCTGCGGAGGAATATCGGCATTGGGATTTTCAAGAATCTCGTTATAAAGAGAGATAATTTTAAGCACGTTCAAGAGCTGACGCTTATACTCGTGCATTCTCTTTATCTGCACGTCGAATATTGACGCAGGGTCAATTCTCTTACCCGTTTTTTCATATGCGTAGTAAGCAAAGGTTTCTTTGTTGTAATGCTTAATCTCATCAATCTGACGGAGAACATTCTTATCGTCCTTGAATTCCTCAAGCTTTATAAGCTGGCTTGCATCTTCACGGTATTCCGTACCGATAAGCTCGTCAAGGAGCTTGCAAAGACGGGGGTTAGAGTAATTAAGCCATCTGCGGTGAACTACTCCGTTTGTAACGTTTGTGAACTTCCAAGGCGTCATCTTATAGAAATCGTGGAAAATGGTCTTCTTAAGAATATCACTATGGAGCTGCGAAACACCGTTTACGGTATGAGAGCCCACAACAGAGAGATTAGCCATACGAACCTGATTGTATGCAACGATAGCCATTCTCGAAATTCTATCCCAGTCACCGGGATAAAGATTCCATAAATCTGCGGTAAATCTGCGGTTTATCTCATTGACTATCATATAAATTCTCGGAAGCTTCATACTGAAGAGATCAACTCTCCAGCATTCGAGTGCTTCGGGAAGAACCGTATGGTTAGTATATGAAACAGTTTTAACTACTATTGCCCAAGCGTCATCCCAAGAGTACGAATAAACGTCCATAAGAATACGCATAAGCTCGGGGATACAAAGAGCCGGGTGAGTATCGTTAATATGGATAGCCACCTTATTTTCAAAGTTTTTAAGAGAACCGTGCTCCGCAAAATAGTCGCTGATAATACTCTGCAAGGATGCGGAAACCAAGAAATACTGCTGTGTCAAACGGAGAAGCTTACCCTCGTCGTAATTATCGTTAGGATAAAGCTGCTGCGTAATTACCTCGGCATTGTTGCTGTTAGAAAGATTCTTCATATATGAAGCCTGAGATGTATAATGCATCACCGAGGAATATGCCTGACGGGATCTCCAAAGACAAATTTTATTCACAGCGTTCGTAACAGTTCCCGGTATAAGAAGGTCGTAAGGAACAGCTTTAACTTCATCATAATCATAATTCATGAATTTAAGCTCGCCGTTTTCCCACTTTTCCTCTATTCTTCCGCCAAATCTTACGGTTATGCTCTTTTCAGGTCTTGGAACGAGCCAAGCGCCGCCGCTTCCAAGCCAGCTATCAGGGAGCTCTACCTGCTCGCCATCAATAATTTTCTGCTTGAAAAGACCGTTTTCATAAAGAAGCGAATAACCGTTTGCCGCATAGTCGAGTGCGGTAAGAGAATCCATAAAGCAAGCAGCAAGACGACCGAGACCGCCGTTTCCGAGGCCCGGGTCCACTTCGCAGGAATATACCTTATCGAACGATGAGCCGAATTCGGAGATTACCTCACAAAGATCATCGTAAATGCCGAGATTCATAGAGTCATTTTTTAGACATCTTCCAACAAGGAACTCCATACAAAGATAGAATACCTTTTTACCGTCAACAGCTCTTATACGTTTTCTGAAATCAGAGCGATATTCGAGCATAATGTCTTTTATAGCAAGAACCGTTGCCTGATAAATCTGCTCGTCGGTTGCGCCCTTGGGGTCGTAAACTCCACGAGTTATAAGCTTGGCTTCGATTCTTTCTTTAAGTTCTGATTTTGAAATTTTAGTCTTTTCTCCTGCGACAGGATTTGTGCTTGCGTGATTAACCATTGTAACTATTACATCCTTACCATTCTAACAATTTATTGTAAATTTTCATATATTTTGCTGCGGATATTCCCCATGAGAAATCTGAAATTTTAGCTTTCATCACAAGACTGTTCCAAGCATCTTTGTCTTTATAAACGTCGAGCGCTCTTTTCACAGTAAATAAGAGCTCATGCGCATTATAATTATCGAACGTGAATCCGTTTTCTCCCTCTGAGCCGTAAGGCTTGATTGAGTCAAACAGACCGCCGACAGCGCGAACGACAGGTACAGTGCCGTAGGAGCAAGCAATCATCTGCGCAAGACCGCAGGGCTCGCTCTTCGAGGGCATTACGAATATATCCGCTGAAGCGTACATTTTCTTTGAAATGACACGGTCGAACTTGATAAGAGCCTTTAAATTTGGATGAGATGCTTCGAGAGCCTTAAACATATTCTCATATTCCGTCTCTCCTGTTCCGAGAATAACGAACTGAATGTCCTCACGGAGAAGCTCTTCAATAATCGCAGCTACCAGGTCTATTCCCTTCTGGGTAGCAAGTCTCGTTATCATAACAACGAGAGGAATATCAGCATTTTCAGGTAAGCCTACTTCCTTTTGGAAAGCAAGCTTATTCTTACGCTTACCTTCACTCACGTTTTCCTTGGAATAGGGGTATTCGATATCTCCGCCCTTTTCAGGAGAGAAATAATTATAATCGATTCCGTTTATAACACCCTTAAGCTTTGCCGCCGAATTGTGAATAACGTCAGCAAGGCCGAACGCAAAGAAATCGTGATGAAGCTCAAAAGCATAGTTGGGGCTGACCGTAGTTATAAAATCGGATACTGTTATCGCACCCTTCATTAAGTTTATGCAACCGTTATATTCAAGAACACCGGCGTAACCGTCAAGAGCGAAAATATCACCCAAAATACGAGAATCAAACTTTCCTTGATATTCGATATTATGAATCGTATAAACGGTTCTGATACCCGAAAGCTCTTTCATAGAAGCAAATCTCGTTTTAAGATAAACGACGGTAAGTGCGGTCTGCCAATCGTTAGCGTGAAGTATATCCGGAACGTTTCCCGTTTGAATCATATACTCAACGACTGCGAGTGAGAAGAACGCAAAGCGCTCGGCATCGTCAAATTCTCCGTAAAGCTTTCCTCTTTCAAAATAACGGTGATTTTCAACGAAATAATAAGTAACCTTTCCGTTTTGAATTTTAAAGATAGAAGCTCCGGAGTCTCTCCACGAGTATTTGAAAGAAATATCCTTAACCTTTACGAGCTGTTTTCTGTAAATTTCCTTCATCGTGTCGTAGAGCGGCATTATAACGCTTACCTCGGCATCGGGATTATCCTCCGCTACCGTTATCGGAAGCGCACCGAGAACGTCACCAAGTCCACCGCTGGCAGCGTAAGGATTGGCTTCACTTGTTACGTATAGTATTTTCATATTATCACCTACCGTAATTAAACTCTTCTGCCCTTTTGAATGAAGAACGGCATACTCTGATTTCCCGAAAGCTTAACCCCCTCGGTAATAGTAACCTTCTTGTCGGTTACTATGCAATTGAGCTCTGCATTTTTCTCTACCCTTGTATGCTGGAAGAGTATGGAATTTTTAACTACCGCGCCGCGAGCTACGTGAACACCACGAGAAAGAACCGAGTTGATAACAGTTCCTTCTATTACGCAGTCGTCAGCAATAAGAGAATTTTCAACCTTTGCGGTCTTTGTATATACTACGGGAGCCGAGTTGTGAACTCTTGTGAATATAGGACGGGATTTTTCGTTAAGCAACGATTCACGAGCTTTATCGTTAGTCGCAAGCTCTATCGAATGCCTATAGTAATCGAGGAAACTCGAAACAGAAGCGGCGTAACCGCTGTAGCAATATGTTCTGTAATTGGAATGCTTGTATTTCTTGAGCATCATTTCCGTAAAGCTGTTAAGACCGTACGCCTCAGCCTCGTCTATGAGAGTTCTCAAATAGCTGGTCTTCATTACAAATATATTGAGCGCAAGCTCGGGAGTCTGGGTGCTGGCAACCGCACTCATCGCAATATCGGTCACCTTTCCGGCAACGGAAGACAAAAACATTCTCGGATGCTTCGAGGTGTAATCCTTATCGGCGAGCTTGGTAACTATGGTAATATTTGCGTTCGTCTTCTCATGCTCGCGAATAACGTCGGAAATATCAATATTAAGAACGAAATCGGAATCCATAAGCACAACGTGCTCTTCCTTGAATTCGTTGATATACTGCTTCATACTCTTCAATGCTTCCATATGAGTAGCAAAGAGCTTTGCCGATGAAGATGTTGCTGTCTGGAAAGGAGAAATTACCTTAATTCCGTCCTTTCTTCTCGCAAGATCCCAGTCCTTACCACTACCGATATGCTCTACCAAAGAACGATAATTATAGTTCGCAACCACGTGGATTTTCGAAATGTTGGCATTTACGAGGTTGGAGAGGCAAAAGTCGATAAGTCTGTATCTGCAAGCAAACGGTATAGCCGCAACCGTTCTTTCTCTCGTGAGTCTGGAGAGCGTATTATTATTCAAATTAGAAAATATAATTCCTGCTGCACTTATAGCCATTATCTTCTCCTCCTTACTTTTCTTCGGGCTTAACAACAGAGCCCTTTGCAATAACCGTTATTTCGGATTTATCCGCACCGTCTTTACCTACTACCGCACCTGCGAGTATTTCGGAATCCGAGTCAATTATAGAAGTGTAAACGGCGGCGCCTTTTCTTATAATAACGTCATCCATAACTACGGAATCGTAAACCGATGCGCCTTCCTCGATAATAACACCACCCGAAAGAATAGAGTTAACCACCGTACCGTTTATAACGCAACCCTCTGAAATCATAGAATTTACCATTGACGCTTCAGGACCTACGAACTGAGGAGCGCGAGCCTGATTCTTCGAATAAACTCTGAACTGGCAATCACGCAGATTAAGTATTGGATCATCACCTATAAGGTCCATATTAGCTTCCCAAAGGGAAGAAATGGTTCCTACGTCCTTCCAATATCCGTCAAATCTGTACGCAACAAGCTTTTCACCGCTGTTAAGCATATTGGGGATAATGTTTTTACCGAAGTCGTTACTTGAGTTTTCATCCGCCTCGTCGGCTACGAGATAGTCGATAAGAGCTTTTGTATTGAAGATGTATATACCCATTGATGCCTGGTTGTTTTTAGGATTCTTGGGCTTCTCTTCAAATTCATATATAGTGTCGTCATCATTAGTATTGCAAATACCGAAACGGCTTGCCTCTTCAATCGGTACGGATATCGTAGCGATAGTGCAGGTTGCTCCGGTTTCCTTATGCTTTTCAAGCATTTTAGCGTAATCCATACGGTAAATATGGTCACCCGAAAGTATAAGAACGTATTCGGGCTTATACTGATTGATAAACGTAATATTCTGATATATTGCGTTAGCCGTTCCCTTATACCAATCGGATTTACCGTTGCCCTGATAAGGCGGAAGTACCGAAAGACCGCCTCTGGAACGGTCAAGATCCCACGTTGCGCCGTTGCCTATATACTCATTAAGAGCAAGGGGCTGATACTGTGTTAAAACACCAACTGTATCTATTCCCGAATTGATACAGTTTGAGAGAGGAAAATCAATAATCTTGTATTTACCTCCAAATGAAACTGCAGGTTTTGCCGTCTGCTTTGTCAAATCATAAAGTCTTGAACCCTGACCGCCGGCAAGAAGCATCGCTATGCATTCCTTCTTACAATACATTTTAGTTCTCCTTAAGTGCTTTTTTTATTTGTTTTCTCTTTTCGCTGAGTATAATTCCCGAAAACCGAGGAATTTTTATTGTGGCAAGGCGCTCCTTACCTGAATTTTTGATTTCAATCAATTCGTTTATATCGCCAATATTCCCCGTATCAAATAAACGGTTTAAAGATTTTGATTTTACAGGAATAGTGACGCTTTGCTCTCCTCCCGAGAAGCTTAATATAACTATTATACTGTCACCCTTTATATTTTTTCTCCTGAAAGCAACAAGATTTTTTTCACTTTCATCAGCTAGTATCCACTCAAATCCCGACGGAGAAAAATCAAGCTCCCAAAGCTCAGAGCGCTCAAGATAAAATCTGTTCAGCGATGCAACGTACTGCCGCATCTCCCTATGGTTCTTGTAATCAAGCATAAACCATTCAAGAGAATTTTCGTAGTCCCATTCTCTAAACTGCGCATATTCTGTACCCATAAAGAGCATTTTCTTGCCGGGATAGGTCATCATAAGCAGCATGGAGGTACGCATCTGCCAGAACTTGTCCTCATAAGAGCCATGCATTTTATCAACAAACGAAAGCTTGCCGTGAACGACCTCATCGTGAGATATCGGCAAAACGTAGTTTTCGGTGTATGCATACATCAGTGGGAAATTCAATGCTGTGTGCTTGTACTTCCTATAAAGAGGGTCAGTCATTACGTAATCGTAAAAATCGTTTGCCCAACCCATATTCCATTTGAGGTTGAATCCAAGTCCTCCCTCAAAAACAGGATGCGTTATCTTACCGTATGCCGTGGACTCCTCCGCTATCATAAGCGTATACGGAATCTCCGAAAAAACAGTCAAATTGAGTTTTTTCAAGAATGCCTCGGCTTCGAGGTTGAGATTCGTTCCGTATGCGTTGGGTATCCACTCTCCCGGCTCTCTGTCATAATCAAGATAAAGCATGGACGCAACAGCATCAACTCTCAATCCGTCAACGTGAAACTCCCGTAAAAAATACATAGCATTTGATATAAGGAAGCTTTGTACCTCTTCTCTGCCTAGATCAAAGAATCTGGTTCCCCACGAGCGTGATTCCATTCTGTCTTTGCCCTGATATTCATAGAGCGGAGCTCCGTCAAACTCATAAAGTCCCCAAGCATCCTTTGGAAAATGAGCGGGAACCCAGTCGATTATAACTCCTATGCCTGCTTTATGGAAGCTGTTTATCATATAACGGAAGTCATCGGGATCGCCAAAGCGAGAGGTAGGCGCGTAAAATCCGCATACCTGATATCCCCAAGAGCCGTCATAAGGAAATTCCGCAAGGGGTAAAAACTCAACGTGAGTATATCCCATAAATTTCAGATACGGAACCATTACGTCGGCAATTTCCCTGTATGAATAATATGAATTATCCTCTTCGTGCCTCATAAAGCTGCCGAGATGCGTTTCGTAAATATTTATCGGCGCCGAAAGATAATTCTTTTTGTTTGAATTAAAGATTTTCTTTTTGGATTTAAGCCAAGCCTCATCCTCCCAGGCGAAATCCGTATTCGTATATATCAAAGACGCTCCATCATCAAGACCTCTTGAAAATCTGGCGTATGGATCGCCTTTATCAAAGATTCTTCCTCCTCGGGTTATTCTGAACTTGTATGCCTTCTTTTCAAGCGGCTTCTCGGACACAATTTCGCATTCCCAGATACCGCCGTCGGTAACCCTTTGCATAGGATACGGAGAATTCCAACCGTAAATCTCCGATACCAGCGCAACGCGCTCTGCGCCCGGTGCCCACGTTCTGAACGAATATATATACTTATTTTCCTCACGCCTCAAGTTGCAGCCGAGATATTCATAAGCACAAAAATTCGTTCCTTGATGAAAATAATAAGATGCCAAATTTCCATTACCCATAAATTTTAACCCCCTTTTCATTTTACATCAAGCAGCGTGTCGAATAACGTATTATTCGGCGATAAAAGCAAAGTAACTTAAATAAAAATATCTAATAATATTTTAGCACGGTATGGCTTTTTTGTCAAGGAAATTCGGGAGTTATTTCAAGTATGTAAAAAATGACAATATTAGAGATTTTTTTCACCCGATTTATTGCGATTTTTTCGTCGTTTTGCACAACTTCTTCTTCGTTTCTTTCCCTGCATTGTGCGTTTTTACTTTCACTTTCAATTTATTTTTTACCTTGATTTTTGCATAAATACGCATAATTACCCTTTTATATACAAACCGTGAAATTATTCTCATTGGAATTAAAGCTAAAGATAAAGCAATCAGCAAAAAAACGCGTAATGCGTAGATGATGCGTATGAATATAAATTCAAGCCATTTTCCCAGGGTTTTATCAAAAGCAAAGGTAAAAAACAAACATACCGCAAAAACGTAAAGTCTAAACATTCCGTCGGCGGCTACATATAAGAGAAGACTGAATAAAATCCCATATACAAGAACGTAAAGAAAATCTCTCGTAAACTGCTTTACCGAACTTTTTGCTTCCTCTTTGCAGTTCATTGATTTTATAACGGACTTCATCGCTTTTATACCGTATGACGATTTGAAAGCAAGCTTTGGAAATAAAACAAGTGCCTCAAACGAATCTATAACCGCATTTATTCCCACTCCAATTATGCCCATCATTATTCCAAAAAGTGACGAATACAGAAGAGAGGAAATAATTTGACCGAAGCTTTGATAAAGCATTAGCCGAACAACCTTTTAATAATTCCCTTTCTTCCCTCTTTTATTACAGAGGAAAAAACGCCCGTTACTCCGCCCTTTACAAGAATATTTCCGCCGTCCTTGCTTAAGCTCTCTATCTTTAAGTCAGAGCCCTCTACCGTTATTCTTCCTGATGTCGTATCAAGCAATATATATCCATCGTCAAATCCCCTTATGTCGTTGACACCGCTCATAGAAAACGATTTTCCTATAACCAACATAATGCTGTCTTTATTATTTATTCCTGCTTCCATAATCCCTCCGAAAATAAAAATAACCGATGCATACTCACTTAAGAATATGCATCGGCATTCTTTGTTATTCTTCGGTTTCAGATACTACTTCATACATTCCGGCTGATTCAGCCTTTTTAGTAGTTTCCTTAATCTCAAGTACACGAACGGTGACGGATTTTGCTCCGAACGCAATAGTTATGAGATCTCCCGTTTTAACATTATAGGAAGCCTTCGCTACCCTACCGTTTACGGTGATTCTCTCCGTATCGCAAGCATCGTTAGCGACCGTTCTGCGCTTTATCAGGCGCGAGACCTTGAGGTATTTATCAAGACGCATAACTTAAGCGTTAACAGCGTCCTTAAGAGCCTTAGCAGCGGAGAAAGAGGGCTTCTTGCAAGCTGCGATCTCGATGGTTTCACCGGTCTTGGGGTTACGGCCTTCTCTAGCAGCAACGTCCTTTACTTCAAACGTACCAAAGCCAAGAAGCTGTACTTTATCACCAGACTTGAGAGCCTCGGAAATAGCGTTAAGAGTTGCAGCAATAACCGCCTCTGCGTCCTTCTTTGAAACTGCTGCTTCAGCAGCTACTACATTTACAAGTTCTGTTTTGTTCATGGGTTTATACTTCCTTTCAAAAATGTTTGTTGTAGTGATTATATCAGTATTGTTTTGCAAATTCAAGTAAAATAATAACAAAAAACATATTTTTTTACTTTTTTTCGTCCTATTTCATAACGAATAATTCCGCTTTTTAGCAATTTTGACATAATTCTTTAAAATACCGATTCTTTTTCGCATAAAAATGCATATTATCAAAATATAAATCGCAGCGGAAATAATAATTATCAAGGGAAAAACGATACTTTTACCTATTGTTTCCACGGAATATTTATTTAATGCATACATTCCGCCGACCGAAATCAAAGAAGCGAGCATTGGAATGCACATAACTCCGAAAACCGAAAAAGAAACGGTTGTTTTTCGAAGCATAAAGCAGGACGAAATAATAAGAGCAACAGCATAGCAAATAACCGTGCTGACAGGCGCCCCGGCAATGCCTATCTTTCCTATTAATATATGACCCGACACAAGCTTTAAAATTGCTCCTATGCTCATAGAAAAAAGCGGAATTTTTGCAAAAGACGATGACTCAAGTACAGTATTAACAACGGTTAAGAGCGGCAAAAAAATCACCGCAGGTGAAATTAATGACAAAAGTGGCGCTGCCAGCTTTGCCGATTCGTCATTAAAAAGAAGACGTAAAATTTCATTTGAGAAGAGCAAATAAGCCGAAAAAATAGGTGTAACAACAATGCCTATAAACGTAAATATTCCTTCGGTTATCTTTTTATATTCATTAATGTTTTTCAGCGCTCTGTTCGTTGTAAGATGAGGCATAGCTGACGTTGAGACAGGCGTAGTCAGGGATACCACTGCATTTAAAAGAGGAAGTGCGAGAGTTGTAAAATTACCGTACAAGGCTACAGCCTCCGTATCCGAATATCCCATAGCGGAAAGCCTTTTCATAATCATTCCAAGGTCTATGATATTTGATATTCCCATTACTGCGGAGCTTAACGTTATAGGTATGGAAATCTTGAAGATTCGTCTTAATATTTCCCTTGCCCTTTCTGATGTTTCACATTTCTGCCTTGAATTTTCATTGTTATTTTTGATTTTTGATGTAATATACAAAAACAAGACACCCGAAAAAGAGCCCAGCGTTACACCGAGAACCGTAAATGCCGATATCATCGGATATGACATTTTCCGTCTTGCCGCAAGCAGCGCAAAAGTTAATCCGAAAATGAATTTGATACTTCCGTCAAGCACCTCGGATACGGCTATCGGAATCATTCTGCCCGAGCCGTTTAAATATCCTCGGAGAACTCCAGCCATAGCCACGAAGGTTAATGACGGGGCAATGGCAAACAGCGAAAATCTTGCCAAGCTATTACCTATCAACGAGGCAAAAAATCCAGAAAAAATCATAAGAGCGCAAGAAAATAGCAAACCGATAGCGGTAAATATTTTTAACGACACCTTAAGTATTTGCTCGGCGTTTTCCCTTTCGCCTTTGGCTGCCGCTTCCGCAATATTTATAGACACGGCTCTCGGTACACCACCAAGACAAAGCATATAAAAGAACGTAAATATTGAATACGCAGAATTAAAATATCCCATTCCCTCGTCGCTCAGTATATGCGAAAGCGGAACCTTATATATGAACCCGATTATTTTTACAATGATAACCGACATGGTAAGCGAAATTGCTCCGCTGACCAGGGTATTTCCCTGCTCTTTTTTCTTTGTTTGTACCATATATTTAACCTCGAAAAAACAAAAAGACTCACTAAAATTTATTAGCGAGCCCTTTTATTTATTCGATTTTATTTATTCGGATTTATTTTCATTGAAAAATTGCATAATTTGTTCCGACACGGGAGCTTTAGCTTGCTCCTGATTGTTTTTACGAAGCTCATACTCACGCAAATACTCATAAGGATATTTAGGAGAGAATATTCGCACTATACGCTTCGGAGCATCACCGTTTTCGGATTTGGATACAAGCTTTGTCACAGCACCTGCACCAACAGCGAAAATAGTTTGCGTTTCTTCCATCATATATACGTTATACAGTCCTTCGTGCCCCTCTTTAGCAAAGCCTACGTTTTCAAGGTTTCCAACCGTATTTTTCTGCCTATACATATAATACGGCTTATAGCCGGCGAATTTAGTTTTGATTTGCGCATATGAAACACACTTAACGGCGTCTCCGCCCGAAACGGAATATATATTGGAGTTATTCTTTAGGGCATCCGAGGCTTTCTTTACGCAAAACGTATGCACCGTTATATTCGTAGGGTCAAGCTCTATAATCTTGTCCACAGTCTCTGAAAAATTACGGAAATCATCTCCGGGAAGTCCTGCTATGAGGTCAACGTTTATATCTTTTATTCCGCTTTCTTTAGCAATTTTATAAGCATTAAAGAAATCTTCCGTAGTATGCCTTCTGCCTATTTCCCTCAGGATATCGTCATTAAGAGTCTGAGGATTGACGCTTATTCTCGTTACTCCGTATCTTTTCGCAACGTCTAGCTTTTCCTTGGTTATAGTATCGGGTCTGCCTGCTTCAAGCGTAAATTCCGAAAGAGTTTCGGTATCAACCCTTGAAGATATCTTTGACAACAGCTTTTCGAGCTGAAATTCAGTAAGAGTTGTAGGCGTTCCGCCACCAATGTAGATAGTGGAAAGCTTAAGCCCGAGCTTTTCTATTGTGTCAAAAGTATCGTCAAGGTCTGTCATAAGAGCTTCTACGTACGGATCAATAAGCGACAGAAGCCTTGGGGTAGTATAAGAAACAAAGCTGCAATACGAGCACCTTGTCGGACAAAACGGGATTGATATGTAAAGAGAACAAAGATCAGGTGTAGCTTTCTTTAAAAGCTTCATTTCAAGAGAAGCAACCGACACGGCAAGCGCTGCTTTTTGAGGATTAAGGAAATATTCGTCTCTTAGTATGCGCTTACTTTTGGTTATACCGTTTCCGCCCTTTATGAGTGCAGATGCGATTTTAGCAGGGCGAACTCCCGTAAGTATTCCCCACGGAGGTATATGACCGAGCAAGTCCTTTCCCGCGGAGAAAAGAGCTCTTCCGACAGCTATGCCCTCTTTAGTGGCAATACTTACCACCTCGTCTTTGCCTACGCTTGCGCTGGCATCGCATACCTTATCGTTAAGTTTCATCGAAACGTAAGCGGTTACACCGCCCTCCGAATCGGGATAAACATTTACGCTTACCTCGGGTATCCCCTCACCGCCGACCTCGTTTTCACCAAACGTTGCGCCGGGGAAAAACACCATACAAAGAGTCTGTACGTAATATCTGTTTATATCTCCGTCTATCTTTAAAACCATATAGGTATTTACCTTTCGTAAGTTAAAATCCGTCTTATACGGTTATTTTTTCTTATAGAGAACCTTTGAGTTCATTACAATCGTAACCGGTCCGTCGGTTGACATTTCGGTTCTCATATCGCTTCCGAATTTTCCGCTTTCACATTTTCTTATTTTCGTCGAGAAAACCCGAAGAAAATAATCATAAAGCCGCTCCGCCTCCGAAGGCGCCGCCCCTCCCAAATAATCGGGGCGATTTCCGTGAGCGTAGTTGGCATTAAGCGTAAAGTTCGAAACGACGAGCGCCTCTCCGTCAACGTCATTGACGGAGAGATTCATCTTGCCTGCTTCATCTGAAAAAATACGAAGCTTTGAAATTTTTTCGGCAAGCAATTCGGCATCAATTTCGCTGTCATCCTTTTCAACGCCGAGAAGAATATAGAGCCCGTGCCCTACGTTTCCCGAAAGCTCGCCGTCGGCATATACCGTAGCGTTATTTATTCTTTGAAGAACTGCTATCATTATTAATCACCCTTATTTAATGTGAAAATCCTCTCGAAACCGATACTACAGATTTCAAAGAACGAAGCTTCGAAACAATCGACTCATAGTGAGACGTATTTTTACAACCCACAGCGAGATGAACGAGCATAGTACCGTCCTTTTGTATCTGGGTATTGATTGAGGTTATGGAAACCTTCATATCAGCAAGAGCGACAGATACCGAAGCTATAACGCCTATACCGTCCTCAACGACTATCTGAATCATAGCCTCGTAAGTCTGTTGCGAATGCGCGTTCTGCGTCTCCGGAGTATCCCATTCAGCCTTTACCCAACGGGAAAGGTTATCCTCACTGCGTGAAAGCGTTACGTTCGGGCAATCCGACTTGTGAACAGAAACACCAAAGCCGCGCGTAATAAATCCAACGATTTTATCACCTGGTAGCGGATTGCAGCATTTTGCAAACTTAACTTGGCAACCGCGCTCACCGTCGATAATAATTCCGCCCGTCGAACGAAGACGGTTGCTCTTTGTCGCAAGCTTAACCTCTTTGATTTCGTCTTCGGTAGTCTTTATAATAGGCTCATCACCGGCTGCTATCTTTTCGAACTCATCTTTCATTTTAGGTATGAATCTTGAAAGAGAGATACCGCCAAAGCCTATTGTATTATAAAAATCATCGGCATCCTGTATTCCGACACGCTTTGCAATAGTTGTGATTACCTCTTCAATTTCCGCATCGGTAAAGTTTTTGCCTATTTTCTTTATTTCTTTTTCTACCTCTGCCTTGCCGAGAGTAATATTTTCAGCGCGCTTTTCTTTTTTGAACCACTGACGTATTTTACTTCTTGCGGCGCCCGTTTTTACTATCTTAAGCCAGTCTCTGCTGGGGCCCTTTGATGACTGCGAAGTGATAATTTCAATAATATCACCGTTTTGAGGAACCTTATCTATCGGAACTATTACTCCGTTAATTTTGGCTCCCATCATCTTATTTCCGACGGCAGAATGAATAGCGTAGGCGAAGTCTATCGTGGTCGAGCCGAGAGGTAAAGAAATTACGTCGCCCTTTGGCGTGAAAACAAAGGTCTCGTCATGGAATATATCCGTTTTGAACGAACGCATAAATTCATCGGGATCTCTCGTGTTTTCATCAGACTCAAGAAGCTGGGCTATCCAACGAAGCTTTTCGTCTATATTAGAGCCTGATTTTTCACCCGATTTGTATTTCCAGTGAGCAGCAAGACCGTATTCAGCCTCTTCGTGCATCTCCCTGGTTCTTATCTGAACTTCAAACGGAATACCGTTCTTACCTATAACCGTTGTATGAAGTGAGCGGTAAAGGTTTGGCTTGGGAGTTGAGATATAATCCTTGAATCTTCCGGGAACTGACTTAAACATTTCGTGGACCAAACCAAGCGCCGTATAACATTCGAGTTCTGTTTCTACGATTACTCTTACAGCATAAAAGTCGTATATTTCATCAAAGGCTCTGTTGAACGTGTACATTTTTCTGTAGAGGCTGTAAACGGATTTTATACGTCCCTTCAGGCTGAAATTGATTTTGTTTTCAAGAAGCTTATCGGAAAGCTCCTTTTTTGCGTCGTGAAGAAAGTCACGGCTTATACCGTATTTTTTATTTATTGCTTCCTCAACCTCGGCATATCCGATAGGGTCAAGATAATACAAGCTGAGATTTTCAAGCTCCTGCTTGATTCTTTGCATACCGAGTCTGTGCGCAAGAGGAGCATAGATATACATTGTTTCAAGCGCGATAGCTCTCTGCCTATCCTCTTTCTTTGCCGAAAGAGTTCGCATATTATGAAGTCTGTCGCAAAGCTTTATGAATATTACTCGGATATCCTTATTCATAGCGAGAAGCATCTTACGGATATTTTCTATATGAGCTTCTTCTTTATCGGCAATCTGCACCTGAATAATTTTCGTCAGACCGTCAACAAGCATAGATACGTCTTTTCCAAAAAGATTTGCAATAGTATTAAGGTCGGTTTTATCCGCGCAATCCTCAACAGTATCGTGCAGAAGCGCCGCCGTAATAGAATCGGTATCGAGACCAAGCTCTGCGACGATAGTGGCAACGGCAACAGGGTGGCTTACGTACGGCTCGCCGCTCTGTCTGAACTGCCCCTCGTGCATTTTTGCGGCATATTCAAACGCTTTAGTAATTTTTTCGTAATCGTAATTTCGCTCATTTCCTTGAATCACGTCAAGTAACGGCTTCATCAATTCGTTCATAATCTTTACCAATTTATATGTTTTGTTGTGAGCGCAGCCTTCTCAATAAATTTGATTTATCGAGCTCGGTTTTGCCCGATTTATACTGTATGCTAAAACGGTAAGTCTGGTCGTCGGTTTCCGTGATGCCCATAAGATTGAGCTCCTGCATAACCTTGATAATAACCAAAAGCTTAACGTATCCTATTTTTGATGCGTCCTTAATCTGCGAGAGTCTGAAAATTATATCTCTTACGGTAAGAGTATCAACACCGCTTCTTACGGAGGCAACAAGCATTCTGTAAACAACCGCAAAATCATCTCTCGTGGGTAAAATCTCTTCATCGGGAGAAAATCTTGCGCCTGACCATATTTCTTCGAAACGGTCGTATTCTCTTTGCATCAAAGAGCGTGTCGAATCCGACTGCTTTATGTCCCTGACGATAAGCTGAACGTTTCTTCTTCCCGCCCATTCGTTTACGTCAATGTTAAACAAAACGTCAACCCTGTCACCAACGTAAAGGCCCAGGCTCTCGTGTCTGCATGAGAAGAACATTCCGACTATCGCGCGCTTGCCGTCGGTAAATGCGAATCTTGTATGCTTTCCCTCGCTTATTGGAGAAATCTCGGTAAGCGTTGCGCCTCTTATTACGAATGCGGGTATCGGGTTTCCGACGCCGTAGGGCTCGAGAATACGCAATTCATCGGCAAGCTCAATGTTTGCGTCGGTAAGCTCAATCTCAATATCGGCACTTGCCGTAGGAATCATATCCTCTTCGGTGAGAGTTGATTTTGCGTACTCATTGATTTTTTCTCTGAACGCGTCGAGATTTTCCCTTGTAACCGAAAGTCCTGCGGCAAGCTCGTGACCTCCGAATTTTACAAGCTTGTCACTGCAATAGCAAAGTGCGTCAACTAGGTTCATTCCCTTTATGCTTCTGCCCGAGCCCTTACCTATATCAGTCGGCTGGGGAGTGTCCGAATTGTTTCCCTCAAAGGAAACGAGTATCGACGGTCTGGAATATTTCTCTGTTATTCTTGATGAAACTATTCCTATGACACCGTGATGCCAATTATCAGCGTCAAGTACGATAACCGGCATATTGTCGTAACCGTTCTTCTCTATCTTTTTGAACGCTTCTTCGATTATTCTGTTTTCCTCATTCTGACGCTCTCTGTTTGCCTCGCAAAGCTCCTCGGCAATTTTATAAGCCGATTCGTAATCAGATGATAAGAACAGCTCAACGGCAATGCTTGCAGACCTGATTCTGCCTGCTGCGTTTATTCGGGGAGCGAGGGTGTATCCTATATATCCCGAGGTTATTTTGGTGCGTTTTCTCTTATTCGCCATACGCTGCGCCTCATTCTTGCCAACAGCCGCTTCTACAAGAGCCATAACACCTATCCTGGGTGACCTCTCCATCATAGAAAGTCCGTAGCTTACTATAAGGCGGTTTTCTTCCTTTATCGGCATAACGTCGGCTATCGTTCCTATCGCTACAAGGTCAGCGTACTGCGACACTATAGATAACGCAGCGTCTTTGCTGCTTTTTTTAGCAAAGACTTCCTCGCAGGCGCAAAGAAGCTTGAACACAACGCCGACTCCCGCAAGCTCTTTGAACTTTGACGGGCAATCGGGGCGGTGAGGGTTTACTACTGCCGATGCCTCGGGAAGAATCTGACGGCATTCGTGATGGTCTGTGATAACAAAATCGACACCCACAGTTTTCGCAAATGCTACCTCTGCGTCTGCGGTAATACCCGTATCAACCGTTATTATAAGCTTAGTACCCTCTTCGGCAAGCGAAGATATAGCCGCTTCGGAAACTCCGTAACCGTCGCCTATACGGTTTGGTATGTAGTAATTTACGTCTGCGCCATACGATTTCAGATAGAGATACAACGTACATACCGAAGTAACTCCGTCAACGTCATAATCTCCGTAAATAGTTATTTTCTCGTTTTTTCTGATAGCCTCCGCAATTCTTTCAACCGCAGGCTTCATATCAACCATACTGTACGGATCGGTGAGAATTTCCGACTCCATATACAAGAATTTTTTGGCAGAAACTACGTCTTGATACCCTCTGCCGTAAAGAAGATTTGCTATTATTGGGTTTATACCGAGACTCTCTGAAATTTCGCTTATTTTAAGCGCTGATTCCTCTGAAACGGTATTTTTTATCAGCCATTTCTTCTCCTTTGTTTTGATTTTTCTTTTGTTCATTTATTTAAAACCATTAGTCGAGTAAAAACTCGCCTTCCAATATTAATAACAGCTTAGGCAAGAGCACGCACCAAATCTGCGCACTCTTGAAGATAATTATTTCGGTCTTAATTTCACCCGAATATATAAAATTCCTTGATACGCTTTTTTAAGCGTCAGTTTTAGATTTATATTTTTTCATCATCGCAAGGGCTGTGCGAACACCGTCGATTGCGGCGCTCGTTATTCCGCCTGCATATCCTGCGCCCTCGCCTGCAGGGTAAAAGTTCTCAAATCCGAGCGCAAGGCGTGTTTCATTACTCCTCAAGATTCTGAGGGGCGCGCTCGTACGTGTCTCGGGACCTGTCAATACAGCGTCTCTGTCGGCAAAGCCGTGAATTTTTTTATCAAAATCAAAAATAGCGTTTTTGATCAAATCGCATACGTTGGTCGGGAGATATTCGTAAGGTGAAGCAAGCTTCACTCCCTCGCCACCCATATACGTTGGAATGACGCGTGAGGGCTCGCGGGAAATCTTTCCGTCGGCAAAATCTCCAAAGGTTATCATAGGCGCGGAATAATCCTCGCCACCCGCCTTGAAGGCCGCTCTCTCAATTTTTCTCTGAAATTCTATTGCGGATAACGGGTTGCTACCGTAGTCCTCCTTGAATATGGAGCATACAACTGCACTGTTTGAATTTCTGCCGTCTCTTTTATGAGCGCTCATTCCGTTAACCACAACGCCTCCGCACTCGCTGGCTGCGGCAACTACCTCGCCGCCGGGACACATACAAAACGTATATACTCCTCGCTCCTTCGTGTTATACGACAGCGCATATTCAGCGTGGCCAAGAGCAGAATTGCCTGCCATCTTGCCGTACATCCCCTCGTCTATCGTTTCGCATAAATGCTCTATTCGCATTCCTACCGAAAAGTTTTTAGCTTCTATTGAAATCCCCGAGGACAAGAGCGTCTCATAGGTGTCTCTCGCGCTATGACCGACAGCGAGAAGAAGCGCTCCCGCATTTATCTTTCCCGAGCTTGTATAAACCTCGGTAATTTTAGATGACGAAAAGTTTGCGCCGAGAAATTTGGTATGGAACCTCACTTCTCCACCAAGCTCTTCTATTCTGTTTATCATTCTATCGACAACACCGCAAAGAATATCCGTTCCTATATGCGGCTTTGCAAGATACAAAATCTCTTCGGGCGCGCCGAATTCTACGAATTTTTCAAGAACGTACGACGACATTCCGTCGTTAATTCTCGTGATAAGCTTTCCGTCCGAAAACGTGCCTGCTCCGCCGGCTCCGAACTGAATGTTCGTTTCAGTATTTAAAATTCTCGTTTTTTTGAATTTTTCGATTTCCGAAACGCGTTCCGTTACGCTGCCGCCTCGCTCAAGTACTATCGGACGATAACCGTTTTCCGCAAGCATAAGAGCCGCAAAAAGACCGCAAGGACCCGAGCCGACAATTACTGGTGAAGCTTCAAGAATCTCATTTCCGAATTCGGCCTTAGGCAGCTCGGATTTTTCGAGAGAAGCGCCCGCAATGGCAAGACTTTTCTCTGAAATCTTACCGAACTCTCCCTTAACGCAAACCGAATAAACAAATTTTATATCGTCTTTTTTCCTTGCGTCTATACTCTTTCTATATATAGAGTAGCTCGGTGACTTAACGGAAACGGAAGCCTTTTTAAGCTTACTTTCAGCAACTGAAAACGCCTCTTCGATAGAGGCGTCAGTTGGCAATTTTATATTGTTAACAATCAATTTTCGAGTATTATGACTCATTTTTCCTCCAAACAGAGCAGGAAGAGACGAATAAATCCGTCAACTTCATAGTATCCATCTTGATAAGAACGCCATTTCTTGTGACGCCAAGGTATGGGGGACGATTTTAACATAAAGCCAAAAAATTACTGCGCATAAAACGCTGAGAAGAACCGCTGCGTAAGTGCTGAGTCTTACTCCGAAAAGCTTTTTACCGCTATAGGTATCGCTTTTCGTTTTTGCAGCGCCCTCCGACTTATCCTTTACCCAAGCCTTAAGAAGAAAGCTTCGGAGCGAGTCGGTGGTATAGTTTCTCGTAAGAGTAAAGTCAGACGCTACGGAAATAATTCCCGTTTCCTCGGAAACAACGATAATAATAGCATCGCTTATTTCACTCATTCCAACCGCAGCTCTGTGACGCGTGCCTAGATCACTGTCGATATCCTGACGCCTCGTCAACGGCAAAAGGCAACCCGCCGCAACAACTCGCGCTTCGTCTATTACGACTGCTCCGTCGTGAAGAGGAGCTTTGTTGAAAAACAAATTACGCAAGAGGAATGAATTGGTATCCGCATTTATCGACACGCCCGACTGAATTATATCGTCGAGACTAGTGGTTCTTGAAAGCACGATAAGAGCGCCCGTCTTTGTTCTGGAAAGGTCGCTCACTGCAGCGCAGATATTATCAACGGCAGTATAATAAAGCTGCTGCTTTTTCTTTTGGTCGCCAAAGCTCATAATTCCGTTAAGAGGACCCGAGCCCAAACGCTCGAGCACGTCACGTATCTCTGGCTGGAATATGATTATTAAGGCGATAACGCCTATTTCAAAGATTTTTGAGAATATGAACGACGTTCCGTTAAGGTTTAACGTAGTAGATATAAACCAAAGAACAAGACAAATTGCTATTCCGGACAGCAAGGCTCCGCCTTTCTTTCCCTTGAAGAATTTAAACACGCAGAAGAAAAGAAACGCGAGAAGCAATATATCAATAGCGTCAAACAGGGTGAATGAAAGGAACGCAGACTTAAGATCGCTCCAAAGCCCACTCAGGTTCATTCCGATACCCGCAGCGCCCACATCAAGTAAAGTTTTCATATTGACTCCGTTATATATATGCACGCAAAACTTGCATTTATTTTTAATTACACACATTAGTATAACACAGTTTTCTTTGAATTGCAATCCTTTTAAGTGAGTTTTTTGACATTTTTTTGCGGCTCGTTTTACCACGGTACAGGGTTAAATTCAAAAAATATCGTTAATGTTAGAGTTTTACTATTGACAAAACACGAATTTAAGTGTATAATTGTCTCAAATGATACACTTTTTATATAAAGGAGAGAACATGAAGGCAGAACATTTGGATTTTGTATCGAATCTTTTCCCTTTCAGAAATCTTAAAGAGCGAACGATAAACGCAATTTTTGAGGAAATAAATTACTCCATTTCAACCTTTGACAAGGGAGAGGTTATTTTTTCGCCATCATGCTTTCAGAAAAAAATCGGCTTTGTAATAAATGGAGAATGTGCTGTCGAAAGAGTAAGAGACGGTGACGATGCTATTTACTTGAATACGCTGACAAAGTGCTCTTCATTTGGTATTCTTTCCGTACTCTCTCCCGATTCGGAGTATCCAACAAGAATCAGGGCTATAAAAAACGCTTCCGTTTTGTTCATTCCGGCAGAAGATTTTCTGGCAGTTATCAAAAAGTATCCCAGCGTTTCCATGAACGTTATCGGCTTTTTATCGTCGAGGATAGGATTCCTTAACAAAAAAATCGCTACCTTTTCCGAAAAAAGCACTTTGAAGAAGCTCGCTTCTTATCTGCTTCTCGAATATGGCGAAAAAGGCGCTCGGATTTCCGTGTCACGCACAAAGCTATCTTCGGAAATAGGTGTTGGACGCGCGTCGTTATACCGTGACCTTGATTTTTTGATAGATAAAAAAATCATCGAGGTCAAACAAAAGGAAATAATTATAATTTGCCCCGAAGGGCTCGAAAGGATATAAAAAATGAAAAAATTATTCGCACTTTTACTCGCACTAACCCTTACTGTTACCTCACTTGTTGCTTGCAACAAGAATGATGACACGGAAACAAAAGATCCCGTTATCCGTATAGGATATATGCAAGGACCCACGGGAATGGGTATGGCAAAGCTTATTAACGATAACGGTGGAAAGGCCGGTAATGAAAAGTACCAATTCGTTAAATACGAAAATGTAAACGACGCTCAAAGCGCTCTCCTCGCAGGAAAGATTGATATGGCTTGCGTTCCTACCAACAACGCAGCGGTTATGTATAACAAAAACAATGCGCCCTGGCAGGTTCTCGCATTGAACTGCCTCAATTCCCTTTACGTTCTGACAAAGGACGGAACAACCGTTTCTTCAATAGATGACCTCGAAGGTAAGACAATATACACTATTTCCGCAGGAACTCCCAAGGTTATTCTTGAGCACATACTTGCAGAAAAGAACATAAATGCTACTATTTCAACGAGCGCGCTTATAGGAAATGAAACGAAGGCTCTGGCGCAGCCCAGTGACCTTGCATCTGCTATCATCGCGGGCGCGGTTGATATTGCTCTCGTTCCCGAGCCTGTCGCAACTGCGGCTCCTCTCCAGGCAGCAGCAAAGGGTAACACTTATACGACGGCCCTAGACCTATCAGACGTATGGGACGGTATTGCTATGGGCTGCATCGTAGCGAACAAAGATTTTGTAGCAAATAACAAAGATACCGTTGATGCATTTCTCGCTGAATACAAGGCATCAATAGAATTTATGAGCAACAAGGCAAATCTTGATACAGCTGCGCAGTATATAGTTGACGCAGAGGTTCTCGGTGCGGTCGGACCTGCTAAAAAATCTCTCACTAACCTCGGCAATGCCATCGCGTACGTTGACGGAGACGAGATGAAATCCATACTCGTAGAATTCTACAACAATATAGGCGTCGGACTCACCGGCGGAAAGCTTCCCGATGATAATTTCTACTATAAAAAATAATCTTTTGAGAATAGCCAAGGCGGCTGCTTTCGTCGTTATTTGCCTCGGTTTATGGGAGATATTGGCTACCGCTATCGGTAACTCTTATTTTATGCCGCACGTAGCCGAAACTTTTTCAGCGCTTGGCATGCTGATAGTTACAAGGTCTTTCCTTAAGCTGATTTTCATTTCTCTTTTGAGGGTTGCGGCAGGTCTCGCTTCGGGAATCGTTTTCGGAGTTATTTTAGCTACCGTATGCCACGTACTTCCTATAACAAATTCTTTTATCTCTCCCTTGATTTCCATAATGAAAGCAACCCCCATAGCCACCATAATTCTCATACTTTGGTTTACATTGTCCGATGCTTCCCTTGCGATTTTCGTCGTTTTTCTGATGATTACACCTATCGTATGGCAGAACGTATATGACGGATACAAGTCAATTTCCACCGAAATGCGCGAGGTATGCGACGTCTTTCAATTCGGGTTTGTCAAAAGATTAAAGCTTCTCGTTTTTCCAACGGTTGTAAGGTATCTTATCCCCGCTGTTATAACCTCGATAGGACTTGCGTGGAAGGCTGAAATCGCAGCCGAAATTATGACGTATTCAAATATCGGCAGAAACATTCAGGATTTCAAATCCCTGCATTACGATACCGCATCGGTCTTTGCCTGGGCGCTTGTAATCATAGTTTTGAGCCTGATTCTTGAGAACGTTACCAAATATTTTCTCCGGAGGATTAAGGTATGAGCTTGATAATAAAAAATCTCTCAAAATCCTTTGACGAAAAAACATTATTCCGTGATTTTTCATATTCCTTTGAAGATAGCGGCATATACGTTATTTCGGGCGAAAGCGGAGTCGGAAAAACTACGCTTTTGAGAATAATAGCGGGTCTTGATAAGAATTATTCGGGAACTGTTACGGGCGGTGGCTTTGATAACGTTTCGGTATGCTTCCAGGAAAACAGACTCTTCCCGCACCTGTCCGCCTTTAACAACGTGTTCATGGTTTCGTTCAGCGAGGAAACCGAAGAAAATAAAAACAAAGTCAGAGCGCTTCTGAAAAGACTGAATCTCACCGATAAGGATATGGAGCTCTACCCCTCTGAGCTTTCGGGCGGAATGCGTCAAAGAATAGCCTTTGCGAGAGCTGTTCTTAAAAATTCAAGTATTTTAATACTTGATGAAGCTACAAAAGAATTGGATTCGGCTTTGAAATCCGAGCTTTTAACAATCATAAAAGAGGAAAGTGACAGCCGTCTTGTTATTATGGTAACGCACGATCCTGAGGAAATAAAACTTCTTTCAGCCACCGTCGTATCACTTTCATAGCAAAATCGCAAAGAGCGTAATTCTCTGTTCTTACGGCTAAACACAGTGTTTATTTTTATAAATTGAATTGCAAAAAGAAAACCGCAGAGCGTACCGTTGAGGTATTACAATCTGCGGTTTATTTTTTGTTAAATTTCGCCTTATCATATATGCCTATATCGCTGTCGATAACAGCAGCTCTTATGATAGAATCAGTACCGAATTTTTGACGTATTTCATCAACGGCAATCTCTCTTTTTCCGTTCTTTTTGCGTTTTTTATCGTTTTCATCGCCAAACATATTTATTTGCTCCGCAAAGGTATCCGAACGCAAAAGATTCGTAGCGGTAACGGTTATCATTCTGATAGGCTTATCCTCGCTCCACTCCTTACAAAGAATTTTAAATGCCGTTTCCGCTATTTCCGATGAAATATCAGTTGGCGGATTCTGCGGAGCGTTACGCTGAATAGTCCTCAAGTATTCGTCCTTTATGCTCAATTGCACGGTGGCGCACTTAAGACCCCTTATGCGAAGCTTTGTTCCAATCTCCTCAGCAAGATAATTTATTCCGGTTTTGCAATCGTCACGTCCGACCAAATCGTGCTTGAACGTATATCCGTTTCCTATGCTTTTCGCATCGTTTTTATCCTGCGCCTCTACGGGACTATCATCCTCTCCCCTAGAATATTTCGACAAAATCTCTCCCGCTTTGCCAAATCGCATAACAAGCAAATCCTTATTCGCTGCGGCAAGCTCGCCTATAGTTCTTATACCGAGATGCTTCAAGGCGTCGGCGGTTTTTCTGCCTACGAAAAGCAAATCGGACACGGGCAAAGGATAAACAATTTTCGAAAAGTTTTCACGGCTTATCTCGGTTATCGCATCGGGCTTTTTGTAGTCACTTCCAAGCTTCGCGAACACCTTGTTGAACGAGACACCTATAGAAACGGTGATTCCAAGCTCGTTTTTTATATCCTGCCTTATCTTTTCCGCAATTTCAAGACCGCTGCCAAAGAGCTTGCTGGCAGTAACGTCAAGCCAGCTTTCGTCTATACCGAACGGCTCTATCATATCGGTATATCTTGCGTAAATTTCGTTAGCTTTGCGTGAAAATTCCAAATATTTTTCGTAATGTGGGCTTGCTAAAACGAGATTCGGACATTTTTTCTTTGCGGAAAATACCGTTTCCGCAGTAATTATTCCGTACTTTTTCGCAAGCTCGTTCTTTGCAAGAATTATTCCGTGACGGTTTTCTACGTTCCCCGAAACTGCCATCGGTACGTTGCGGTATTCGGGATTAAGCACGGTCTCAACCGAAGCGAAGAAAGAATTGCAGTCGCAGTGAAGTATAACTCTTTCTCCCATCATATATCCCTATTCCGTTCCTTCTGAGAAGCGGAGCCTTCCTTAAGCGAAAACCAGAATTCCGCTCCGTTATCGCTCGGAGATTCCGCATGAATTTCTTCACCGTGAGCGTCGATTATGGTTTTGCATATATAGAGACCTAGACCTACGCCGCTCTTATCGAGTCCGCGGCTCTTATCCGTCTTATAAAATCTATCGAATATCAATGGCAATTCTTCTTTAGGTATTCCCTGTCCCTCGTCGTAAACGGATACTCTGATTTTTTTGCTTCCCAGCTTTGAGATATAAATCGCAAGCTTACCGTTTTGCTTTGAGAACTTTATGGCATTGTGTATAAGATTGTAAAGAACCTGATGTATCGCATCTCTGTCCGCAACGACGAAAACCGAATCCTCTTCGGTCTCGAAAATAACGTCAAGGTTCTTTTCGCCTATTTTTTGTTCAAAGGAAATAAGAATAATTCTCGCCATTTCGGCAACGTCAAAGCTTACGAAATTGAACTTTCTCTCTCCCGATTCAAGTCTTGAAATGTCAAGAAGATCGGCTACGAGTCTTGAAAGTCTATGAACTTCCGCAGAAATCACTCCGAGATAATACTCGTGCTTTTCGGGTGGAATAGCGCCCGAGGTAATTCCGTCTATAAAGCCCGCTATAGTAGTCATAGGCGTTCTTAAGTCGTGAGAAACGTTAGCAAGGAAGGAGTTCCTCATTTTTTCAAAGTTATCAAGCGACTCCGCCATATGATTGAACGCTTCTCCAAGCTCGGCGATTTCATCGTGACCGCAGATGGTTACTCTGGTGCTGAAATCTCCCTTTGCAAACTTTTTAGTTGCTTTCGTCATATTCTTGAGAGGAGTTATAACCCTTTCGGTTATCAGGTAGAGGGCAACTACCGCAGCAAGCATTACCCAGCAAGAACTGCTGATAATGGTTCTTCTCGCCGCAAGCACCATAGCATCCTCCTGGCTCGTCGAAATCAGAGATATCGCATATCCCGTAACGCTGCCCTCGGATTTTATGGGCTTTGCACACATAAGATAATTCTCTTTTCCGACAGACTCCATTCTTCCCTGGTAGCGCATATGCGCATCGGATGTGTTTTTAAAAGCGCGAAGGTCGATAGAGCCTAAATTTTCATTTCCCCATGTTATAGGCTGCTTAAAGCCGTCCTCGTCGGTTATGGTTCTGACTGTTGTAAGAAGTATATTTCCGTTCTCGTCAGTTATCATTATTTTGATATCATCGTCCTGAATTATCAAAGGAATCAATCCGTGATAACCAAAGCCTAAAACGTAATTATCGAGAGTGTTTCCCACCTTGGATAACTGATTCGATAGCGCCGTGGTCGTTTCCAAAAGAGACTCCTCTTTATTCTCGGTAACGTATTCACGAATAGTTGTTGTTATTATGCTTGAGAGAATAAGGAAGCTTATCAAGAGAATGATAACAAAAGCTGTCAGATATTTCGCAAATGTACTTTTGAACATTTTCTCTCCTCCATATGTTTGTTTCCTCAATTATACACGCTTTTTCAAAATAAGTCAATTGATTTTTGAGCTGTTTCAAATTTTAACAATTATGCATATCTATCGTTAAGCCATATTTTTCAAATATTTTTATTTTTGAGATTGACTAACGATTTTTTTTGTGGTAAAATGTAGGATGAAATATTTTATGTAACAAACGAAATGAGGATATTAAAATGACAGTTACAAGATTTGCTCCCAGCCCCACGGGCTATATGCACATAGGAAATTTGAGAACAGCTCTCTACTCTTATCTTATAGCAAAACACGACGACGGTAACTTCATATTGAGAATTGAAGACACCGACCGCGAGCGTTTGGTTGAGGGCGCTACCGACGTTATAAAATCCACTCTTGCCATAACCGGCCTTAATTACGATGAGGGACCGGAGGTTGGCGGTGAGCATGGACCTTACGTTCAGAGCGAGCGTAAGGCAATATATATGGAGTACGCAAAAAAGCTTGTCGATATGGGCTATGCTTACTACTGCTTCTGCACAAAGGAAAGACTAGAAGAGCTTCACAGCGAGGATGCTACCGGCGGATATGACCGTCACTGCAGAAATCTTTCAAAGGAAGAAATAGAAAAGAATCTTGCAAGCGGAATTCCATTCGTTATCCGTCAGAAAATGCCTCTTGAAGGGACAACCTCTTACGTTGATTCCGTCTTCGGAGAAATATCAATGAACAATTCCGAGCTTCAAGACCAGATTCTTATGAAGGCTGACGGTTATCCTACCTATAATTTTGCTCACGTCATTGACGACTATCTTATGGGCGTTACTCACGTTGTAAGAGGCTCGGAGTATCTTACCTCTACCCCAAAATACGTTCTTCTTTACGACGCTTTCGGCTGGGAACGTCCGAATTACGTTCACCTTCCTCTTCTTATGGGTAAAAATGAGGACGGCTCGGTTTCAAAGCTTTCAAAGCGTCACGGAGCGGTATCCTTCCAGGACCTTGTAAGAGACGGTTATCTTCCAGAGGCAATCATAAACTATATTGCGCTTCTCGGATGGTGCCCCAAGCAGTCCGAAACGGAATTCTTTACGCTTGACGAGCTTAAAACCCTCTTTACAATAGACGGTGTTTCAAAATCACCTGCGGTATTTGACTTCGAAAAGCTTCTATGGTTCAACGGTGAATATATTCACAAGCTTGACGATGAAAAATTTTACGAGCTTTCAAAAGAGTTTATAAAGACCTCTATTCCTGCGAATATCAATAAGGACAGGATGCTTACACTTCTTAAGACCAGAGTATCAAAGCTCTCGGAGCTTGATGAAAAAATGGAGTTCTTTATTAACCTTCCCGAATACGAAAAAGAGTTATTCTTTAATAAAAAGAATAAAATTTCCGACCTTGGCGTAGTCAAAACCGTGCTAGAGGCAGCACTTGAGGTGCTTAGTGATACTAATTCCTTCGATAACGATACCCTCTTTAATTCACTTATGCCTCTTTCCGAAAAGCTCGGTATGAAAACGGGCGCTATAATGTGGTGCGTACGTATCGCAGTTTCGGGCATGGCTGCAACTCCCGGAGGAGCTACCGAAATCATGGAGGTTATCGGAAAGGACGAAACTCTTTCCAGAATAGGCAAGGCACTTGCAAAGCTTTAATTTTTACTGTGAGGTTCAAAATGGCAACAGACATTTCCGAAAAAATCAAGGACTATTATCCCTCGTTTTCAAAGGGACAGAAAAAAATATCAGCCGCTATAATCAAGGATTATGATAAGGTTGCCTATATGACGGCATCTAAACTGGGAAGATTCGTCGGCGTTTCGGAATCTACGGTAGTCAGATTTGCAAATCAGTTGGGTTACGAGGGCTATTCGGATTTTCAAAAGGCTATTCAGGAGCTTGTCAGAGCAAAGCTTACACCCAACCAGAGAATTGAAATCACAAAGCAACGAATCGGTCACGGTGATATTCTTGAAAACGTTGCCGTATCCGACATAGCAAAAATAAGAACGACCTTCGATAATCTCGATAAGGATACCTTCCACAATGCTTGCGAAGCGATTTTATCCTCAAAACGCATTTACATTATGGGTGCAAGAAGCTCCGAGCCTCTTGCTATGGTACTCAAATATAATTTGTCTTTAATCTTCGATAACGTTACTCTCGTTGCGCCAAAGTCCACGGCTGAGGTTTTCGAGCAAATGTTTTCAATAGGCGAAAACGATCTGCTCATAGCATTCTCGTTCCCAAGATACTCCTCAAAAATGGTTAACGCGGTAAGATTTGCAGAGCAGAATCATGCAAAGGTTATCGTTTTTACCGATTCAGCGAATTCTCCGCTTGCAAAGCACGCAACATATCTTCTGACAGCGCAAAGCGATATGGCTTCATTTATGGACTCTCTTGTTGCCCCGATAAGCATTATAAACGCAATAATAGTGGAAATAACTTCAAGACGCGAGGGACGTATTCGTGACAGATTTGACAGGCTTGAAAAAATTTGGGACGAATATCACGTTTACACTAAAAAATGACGGATAACTATAACTACAAGAAAAAAATAGCCGTTATCGGCGGTGGACCTGCGGGAATGATGGCGGCAGGCACGGCTATAGACTGCGGCGCTGAAGTCACTATTTTCGAGCACACCGACAGGCTTGGAAAGAAGCTTGCAATTACGGGAAAAGGCAGATGCAACGTAACCAATAACTGCTCTGTCAATGATTTTATGGAAAACGTTACGAGAAATCCACGTTTTCTTTATACCGCGCTTTACGCTTTCCCCCCGGAAAAAGCTATCGAATTTTTCGAAGAGCTTGGGGTTAAGCTTAAAACGGAGCGCGGAAACAGAGTTTTCCCCGATGATGATAAAGCGAAAACCATAGTTGACGCTATGAGACGGTATTCGAAAAATGCCGAAGTAATATACGAAAACGTAACTGCGGTTATGAAAAACGGTGACGAAACCTTTACCGTAAAAGCAAAGAGCAATTATCAGTTTGATGCCGTAATATTAGCTACGGGCGGAAAATCATATCCCCTTACGGGCTCAGACGGCTCGGGATTCAGAATAGCTTCAAAACTTGGGCACTCCGTAACAGAACTGAAGCCTTCACTTATTCCAATCGAATCACCCTCGAAGCTATGCTCACAAATGATGGGATTATCACTTAAGAATGTGGGAATAAAGATACTTGACAGCTCCGAAAAAACGCTTTACACCGATTTTGGCGAAATGATGTTCACCCACTTTGGTGTGACCGGACCTATGATTCTCTCCGCTTCAGCTCATATCAAGGACTCGGATATCTCGACTTTGACGCTTTCTATTGACCTAAAGCCCGCGCTTGATGAGAAAACGCTCGACGCAAGACTACTTTCGGACTTCAAAAAATCCGCGAACAAGGATTTTCTAAATTCCCTTTCGGCTCTCTTACCGTCAAAAATGATAGAGCCGTTCATATCGGTTACAGGCATTGACCCTCATAAAAAAATCAATTCCATCACTAAAGAGGAACGGCACAAGATTTTAGTTACTCTTAAGGACTTCAGAATCCCCCTAAAAACGCTTCGCCCGATTGAAGAAGCTATCATTACGTCAGGCGGAATTGAAGTAAAGGAAATCAATCCTAAAACGATGGAATCGAAGCTTATCCCCGGACTTTATTTTGCGGGAGAGATGATTGACGTTGATGCATACACAGGTGGATTCAATCTGCAGATTGCATACTCAACCGGATTTATCGCAGGAAAAAGCGCGGCAGAATTTTAATTTCAGGAGATAGATATGATAAGAATAGCTATTGACGGTCCCGGCGGCGCTGGAAAATCCAGCCTTGCAAAAGCAGTGGCAAAGCGACTTGGGATTATATACGTTGACACGGGTGCGCTCTATCGCACTATCGGAGTCTATATGTTGAAAAACAATATTTCCACGTCGGACGAGGAAGGCGTTTCCCGCGCACTTTCTAACGTAAATCTTGAGCTTAAGTTCGTAGATGAAAAGCAAGTTATACTCCTTAACGGCGAGCCCGTGGGAGATGAAATAAGAACTCCCGAGGCTTCGATGGCGGCTTCCGCTGTAAGCGCTATGGGAAAAGTACGCGAATTTCTTCTTATGACACAGAGAAACATCGCTAAAAACAATAGCGTAATTATGGACGGCAGAGATATAGGAACGGTAATTCTACCCTATGCTGAGGTGAAAATATTCCTTACGGCAAGCCCCGAAGCAAGAGCAAAGCGCCGCTTTGAAGAGCTTGTTGCCAAGGGTATTGAAACCACGTATGAAAAGGTTTACGAGGAAATGGCAGAGCGTGATAAAAATGACTCTACCAGAGCGATAGCTCCCTGCGTTCCCGCGGAAGACGCTATCATGCTCGACAATTCAAATCTTACCGCAGAGGGTACTGTTGATGCGGTAATTGACATTATAGAAAAGGTAAAGAAAGCGCGCAGTAAGAAATGGAACGGTTTTTACGCTATCTGCCGCGCGATTATTTCATTCTTCTCGAGAATATTCATCAGAGTACGATTTACGGGCAAAGAAAATATTCCCAAGGAAGGCTCTATTGTTCTTTGCTCTAACCACATTGGCATAAAAGACGTTTTCCTCATTGGAATTTCTTATCCCCGTCAGCTCTTCTTCCTTTCTAAAAAGGAATGGTTCTCTATTCCCGTAGTGAGTAGCGTTATGAGAGCGTGGGGCGCAGTTCCGCTTGACAGAGCGGGACGTGACGTCGGAGCATTGAAGAATGCCATTAAGATAGCAAAAGAGGGTAAAACTCTCGCTATTTTCCCGCAGGGACACAGATGCCCGGGTATAAATCCTGCCGAAACCTCTGTAAAAAGCGGCGCGGCTCTTATAGCTTATCACTCGCACGCCGATGTACTTCCCGTATGCATAAAGACGAAAGACGTTAAATACAAGTTTATGCGCAAAATCGAGGTTATTTACGGTAAACCAATCAAATATTCCGAGCTTGGATTTGAAAAAGGTACTATCGGAGAATTTAAAGACGCAACGGCAAAGATATTCAACGAAGTATGCAAGCTTGGCGGATATACCGCACTCCCCGAAGCTGACGGCAATCCCGAAACCGGTGAGGCAAAATGAATATAACAGTCTCCGAAAATGCCGGATTTTGCCCGGGTGTCAAAAGAGCTGACCTAATGGTCAGGAAGCTTATTGAAAACAAAACGGACAACCAAGAGATTTATACTCTTGGCTCGCTTATACACAACAGACTTTATACATCTGACCTTGAGGCAAAGGGCGTAAAAGCTATTGCGTTTGAGGATATCGAGAGCCTTGTGCTATCTCAGCCTCAAAAAAAGCATACGCTTGTTATAAGAACTCATGGAATCACAAAGGAACAGAGTGAGGCTTTGAGCCTACTCGAACAAAAACACCAAAATTTCAGCGTTGTTGATATGACCTGCCCATCGGTTAAGAGGATACACAAAATTGCACAGGAAAACACGTCGGACAATACCTGTTTCCTCCTCTTTTGCAACAAAACTCACCCCGAGGCGATAGGAATTATGAGCTACGCAACGGGTGAAAAGCATGCAATTTCATCTTCGGATGACCTTGCAGGGATTGATTTTACTAACAAAATCCCTATTTTATGCTCTCAAACAACTGAAAATTTGGAACTTTTTGCAAAAATTAAAAAAAATTTAAAAAAACTATGTACAAATGCAATTTTTTTTGATACAATATGTAGTGTCACTGAAAATCGTCAGAATGAAGCAATAAGAATTGCAGAAAATTCCGACCTGATGATAGTCATAGGCGGTAAGGAAAGCTCTAACACCCGTAAGCTCTACGAGCTTTGCGTACAGGCTTGCCCGAAAACCTTATGGATAGAATCAGAGAAGGACTTGTTAGCTGATTTTCCTGACCACGCAAAATGCGTAGGAATAACCGCAGGGGCTTCCACACCTGACGGTATAATAACGGAGGTTATAAAAAAAGTTATGGAAAACAATGAATTGAACTTCGAGGCACTCCTCGAAGACACACTCAAAACTTTACATACAGGAGATACAGTTAACGGTATAGTTTGCACTATCGACGACAATGAGATCAAGCTTGACCTCGGCGTAAAAGTAACCGGCGTTCTTACCAAAGAACAGATTACCGATGACCCCACAGCTAATCTCCACGATATGTTCAAAGTTGGAGATGAGGTTGCCGTATTCGTTATCAGAGTTGACGATAAGGCAGGTCTTGCTACGGTATCCAAGAAGAGAGTTGATGCTGATAACAGCTGGATAGTTGTTAAAGAAGCTTACGACAACGGTGAGATTCTCGAGGGTAAGGTAGTTTCCGCAAACAAGGGCGGTGTTATCGTTTCCGCTCTCAACAACTCTATTTTCGTTCCCGCTTCTCAGACCGGATTGGCCAGAGGCGCAGACTTCTCTGCTCTCGTTGGTACTACTCAGAAGCTTAAGCTTGTTGAGTTTGACACCGCAAAGAAGAAGGCTCTCGGCTCTATCAAGGTAGTTCTCAATGCAGAAAAGCAGGCTCGCGAGGATGCTATCTGGGCAACTCTCGAGGTTGGTAATCACTACACCGGTACGGTTAAGAACCTTACCGCATACGGTGCATTCGTTGATATCGGCGGAGTTGACGGTATGGTACACAATACCGAGCTCTCCTGGAAGAAGATTAAGCATCCCTCCCAGGTAGTTTCCGTAGGTCAGGAAATCGAAGTTTTCATCAAGGAGCTCGACAATGAAAAGAGAAGAATTTCTCTTGGATACAAGACTCAGGAAATGGACGTTTGGTATCAGTTCGTTAAGGCTCACGAGGTTAACGACATCGTTCCTGCAAAGATAGTTTCTCTCACTCCCTTCGGCGCATTCGCTGAGGTTAGCGAGGGTGTTGACGGACTTATCCATATTTCCGCAATCTCTACCCAGAGAATTAATGCTCCCTCCGACGTTCTTAATATCGGAGACGTTGTTGACGTTAAGATTATCAACATTGACGATGAAAATCGCAAGCTTTCTCTCTCTATTCGCGCTATCACCGAGGCTGCTGAAAAGGCTGCCGCTGCTGAAGCTCGCGCTGCTGAACTCGCTGCAAAGAAAGCAGAAGAGGAAGCAGAGGCTGCAAGACTTGCAGAAGAGAGAGCTGCTATGGCTCCCTACATCGTAGGCTCAATCGACTAATTTTAACTGATATATTTGTAAAAGGGGCTGTCAGAACCAAATAAAAAAACGGCAGAAACATTGTCATAAAACAGTGTTTCTGTCGTTTTTCTATGCGAATTTAAAGAAATTAAATTTGAATTTTAGGAAAGCTCCTTGACTCCGGTGTAAAGCTCGTAATATCTGCCTTTCATTTTTAATAGGTCGTCGTGAGTTCCTCGCTCGATTATCTCACCTTTTTCAAGAACCATAATAGCATTTGCGTTTCTTACTGTTGAAAGTCTATGAGCTATTATAAAGGTCGTTCTGTTTTGCATAAGCCTATCCATTCCTCTCTCGATATGGCGCTCTGTTCTTGTATCAACCGAGGAGGTGGCCTCGTCAAGAACCAATATAGGCGCTTTTGAAAGAGAGGCTCTGGCGATATTAAGCAGTTGGCGCTGACCTTGTGAAAGATTTGCTCCGTCGCCCTCAAGTACGGTATCATAGCCGTTTTCAAGACGCATTATAAAGCTATGAGCGCTGGCGGTTTTAGCAGCGGCAATAACCTCTTCATCGGTAGCGTCAAGTCTTCCGTATCTTATATTTTCTCTTACCGTTCCGGTAAACAAGTGCGTATCTTGGAGAACCATAGCTACGTTTTTTCTCAAATGCTCGCGTTTATAGCTTTTAATAGACTTTCCGTCTATTGTTATTTCTCCCGAATCTATGTCGTAGAAACGGTTTATAAGATTTGTTATAGTGGTTTTTCCCGCTCCCGTTGAGCCTACGAACGCTATTTTCTGACCGGGATGAGCATAGAGAGATATATTTTTAAGAACAGTTTTTTCGGGAACGTAACCGAATGAAACGTCGTTGAATACAACGTCACCGATTATTTCATCTTCGACGGCCTCGGGTAAATCTAAAGCTTCAGGCTCGGCATCCATAACCGCAAAGACTCTTTCAGCTCCCGCCAGTGCCGCAAAAATAGACGACATCTGATTAGATATACGGTTTATGGGCATCGAGAAATTTCTTGCATAGCCGGCAAAGACCGTAAGCGCTCCGGGAGTAAGCCCCGAAGTGAACATAAGAACACCTCCGAGTCCAACGGTTATTCCGTAGCTCACCTGACCTATATTTCCCATAATGGGGCCCATAACGCCGCCCCAGAATTGAGCGTTAAATTGCTTGCCGCGAAGGTCCTCGTTGAGAGAAAGAAATTCTTCCTCGCAAACCTCCTCGTGATTGAACACCTTTATAACCTTCTGACCGCTGACCGTTTCCTCAATGTATCCGTTAACGGCTCCTATTGCTGCCTGCTGGGCAACGTAATGCTTTGAGGAAAGCTTTCCTATCAATGCTCCTCCCTTTATGAATACAGGAATAAACAAAACCGTCACGAGTGTCAACCATATATTAGTAGTAACCATAAACACAAACGTTCCGAGTATTGTAACTACTCCCGACACTACCGAGGTCAAGGAGTTGTTGAGCATTACGTCGATATTATCTATATCGTTTGTAAATCGGCTCATTACCTCACCCGTAGGATTGGAATCAAAGTATTTAAGAGGCAATTTCTGCAAGCCAACAAACAAATCGTTACGTATATTCTCTACTGAATTTTGAGAAACCGACAGCATAAGCCTCGCCTCAATATAAGAGCAAATTATAGAAATCACGTATATTGACGCAAGAATGGCCACCGCTATCAAGACGTAAAAGCTTACCGCTGCAAATTTATTTCCGATAGCGTTTTTTATAAACTCTGTCTCCGTGATAGCAACGATGATTTTATCTACCGCCATTTCGGCAGAGCTCATTTCGATATTTGCGTTCGGGAGAAGTTCAATCGTAATCCTATCTATTATAGGAGCAATCATATAAGAGCCTACGAGTGACGTAACCGCTGTAAACATCATACATACGAAAACCAAAGCAAGCTTAAATTTATGCTTTCCTACGTATGAAAGAAGTCTTTTTACGGTCTTTTTCATCTGCTTAGGCTTTCCGCGCATGCTTGGGTCTCTGCGAGGTCCTCTAGGTCCTTGAGCCATAGGCATGGCCCTGCTCGTTTTTGTGCGTTCGCTGCTGTTATATCTTTTGCGAAGCTCTTCAAGACTTCTTGCCATTTAAATCACCTCCCTTTGCTCTTTTTCATTCTGGGAATAATAAATTTCATCGTATTCTTTGTTATTATTGAGCAACTGCTCGTGAGTGCCTATACCCGTTATGCGCCCGTCGTCCATAACTATTATCATATCGGCGTCCCTTACGGAAGAAATTCTTTGCGCTATAATTATTTTAGTGCAACCGTGAAGCTCTTCATAAAGAGCAGTCTTTATTTGCCTTTCGGTAGCGGTATCAACGGCGCTTGTAGAGTCATCAAGAATAAGTATTTTCGGTTTCTTTAAAATAGCTCTCGCAATACAAAGTCTTTGCTTCTGGCCGCCCGAAACGTTATTTCCGCCCTTTTCGAGAAGTGTATCGTATCCGTCCTTGAATGAGGTTATAAACTTATCAGCGGCAGCGTGCTTTGAGGCTACTATTATATCCTCGTCGGTAGCGTCCTTATCTCCCCACTTCAAGTTTTCAGAAATAGTACCCGAGAATAAAAGATTCTTTTGCAGCACCATTCCGATTCCCTCACGCAGATTCTTAAGAGAATAGTTTTTGACGTCAACTCCGTCAACCAAAACGCTTCCCTCATCCACGTCATAAAGTCTTGGTATCATAGAGACGAGAGTTGTTTTTCCGCAGCCGGTAGAGCCTATGATTCCCACGGTTTTGCCCGGCTCTATCGTAAAGCTTATATCGTCAAGAACCTGCTCGTCGCTATTTTTATAATACTTGAATTTAACGTTACGGAATTCTATTTTTCCACTCTCGATTTGCTTTTCGGGATTTTTAGCCTCAAAATCGCTTATATCAATTTTTTCGTCAAGAACCTCTGATATACGTCTGGCGGAAGCCATAGCTCTTGACGCACTCGTAAACAGGAATGACACCATCATAAGAGAGTGAAGTATCTGATTGACGTAGGCGATAAACGCGCTGAGGTCTCCTATATCCATTACACCACGAAGAACGTCGGCATGACCGGACCAGACGACAATTATAATTGTGGCATACATAAACAGGTTCATAATAGGAGCGAGCATTATCATAAGCTTGGTAGCTCTCATTGATGCCGATTTAAGATCCGCGTTTGCCGTAGCGAACTTCTCAATCTCACGCTCTTCTCTTACGAAGGATTTTACAACTCTTACATTAGTTACGTTTTCCTGCACCGTAGAGTTAAGGTTATCGATTTTTACCTGCATTTTAGAGAATCTTGGTAAAGCGGATACTATGAGTCCTATGATACTGAATACCATAAGAGGCACGGTAACCACCAGGACTACCGAAAGCGGCGGATTTATTGATATCGCCATTATCAAAGCTCCGATTATAATTCCGGGTGAGCGCAAAGCCATTCTCAAAATCATATTTACGAAATTCTGAAGCTGGGTTACGTCGTTCGTAAGTCTCGTTACCAGCGAACCCGTTGAAAATTTATCAATATTTGAAAATGAAAATTTCTGAATGGATTTATAAGCGTCACATCTCAAGTCGGTAGCAAAGTTTACAGACGCTTTAGCTCCAAAATACGCTCCGCCAACACCGCCCGCCATCATAAGAAAGGCGCATAATATCATAAGAAGACCCGTTCCGATACCGACACCTACACCGTCTGCGCCGTTATTTATAACTATCGCAAGAAGTCTCGGCATAAGAACCTCGCCTATGACCTCAACAATCATACAAAGCGGTCCTATTATAAAGTAAGGCAGGTACGGCTTTATGTATTTATACCATCTTTTCATTTTTTACCCTCGCTCTCTAAAAACTCATTGAGATTATTTTGAATCTTATCAAGACATTTCGAAAAGCTTTCAAGCTCCTCTTCGCTGATACCGTTAAAGGTCGCGCAGTCAACGTTCATAAAATGCTCTCTTGAATGCTCTACTATTTCTCTGCCCTTTTCGGTTATTGAAATTTCATTGTATCTACTATCCTCACCGACAGTTCTGCTTATAAGTCCGTCTCGCTCAAGCTTCGACAAGGATACCGTCATAGCGGCCTGCGTAATACCTATATGCTCCGCTATTTCCTTTTGAGAGTTGAATTTATCTCTTCTCGCAAGATTCATAAGCACCTGGTGACGCCCTCTATGAATACCGATATCATCAATTACCGTTTCGATTGCCTTTTTATGCGTTCTGCTCGCTATAATCATTTTGTAAATAATTTCGTGGTTTCTTTTGTCTATCATACTGTCATCCTTCACTTAATATGTTAATTATTAACTACTTAATTAGTATAGCACTTTGAAAAATAATTGCAATAGCTTTCATATATTTTAATAAAAATATTGTAAATAAAACAAAAATATGGTAAAATATTTGTGATTTTAAAGTAAAAATATAATTTATGGCGGTATATATGAAGCACACTACTGTTTGCTATATAGAAAAAGACGAAGCGTATCTTATGCTCCACAGAATTAAAAAGGTAAACGATGAAAATCACGATAAATGGATAGGCATCGGCGGAAAGCTTGAAGAGGCTGAAACTCCGTTTGAATGCGTACGCCGTGAGGTTATGGAAGAGGTAGGGCTGACGCTCAATTCCCTACGTTATGCCGGATTTATAACTTTTGTTTCGGACTTATACGGAACCGAATATATGCACCTGTTTCACTCGACCGATTTTTCAGGAACTCTCCCTGAAAACTGTGAAGAGGGTGTTCCAGCTTGGGTGAAAAAGAGCGACGTTCCAAGTCTTCCCATTTGGGAGGGAGATAAAATATTTTTAAAGCTTCTCGACGAGGAACGCAGATTTTTCTCTCTTAAGTTCGTCTATCGGGGAGATGAGCTTGTCTCTCACACCCTTGAATTCTAACTCTAGAAAGTAAACCTTACTTTAATATTTAAGGGTATCACATTCGACTATCCAAAAAAGATGCTGCCTCAAACCCGCATTTGAGACAGCATCTTCTATTTTTATTTTGTTTTCAACAGCTTTCTTCTCTCTTTATAATCGGGCATATATTTTTCGATTATTCCGTAAAACGCCGCAGAGTGATTCATCTCTTTCAGATGCGCAAGCTCGTGAACGACTACGTATTCCCTTGCGCACTCGGGATAAAGCATAATTCTGTAAGAAAAGCTTATATTCTTCTTTGATGAGCATGAGCCAAAGCGGGTCTTTGCGGATGTGATTGAAATTTTATTATACTTAAGTCCCATTATTTTTGAGTAGTATTCGCATTTTTCGGTAAGATATGCCCTCGCTTGCTTTTTAATGAGCTTAATCTGAATTTCGGTTAAATCCTCAAATTTTTCCCGTGAAGCTTTTTCTCGAGCCACGGCTTTTTCTATCCAATCTCTATGCTTTTCGAGAATTTTGACAATATCGGCTTTTTTCATTTTCAAGGGCGCTCTTACTATAACTCTGCCGTCCTTTACCTTTAAGCTTACCGTTCTTCTTTTGGAATACACTATTTCACAATCCATTGTTAGCCTCCGTATGAAAGAGAAAACAATCCTAACACGCAAAAAGTCTGAATTTTCAGCGTTTTCGGTATTTATCGCTCTTACAAAGCAGTCGTTAATAAAAATATTATAGCATAAAATACTTTTAAAGTAAAGGCAATTTTGTCGTCAAGATGGACTTAAAATTTGGCAAGTCAATTATAATTACTCTCCACTGTGAATATAGCAAGAAGAATTAAACTGCTTTTTGTTTCTGCCTCTGCCTACGTAATCATCCTCCGGTATATAGTTATAAAAATAAGGAAGCTCGTAGCTATCTGCCATAGGCAAAGTTCCGTCTGTTTCTTTATAAACGTAATCGGCATCGCTTATTATTATTTCTCTTGGAAAATGCCTGTCCGTTATGCGCAAAAGCGAAATTTCTTCTATGCATTCCTCGGGACAGTACTCTGTTGCCATTCCCTCTGTGAGCGTATCGTATAAGCATACTACGTGCCTGTTGCAAGTACCCCTCGGCTCGTTTCCTTTTATAAAATATCCTATTTCCGAACGATTTCCCCTTGGGTCTTTTTCGCAACATTCGGAAAACATTCTTCCCGAATCCTTGCAATATTCTTTCACGACAAGTCCATCGGTTCTGAATTTTCTGACTGAGGATTTACCGCCGTTCAGAATTTCACTGTGGATGTCCGTCATAACGTCGTCCCATATTTTTATATGTGATACCGAAAGGTTGTTTATCGCTTTATCCGAATCTCGGTAACCGCACCATATACCTGCCGTATAATAGGGTGTATATCCTATAAACAACCTATCCTTATCGTCTCCCGACGTTCCTGTTTTTCCTGCGGTGTCTATACTGTTTTTTAAGGTTATTTTTGAGGCGGTACCGCTTTCTGTAACGTTTGAAAGCAGCTTGTTCATTATTTTTGCAGAATCGGATGAATATACATCTTTGGCTTTAGGAGAATTTTCAATCAGCAAATTTCCCTTCGCATCATATACCGCAATAAAGCTTCTTCCGCCATAGAATTTTCCGTATGACGGGAAAACCGTATAAGCCTCGGTAAGCTTACGCAGACTCACACCGTACGTGAGCTGACCTAGCGCAAGAGGCGCGGGGGCTAAATCGGTGAACGTATTCCCCTTTTCGTTATAATATTTTCTTACCAGAGTATCAAAACCAAAATCACGCTTTAAGCTTCCGTATATATTCTCGGCTCCAAGCATATTGTATAGCCTTATAGCTACTGTATTTTTAGAGAGTCTCAATGCATCCTTTACGGTTGTTAAGCCATCGTATCTTTTTGGATAATTTTGCGGATAAGGAACGTAAACGTCTCCGTTTTTCTTAAACTCCGAAGGAACGTCGTCAAAAACAGTAGCCCAGTTTATTCTCCCGGAGCTTATAAGCGGCGCGTAAAGCGCAAGAGGCTTAAGCGAAGAGCCCGGAGTTATAGGTGACTCTGCTAAATTTAATATTCTATCCGCCCTTTTTTCCCCAACAGCACCTACTATTCCTAAAAGATTACCGGTGGAAGAATCGCATATTACCATTGAAAAATCAAGTCCGTCGTTTACTTGCTTCGGAAAATTTGCCTTATTTTCAAAATATGCCTCGAGCTTGTCCTGCACCTCTGTATTTTCCGTGGTATATATTTTCAAGCCTCCGTTATACAAAAGAGCCTCTGCGCCCGATTCTGTTAAGCCATATTTATTCATCAATGCTTCGGTAACGTCTCTGTTTACGGTTTCAACAAACCATGATTTTTCGCTTTTTTCGGTCGTTTTTATTGGCAAAACCGAAAGCTCTTCATCAAGAGCTGCACGGTAATCCGACTCATCAAGGACTCCAAAATCAAGCATAGCGTAAAGCACATCGTTGCGCTTTTTTAAGCATTCCTCGTAATTTACGTGAGGATTATATCTTGTCGGCGCATTGGTTATTCCGACAAGAGTCGCCGATTCGGCTGCCGAGAGCTCCCACGGAGCTTTACCGAAATAAGCTTCAGCAGCAGATGCGACACCGTATAAATTCTCCCCCATCGGAACGATATTGATATAAAGCTCAAGAATTTCATCTTTTGTATGATTTTTCTCTATGTTATACGCTCTTATTATCTCCGCGAGCTTTCTTTTCAGCGTTATTTCATTATCTCCGCTAATATTCTTTACTACCTGCTGCGTTATAGTTGAAGCCCCAAACGTTTTTTTGAAATGAAAAACAGTATTCGAAAGAGCATACAGCGTTCTTTTTATATCAAAGCCCGAGTGGGAGTAGAATTTTCTGTCCTCTGCCGCAATAAATCCGTCTATAAGGCTTTTATCTACGTCGGAAAGCGAAACCCAAAGCTTTTTATTTCCGCCAAGTGAAATTCTTTCTTTCAGAACAGGCTCATAGTCGCTGACCGAAGAAAAAAACGAGTCATCATCTACGTAATACTCGGTAAGTGTGCTTCCGTGCGCTAGTGAAAAAAGCCTTTCATCATTTTCTACGTCTACGTTTTCCCGCGAAAAAGCCGTTACATATATCGTCGCAAATAAAAACAGCATAGATACGGTAATTAAAAATACGCATAACGTTATGATAAAAATGCGCTTCCCTTTTTTCATAAAAAACCTCCGTGCAGCTTTTTGAAATCTTGCCACACGGAGATAAATTATATTATATAAATTTTATGGTAACTTTGGAAAATCGTAATCAACACGGTTTAAATAAAGTCCCTCTGGGGGCGCTGTCATTCCTGCACTCATTCTGTCACACGAGTTTAAAATTTTCTTTATATCCTCCGGTGAAAATCTGCCGAACGCAACCTCGCATAGCGTTCCGGTTATAATTCTTACCATATTATATAAAAAGCCGTTTGCATGAATTCTTAATTCAATGATATCACCGACTCGTTCTATCTTTAAATAGTCCACACGTCTTACGGTATCCGACGTGTCCGATCCCGCAGCCATAAATGCGGAAAAATCATGCTCACCGATAATATACTCCGAAGCCTTACGCATACGCTCTATTCCTTCGTCAGTTATAATTCTCGGTAAGAACCAGCTTCTACCAAATTCAAACGGGTCTTGAACCTTTGCATTAAGTATTCTGTAAAGATACTCTTTACCTATCGCATCGTAGCGAGGATGAAAATCAGAATCGCACTCTTTTGCAAAAATCAAGGAGATATCATTGGGCAGAAATCTTGCAATTGCCAACGGAAGCTTATCTGCGGGAACGGTTCCGCCCTCGTTTTCAATAGTAAGGCAGAACTCGTTTGCGTGAACTCCTCCATCAGTTCGGCTGCAGCCCGTGACCCTTGTCGGCACGCCAAACACTTCATCCATAGCCTTACATAATTCTCCTTGAACGGTACGCTTATCAGGTTGAACCTGGAAGCCGTGAAAATGGGTTCCGAGATATTTAATTTTAGCAAAATATTTCATATCCAAGCCCCTCCGGTACGCCTCTTTATGCAAAATCCTTGTTTAAATTTTAAAGAATAAGAAGTTAAATAGCTCTTCAGAAATTGAGCCCGAAATATGCTGCGGTATTATTCTCAACGCAATCATCAGAGAAATAAACAAAATACCGAAAGCAAACCAAAGGAAATCTTTTGGCTTATATGAAAGCTTTACTAGCTTTGTTCTGTTTTTATCTCCGCGGTAGCACCTGCACTCCATAGCAATAGCAAGCTCGTCGGCGCGCTTGAACGATGAAACGAAAAGCGGAATCAGCAAAGGAATCAGCGCCTTGGCTCTTTTAATAAGCGATCCGCTTGAAAAATCAGCACCGCGTGACTTTTGCGCATTCATAATTTTTTCCGTTTCTTCTATAAGAGTCGGAATAAACCTTAAAGCTATCGTCATCATCATAGCGAACACGTGAACGGGAACGCCGATTTTCTTTAAAGGAGAAAGCAAGCTTTCTATGCCATCGGTCAAAGATATAGGAGACGTGGTATAAGTCAAAAGAACGCTCGTTCCTATAATCAGAAGTATAACTCTGAATGCCATAAAGAATGCCCTTATTATTCCCTCTTTATATATCTTTATTATATAAAAGGATATAAGAGGCTCTCCCTCGCCGCGCGTCATAAAAATATTTATAAGCGCTGTAAAAATAAGGACGTAAATTATTGGCTTTATGCCCTTTAATATAACTTTAAATGATATTTGGCTGGCAAGAACAAGGGTCAAAACAGCCAAAAACAGCGAAAAGAACGCCAGCGGACTGTTCGCAAGAAAAACCGCAACTATAAAAGCTACCGTAAGCAAAAGCTTCGTTCTTGGGTCAAGCTTATGAATAGGCGAATTCCCGGGGAAAAACTGACCTAAGGTAATGTCTGAAATCATCTTCCACTACCTCCGAGATACTTTATTATAGCGTCCTTTACGCCCTCTACTGTATATAGCTTTCCATCAAGATTAAAGCCGTCAGCTTTAAGTCTTGCGGCTATCTTTGATATAACCGGAACGTCAAGTCCTATTTTTTCAAGCTCCTCTGCCGATGAGAATATTTCATCAACGGTTCCCGCTTTGTATATCTTTGAATCACTCATAACTACTACGTTATCGCAGTAATACGCCATATCCTCCATAGAGTGACTCACGAGAATAAGAGTTATTCCGCTTTGCTTAACATACTCAGAGAGACCTCCGAGAATCTCTCTTCTGCCTCTGGGGTCAAGACCTGCCGCAGGCTCGTCAAGAACCAGAACGTCAGGCTTCATCGCAAGGATTCCCGCGATAGCAACACGTCTCTTCTGACCGCCTGATAATTCAAACGGAGATTTATCAAGCATTTCGTCTGTGATTCCCGTAAATTTCGCTGCTTCCGCAACTCTCTCGCTTATCTCGCTTTCAGAAAGACCTTGATTTCTCGGGGCGAATCCGATATCACCTCTTACAGTTTCATCAAAAAGCTGATATTCGGGATACTGCATAACAAGACCTACACGGTATCTTATTTTGCTTATTTCCGACGGCTTATCCCATATGCTTACTCCGTCAAGCAAAACCTCTCCTCCGTGTGGTTTGTATAATCCGTTCAAAAGATTTACAAGAGTAGATTTGCCCGAGCCGGTATGACCTATAAGACCGGTTATTTTTCCGCTCTCAAAGCTTACCGAAACGTCATCGAGCGCACGCCTCTCAAAAGGCGTTCCTTTTCCGTAAATAAATGACACGTTTCTTATTTCAAGCTTATTCACGCAAGTTTACCTCCCTTTCCTAAGAGGGTTTTCAATGCGTCGTAGCACTCGTCCTCCGATATCGCGTCGGTTGGTACGTCATACCCAAGCGACGAAAGCTCAAATAAAAGCTCCGTTCCCTGTGGTGACTCAAGCCCAATACTGTGAAGAAAATCTACCTTTGAAAAGATTTCCCTAGGACTTCCGTCCAAAAGAAGCTTTCCGTCGTTAATGATAAGAACTCTATCCGCCCTGGCGGCTTCTTCCATATAGTGAGTAATGTTTATTACTGTAATATTATCCTCACGGTTAAGCTTTTCCATAATTTCAAGCACCTCGCGTCTTCCGAGAGGGTCAAGCATAGCCGTGGATTCATCAAATATAATAACTTTAGGCTTCATAGCTATTATTCCGGCAATAGCAACTCTCTGCTTCTGACCGCCCGAAAGCTTATGAGGCGCATGATTTGCGTACTCTGCCATTCCCACAACGTCAAGCGCTTCATCAACTCTTTTTCTTATTTCGGCGCGTGGAAGTCCAAGATTCTCGGGACCGAAAGCAACGTCCTCCTCGACAACGGTTGCTACAAGCTGGTTATCGGGATTCTGGAATACCATTCCAACCTTACTTCTTACCTCGAACATTTCGTCCTCGGTAAATTCCTCGCAGGTAATATCCTTACCATCGATGTATACACGTCCGTTAATAGGCTTAAGTATCATATTGAGCAGCTTGGCAAAGGTCGATTTTCCAGAGCCGTTGTGACCGAGAACAGCTATATACTCTCCCTTTTTTATCGAAACAGTTACGTCGTCGAGAGCCGGAGGGATAACCGCTGATACCGCAGAAACGGAAGTTCCCTCGTCGTCATACACAAAGCTTAAATTTTCGTTTTTAATAATACAATTTTCCATATCAAATCCAATTCTTTTTATGAAAATACCACTCTTACACTTGAGCCGCAAGGAAGCTCAAGCTTACTATCACGCACGGGAAGTCCCAATTCGTCAGCGGAGCTTACGCCCTTAAAACGACTTAAGAGTCTTATATTCGTAATGTACTTCATCGTAGATGCGGAAAGTCCCGTAGTATAGGAATTAAGCAGGAAGAAAAGGGGCTTATCTGAAAGAACGTTTGAGGTTAGCTCAACGAAATCATCAATGTTTTCCTCTATCTTCCATACCTCGCCCGTAGGTCCTCTTCCATATGAGGGCGGATCCATAATTATAGCGTCGTACTTATGACCGCGTCTTATTTCACGCTCTATAAACTTCTTGCAGTCATCAACTATATAGCGTATAGGAGCGTCCGCAAGACCTGAAAGTCTGGCGTTCTCTTTAGCCTGTGCTACCATTCCCTTTGATGCGTCAACGTGGCAAACCGAAGCTCCCGCTTTGGCGCAGGCTACCGTTGCGCCACCCGTATATGCAAAGAGGTTAAGTACGTTTATCGGTCTATCCGCCTTTTCTATAAGCTCTCGCATCCAATCCCAGTTGGTTGCCTGCTCGGGAAAAAGTCCTGTATGCTTAAAGCCCATAGGCTTTATACGGAAGGTGAGGTCCTTATAATTTATAGTCCAGGACTCCGGGAGTTTATTTTCATTCCAAGCACCGCCGCCTGAATGACTGCGTTTATAGCTTGCGTCAGCCTTTTTCCATAAAGGATTTTTCTTTTCGCTCTTCCATATTACCTGCGGGTCGGGGCGCACAAGACTGTATTTGCCCCAAAGCTCAAGCTTCTCGCCCGAGGAGGTATCAAGTATAGTATAATCTTTCCAATTATCTGCAATCCACATATAGAAATCCTTATCTCTGATTGAAATATCTGCCCATTGCCGAGCCGCTTGACTGGGCGTGGCAAAGTGCTATTGCAACGGCATCTGCCGTGTCATCGGGTTTTGGTGGTGACGGAAGCTTTAGAATTGAGGTTACCATAGCTATTACCTGATGCTTCTCCGCTTTTCCGTATCCTACAACCGCCTGCTTTACCTGAAGAGGCGTATATTCGCTTATTTTAACACCGCGCTTATACGCTGTACAAAGTATAATTCCTCTTGCTTCGGCTACCGCGATTCCCGTAGTTATATTCGTATTGAAGAACAGCTCTTCCACAGCCATCTCATCAGGCTTGTATTTATCAATTATCAAGTTCAAATCACTCTCAATAATGGCAAGACGCGATTCGATAAGCGTATGAGCCGGTGTTCTTATCGCTCCGTACGCTATTGGTCTTGAATTACCTCTGTTTGTTTCTATTACAGCCCAGCCGACTATTGCAAGTCCCGGGTCAATTCCAAGTATTATCAAGCGAGATAGCCTCCTTTCTGCTCTTATACGCAAGAATTGAATTATATGGTTTATCTAAAAAACGGTCACAGTTTTTCATATTATTGTACCACAAATTAACCATACAGTCAATTATTTATTTTAAAATATTAAAAAATAACTCGAAAAAACTTTACTTTTTATTTTGTTTATGATAAAATATATATTGGATTTTTATAAACTCGGAGGAGCTTATGCCTTTGATTAAATTTTCCGCAGGCGACGTTCTTGTTATGAAGAAAAAGCATCCCTGCGGCTCTGATAAATTTACCGTTATACGCTCCGGTAGTGACGTAAGAATCGCTTGCGTCGGCTGCAAAAGAGATTTAACGCTGCAAAGAGAGACTCTTGAAAAAGCAATCAAGAGCGTTATACCTAAAGAAACAAACGAAAGGAACGGTTAAGCGTATGTTTTATTATATAATGGGAGAGCTTGCCTATAAAGACCTTAATACTTGCGTTATTGACTGTTCCGGAGTTGGATATAAGCTTACGGTTAGCCAGATAACCTCTGAAAGTCTCGCCTCTTACGTTGGCAAAAAGGTCAAGCTTTTTACATATCTTGCAGTCAGAGAAGACGGAATTGAGCTTTTCGGCTTTGGAACAGATGATGAAAGAGTTTGCTTTAACAGACTCACCTCCGTCAGCGGAGTCGGTCCAAAGGTTGCTATGAGCATTTTGTCGGTACTTCCTCCCGAGGCTCTTGCTACCGCAATATGCTCCGAAGATATAAAGTCAATCGCAAAGGCTCCCGGCATAGGCTCTAAAACCGCGGCAAGAATCGTTCTTGAGCTGAAAGATAAAATATCCAAGGATTTTTCGGTTTCGGATTTTTCCGCACTTGCTACAAGCTCTGTTTCAAAGGCATCAACCGCTCGTGGAAAAAACTTCTCCGAAGCTACCGAGGCACTTATGGTACTCGGATATGATAAGAATACCATTCTCAACGTTCTCAAAGACGTTGATACGAATATGGACGTAGGTGAAATAATAAGAGTAGCTTTAAAAAAGCTTTCAAGATAAGGAGGTACTGAAATTATGATGGACGAAGTTAATGAATTTGATTTTGAAAATCGAATAGTATCTACCGAGTACGATGGCAATCAAGATTATGAGGTTGAAAATTCCCTGCGCCCCAAGGCTCTTGTGGATTACATAGGTCAGGAAAAAGCAAAATCAAATCTCAAAATATATATCGAAAGCGCAAAAAAAAGAGGCGAGGCTCTCGACCACGTTCTCCTCTACGGCCCTCCGGGTCTCGGTAAAACTACGCTTGCGGGTATTATTGCCGCAGAAATGGGCGTAAACATACGTACGACTTCCGGCCCCGCCATTGAAAAGCAGGGTGACCTTGCCGCAATTCTAACCAATCTTGGCGAAGGAGACGTTCTCTTCATAGACGAGGTTCACCGTCTCTCAAAGGCAATAGAAGAAATACTTTATCCCGCTATGGAAGACTACTCTCTTGATATAATTATAGGTAAAGGTCCGAGCGCACGCTCAATACGCTTGCCTATTCCGAAATTCACGCTTATCGGAGCTACAACTAGAGCGGGTCAGCTCACTACTCCCTTGCGTGACAGATTCGGCGTTCTTCTTAAGCTCGAGCTTTATACTCCCGAGGAGCTTTCATCAATAGTAAAGCGCTCTGCCGGAATACTGGGTATAGAAATAACGGATGAAGGCGCGCTCGGAATCGCAACACGTTCAAGAGGTACGCCGAGAATTGCTAACAGACTGCTGAAAAGAGTTCGCGATTTTGCCCTTGTAAAAGGCGACGGAACAATTACCTCCGAAATAGCGAAATACGCCCTTGAAGCGCTAGAGATTGACGAGCTCGGACTAGACAATACCGATAGAAGAATGCTCGAAGCAATTATAAAGTTCTACGGTGGCGGTCCTGTGGGGCTTGACACCTTGTCGGCTACGATAGGCGAAGAGGCTATAACAATCGAAGATGTGTACGAGCCTTATCTTATGCAGATAGGATTCCTTGCGAGAACTCCAAGAGGCAGATGCGCAACAAAGCTTGCGTATGACCATCTTGGAATTCCATTTATCAATGGAGTTAATGTTTGATTTTTATAAAAACGAATAATATTTTTAGGCAGAATTTGTTCTGCCGGTAAAAAAAGTGGCGATTTTCTCGCCACTTTTTTATTATACTTATATCTTGAATATTTATTTCTCTCTTATCAGCTTCTCAATGCGTTGATTGCAGCCTTTCTGTCATTAGCCTTGAATACCGAGCTTCCCGCAACAAGAATATTTGCTCCCGCAGAAATTGCAGCCTTTGCGTTTTCTGGCTTGATTCCGCCGTCAACCTGAACATCAACGTTAAGTCCGCGCTTTTCGATTTCATCACGAAGCTCTCGCACCTTAAGAAGAGTTTCGGGAATCAGGGCTTGACCGCCATACCCCGGCTCAACCGTCATAACTAGCACCATATCGCATTTTTCGAGATACGGAAACAGCACAGAAGCAGGAGTATTAGGCTTTATGGATATTGCCGCTTTTGCTCCGTTATCTCTTATAAAATCAAGAAGCTCTCCCGGCTTTTCTGTAGCTTCATAATGGAACGTAAGTATATCCGCTCCCGCTTCGATAAAGCGCTTTGCGTAACGCTCGGGCGCTTCTATCATAAGATGAACGTCAAAAATAATATTACTGGTCTTTCTCAACGCTTCAATAACGGGAAGACCAAAAGAAATGTTTGTAACGAACATACCGTCCATTACGTCAAGATGAACCATATCGGCACCGTTTTTTTCAATATCAAGCACTTCTTCGCCAAGCCTTGCAAAATCCGAAGCAAGCACTGATGGAGAGATTTTTATCATAAGCTTTATCCCCTTATACTTGTAATATACTATTTTAATAATGTTGCACTTTAAATTATTAATTACATAAAATATTAAGGGCAAGATACGGCATATATGAGCTCGCAGACAGTAAAGATAAGGACGTTTGAGTTTCATTCGAGCCATCACTTTGCCTTAATATATTTCGGGTCTTGGGGCTATACCGCCTGCCGTGAAAATTTTACGGCCGACCCGAAAACGAAATTAATTATCTATTTCCAGAAGAACGACCGCGTGAGCGCTTACTCCTTCCTCACGACCGGTAAAACCAAGCTTTTCCTCGGTTGTTGCTTTAACGTTTATACGTTCCTTTTCGCAACCAAGAGCGAATGCTATATTTTCTCGCATTTTTTCTATATACGGCGCAACCTTTGGCTTTTGCATAATCAACGTCGAATCAAGATTGATTATTCTGCCGCCTCTTTCGTCAAGCATTTTCTTAACCCTTGTTACAAGGTGCATACTGCTTATACCAAAAAACTCATCGGACGTATCGGGAAAATGCTTTCCTATATCACCGAGAGCCAAAGCGCCTATAATTGAGTCCATAATAGCGTGCAAAAGAACGTCGGCGTCCGAATGACCGAGAAGTCCCATGGAATGAGGAATCTCTACTCCTCCTATAATGAGCCGTCTGCCCTCGGTCAGACGGTGAACGTCATAACCGTGTCCTATTCGCATCTCTTTCATACTTTGCCCCGCTCCCTTTTAGTAATAATATACTCCGCAAGCTCGATATCCGAGGGTGCGGTTATTTTTATATTTGTAGGTAAGGTTTCTACGCAATAAGGATATATTCCGATTTTTTCTGCCAGCATATTGTCATCTGTTATATCCGACGTTAACTCAGGTACGCTCTCAATCGCTCTTTTATAAATATCTGTTCTGAAGCCCTGCGGAGTAGCTACCGATTTAAGATTTTCTCTGTCAACAGTTTCGCACACTCTTCCGTCGGGCGTACATTTTTTTATAGTATCGGTAATCGGTCTCGACGCTGTTGCAGCACCATACTCATACATTGCATATGCCACTTTGTTTATCTCTTCCGCAGTCACAAGACACCTTGCGCCGTCGTGAATCAAAACGTATTCCACCTTGTCGGAAACGGCAGAAAATCCCAAAGCTGACGATTCTGCACGGCAAAAACCTCCATTTACTAGAGTAAATGGCTTTAATAATCCATGACACTCTTTGTTTACAAAATTGTGCTCTTCTTCTCTCGTAACAACAATAATTGAAGAGACGGTATCAGCAGCATCAAAAGCCTCAAGCGTACGTCTCAAAACGCTCTTACCCAGTATGTCTAAGGTTTGCTTGGTTTCTCGCATTCCCATTCTGCTTCCAATGCCTGCGGCAAGAATTATAGCCGCAGTAGTAGGACAATTCTCTTTCATGCTCTCACTTCCTGTAATAAACGAAATGCACGGTTATAGTACGAGGCTTTCCGCCTTCAAGCTTATTCTTCCCTTTGATAACTACACCGTCTCCGCTCATAAGATAGCTTGCGTCAAGCTCCGCGACATCGGTTACGAATAATCTATCCCCAGAAGAATCAACTATAAGCTCATCTCCTTTGAGACAAATTCCTCCGCCTCTTCCAACGACGTCCTCATTTCCGTTTCTGTGTTCCGTTACGTATTTGACCGCTTGACCGTGAAGCTCTCTTGCCCTCTGAAGCTTAAAGGCGTAGCTATCGGTTGATTTTTTACCGCCAAACAACTTTTTTAAAAAAGACATAGCGCCTCCAACAAAACGTTTTCATATTATTTTAGCATATCGTGTTGAAAATTGGAAGAGTTTTTTAAAAAATAGTTAAAATTCCCCACATTTATGCCATTTTTCGGAAAGGATAAAAAAATGTTAATTTTTTTCGAATTTTTTTTGTTTTTTTTCAAAAAAGCTATTGACATTATGGTGCATATGTATTATAATATACACATAAGTGGGGCAAAATGGAGCAAAGTGTTTTATTTTCCCCATTTTGATGCTAAAAAGTGGAGCATCGGAACTAAAAGTGTTTAATTTTTCTGAAAGGAGGGTCTTATCGTGTCATTCGTTGGTTCTTTTCCCCATTCGCTCGACGCAAAGAAGCGTGTATTCATTCCCGCAAAGTACCGCGAAGAATTAGGCGCTGAATTCTACATCACGAGAAAATTCGACCCATACCTTTCAATTTACACTGCAAAGGATTGGGAAGAATTCGTTGAAAAAATTTCTTCTCTTCCCGAGTCCGAAGCTGCGGAGCTTCAAGAATACCTGCTCGGAGCTGCCCAAAAATGCGTCCCCGACAGCAGCGGAAGAATAATTCTTGACGAAAAGCTTATGAAGCACGCCGAGATAAACAAAAACGTTGTTTTCGTAGGCGCAGGCAAGCAAATAAAGATATGGGCAGAAGAGATATGGAGCGAGCGTGAAAACGGACGCGATCCTAACTCCATCAGAGAGCTTATGCGTAAATACAGCTTGTAATTTCAGCAAAAGAAAGGAAGCGCGGTTATGGCATCTATTCCCTTTAATCATGTATCTGTGCTCCTTTCGGAATGCATAGAATCGCTCGATATACGCGATGGATATACATACGTTGACTGCACCACCGGCGGTGGCGGTCATTCGCTCGAAATAGCAAAACGCCTTGGAGAAAATTCAAGACTTATTTGCTTTGACAGAGATGAAAACGCAATCTCTGCGGCAAAAGAAAGACTCAAGGATTATCTTGACAAGATAACCTTTATAAACAGCAACTTTTCTGAACTTGAAAACGTTATAAAGGATTTAGGAATAAACAATCTCGGCGGTGTCCTTGCCGACCTCGGATGCAGCTCATTCCAATTTGACTGCCCCGAACGCGGTTTCAGCTATATGCACGATGCAAGGCTCGATATGAGAATGCAAATAGACGCTCCTCTTTCGGCTTATAACGTTGTTAACGAATATTCCGAGTCGGAGCTTAAAAGAGTAATTTACGAATACGGAGAAGAAAGATTCGCTCCGAGAATTGCCTCCGCTATATGCAAGGCAAGGGCGGACAAGCCGATTGAAACGACGTTTGAGCTTTCCGACATAATAAAGGGAGCAATTCCCGCCGCAGCGAGAGCTGACGGTCCTCACCCAGCAAAAAGAACATTCCAGGCTATAAGAATAGAAGTAAACGCAGAGCTTGACACTATTCGCCCGATGATAATGAGTGCGGCTAAATATATGGCAAAGGGCGGCAGAATTGCCGTGATATCCTTCCACTCTCTCGAGGACAGGCTCGTAAAATTATCATATAAGGAGCTGGCTTCAGGCTGCACCTGCCCGAGAGACTTCCCTATCTGCGTATGCGGTAAAAAGCCGCAAATTAAAGAATTAACCAAAAAACCGATTCTTCCTTCGGAAGAAGAACTTGAGAACAACCCACGCGCAAGAAGCGCAAAGCTTCGTGTGGCGGAGAAGATATAATTAAGGAAATAAAGGAGAAAAATGCACATGAACTCGACAATGACATATGATAAGCTTTATGACAGCATGGTGAGAAAATTCACCGTTGAAAAAGATAATAAAGAATACACCCTCGGCGATTATATGCTTATGAAAGCTCAGGCTAAAAAGAACGCTATGACTCTTGCTAAAACCAATGCCATGACCGCTCCCGTAGCTCACGAGCAAAAAACGAGCGCTATTGCTGCAGTTTTCTCTTACGTAAACGAAAAGCTTACAGTTAAGGAAGCGCCAATACGCAATAAAACCATGCGTTCGTTCCCTCTTCGCACCTCATTCACGGCGCTTTGCTCGGCGCTCGTTGTTTGCGCACTCGTTGTTTGCTGCTGCTTCTTCGGACTTTCGGCATCAGTCACCGGCAACGACAATACCGTAATAACCGAAACTGAGACTGAAAATGAAACCGAAAATATGGAAGAAACCGCTTCGTATTCGATTGATTTTGAGAAGATTTAATTTCTCCTCATAAACATAAAAAAGAAAACCCCGTAATAAAATGTATAAATGCCATATGGCAAGTACGTTTATTGCGGGGTTTTTTATGCCTGTTTTTAAGAATGACGGAAAAAACACTATAACTCTTACAAAAAAACGGATAGTTAAAACTACAATTACATTCGGTGTGTTTTTATGTTATCTTGTGTATAATCTATTCTCTCTTCAGTTTATAAATTACGCGCACTATCAGAATAAGGTTTACGACCAGATAACCACAAGCTCCGCTCTAAAGGCAAAGCGCGGAAATATATATGATTCAAATATGAATCTTCTTGCAACCGACAAGACGGTGTGGCGAATTTTTGTTTCTTCAAGAGAAATAAAAAAGTGCGAGAAATCGTCAAACATAAGCTACACCGAAATAATCAGCAGCGGACTCTCCGAAATACTTGGTCTTGACAAGGATACGCTTCACAAAAAAATAAGCAACTCAAACGTTCTTGATATTACCGTAAAAAAGAGCGTATCGGAATCCGAATACAAGCAAGTGCTCGAATTTATAAAAAACAAGTCGCTTGAGGATATGGTTTTCACCGAAGCGCAAACCTCAAGATATTATCCCGAGGGGACACTTGCCGCTCACGTGCTCGGTTTTGTAGGAAGTGACCTGCAAGGCTTATACGGTCTTGAGTATTCCTACGACAGTCTGCTCCGCGGCACCGACGGATATTATCTTTACGCAAAGGACGCAAACGGCAATTCTTTACCGATAGAATACTCGACATATATCGCTCCTACCGACGGTTACAGTATAGTAACGACAATCGACTCCTATTTACAAAGCGAGCTGGAAAGTCAGCTTGAAACCATCAGAATAAATCATTCCGTGCAAAACAGAGTTACGGGAATAGTTATGGACACGTCAACCGGCGCAATTTTAGCTATGGCAACCTCCTCGCCCTTTGACCCGAACTCTCCTTACGAGCTTGACTCAGTCTCACGTCTTATGCTCAAAAACTCAAATTTTGAAGAAGGCAGCGATGAATATAAGGCTTATAAAAAGGAGCTTCTTGAAGAAATGTGGTCAAACAAGGCTGTAAGCGAGACTTACGAGCCGGGTTCTACCTTTAAAATAGTTACCGTATCGTCGGCTCTCGATGCGGGTGCGGCAAGCGTAAACGATACATTTTCCTGCCACGGTTATTTATCGGTTGGCGGCTGGAATATCAGATGCCACAAAAAAGGCGGGCACGGCTCGGGATTCTCTCTGGGGTACGGACTACAAATGTCTTGCAACCCTACTATGATGACAATTGCCGAAAGGCTTGGCGCTGAAAAATTCTACGAATATGTTGAAAAGTTCGGATATCTCGAAAAAACGGGCATTGATTTGCCCAGTGAAGCCGGTGCAATATTCCACAAGCCCGAAAACATAGGTACGACCGAGCTTGCCACCGCTTCGTTTGGACAGAGATTCAAGGTTTCCGTAATAAGACAGCTTACGTCTATCTGTGCCGTAGCTAACGAAGGAAAAGCGGTAACTCCATACGTGGTCGAAAAGGTTATAGATGCCGAAGGCAACGTAATACAAGAGCATGAGCACGAAGCAACAAATCAGGTAATATCAAAGGAAGTTGCAAGCGTAGTTTCGAAAATTCTCGAAGAGGGCGTAAGCGGCGATGGAGGAGCAAAAAACGCTGCGGTCGAGGGCTACAAAATAGCCGCAAAAACGGGAACGTCCGAAAAGTTCGACGTCCTTGACGCAAACGGAAATTCCTATTTGAGAATCGGTTCAACGGTAGCTTACTCTATGTCAGATGACGGCGGAATTGCGGTAATTATAGTCGTTGATGAGCCCACGTCAAGCGTAAAATACGGAAGCTACGTTGCGGCTCCGTACGTTTCGGCATTTATGACTAAGGCTCTTCCCTACCTCGGATACGAATCAAGCGTTGCTTCGTCTGAAATTAAAATAGAAAATTACGTTGGCTACACGGTAAGCGAAGCGAAGAAAAAGCTTGAGGAGCTTGGAATTTCTTATGAAGTGATAGGAAAAGGAGATACGGTAATCAAGCAAACACCAAGTGAAAACGACGTCTTCGTTTACAAAAACTCTAAAGTCATACTTTATACGGATTTAGATACCGAGCTGTACGCTATAGTTCCGAACACCGTCGGACTTTCCGTTGAAGAGGCAAATAAGCTTCTTATAAATTCGGGACTGAACGTTAAAATAGCAAACTTAAGCATAAAAGAAGGAAAGGCGACCGTTGTTTCTCAATCAATTCCCGAGGGCAGCGTCGTAAGTAAAAACAGCGTCGTTCTTTTGGAAATACTATATCTTGATTTCGAGGATTGATATGAAAATAAGCGAATTACTTGGAAACGACGCAGAATACAGCGTAAACGTACGTGATTTAGAAATAAATTCGTGCGCATCTAACTACAAAAAAGCAGACAGCAGCACCCTGCTCTTTTTACTTCCGGGAGTGTTCTTTGATACATACGAGCTGATTCCCCAATATTTAAAATCGTCACCGGCGGCAATAGTTACGGAAAATATTGAAAGATTTCCAAAAACCGCGATTCCTTTGATAAAAGTAAAAAATGCCAGACGTGAATTTGCTTTTGCTATGTCAAAAATATCATCTATCGACTACGGTCGGCTTAAAATCATAGGCGTAACCGGTACAAACGGAAAAACCTCAACCGCTACTATGATAAGACGTATTTTGGAATACGGCGGAAAGAAGTGCGGATTTATCGGTACGGGGAAAATTGAGCTGGGAGATATAAGCTTCGCAAAAAAGAATTATTCTATGACATCACCGGACCCCGACGTTTTATACCCTGCAATAAAGAAGATGCAGGAGCTTGGATGCGACACTATCATAATGGAGACCTCAAGCCATGCGCTCGAGCTTGATAAGCTATCCCCGATTCCTTTTGACATCGGAATATTTACAGGACTCTCTCATGAGCATATTGAATTTCACGGCAGTATGGAAAACTATTTTCTAGCAAAGGAAAAGCTTATCAACTCTGCAAAATCCGTCATTATAAATTTCGATGATTCCTTCGGTAAAAGGCTTTATGAAAAATACAAGGAAAAGGCAACGGGAGTCGGAGTTGTTTGGCGAAGCGACGTCAGCGCCACCGAGGTTGAAAACTTTGGTCTGCTCGGAATAGGATATATTTACAGAGGTAAAAACTTTTTAACAAAGGTAAAGCTGCCGCTTCCGGGGTTATATAACATCTATAACTCAATGCTTGCTTTTGAATGCGCATATCAGATGAACATATCACCTAAACGCATAAAGGCTGCGCTTGAGGGTATTGAGTCAATAGAGGGCAGATGCGAATGCATACACGGTGACATTACAGCTATTATAGACTATGCGCACACGCCCGAAGCACTCGAAAACATATTAAAAACAGCAATTTACAATAAAAAACTAGGGCAGAAAATAACTCTCGTTTTTGGGTGCGGCGGAAACAGGGATTATGAAAAGAGACCTGTTATGGCGAAGGTAGCTGAAAAATATGCCGATAAGATTATAGTTACCAATGATAATCCGCGCGATGAGGATGAAGAAAAAATCATATCGGATATTGTTCGGGGCTTTGAAAAAAGCAAATACGGTGTTATAACAGACCGAGCCCTCGCCATACGCTACGCCATAAAGGAAGCCTCTTCGGGAGACATCGTGATTATAGCGGGAAAGGGACATGAAAAATACATTATAGACAAAGACGGATATCATGATTTCGATGAAAAAAGCATCGTAGAAAACGCTTTGAAATTAAGAGAGGCCAAGCGCTAAAATGAGAATAAAAACGTCGGCTGAAATCAACCTGGGTTTTATAAAAAACGTTTTGGGAAAGCTTCCTAATGAGACCGATTATAAGAAAAAAATCAATGCTATCTGCACGGATACACGAATTATAGAACGTGGTGACCTTTTTATAGCGTTGCCCGGTGAAAACTTTGACGGTGAAAGCTTTGTTAACGACGCAATATCAAAGGGGGCTTTCACTATTTCAAAAAGAAATGTAAGTTCAGACGTCTTAGTAGAAGATACGGTTAAAGCAATTCAAAAAATAGCCTGCGAATACAAAAAGCTGCTTTCGGTAAGATACACCGTCGCAATAACAGGGAGCGTAGGAAAAACAACGACCAAAAACCTTACTTCAAGACTTTTGTCAAAAAAATATAAAGTACATAGCACGTACAAAAACCTTAATAACGAAATCGGAGTTCCCTTTACCGTTCTTTCAGCCCCTTCTGACACGGAAATTCTTGTTATTGAAGCCGGAATGAATCACACGGGCGAACTTTCCGAAATTTCAAAATGCATAGAGCCCGATATTTCGCTAATCACAAAAATAGGAACGGCGCATATAGGAAATCTTGGCAGCCGAAAACGAATTGCCGAAGCAAAGGGTGAAATTACTTACGGTATGAAAAAGCCTCTCGTACTTGTTCCGTACGAGGAAGAGCTGCTTACATATCTTCCCTCTCGCAAAACCGTTTCGACAAAATGTCGAGAGGCAGACTTCTCTCTCATTCCGCTCACAGTCACAAAAGACGAACTTACATTCAATTTTTACAGCAAAGAAGTTTCGTTACATAACGTAAAAATCAACTCTGAAGGCTCGCATTTTGCAGAATGTATGCTTTTTGCTATATCAGTATGCGTGAATCTAGGTATGTCGGAAAAAGAAATCCTTTATGCAATTGAAGAGCCCGATTTTTCCGAAAGAAAAACCGTTAATCTCTCTTCGGGAACGGTTATACTCAACGATTCTTACAATTCATCTCCCGAAGCGGTGGCTTCCGCTTTTGAAACACTTGAACTATACGGCGATAAGCGAAGCGCTCTTCTCGGAGATATGCTTGAACTCGGTGAGTATGCTGAAAAGCTGCATTTCGAAATAGGTAGGCTTGCCGCTTCAAAAAAACTCACTCACCTTTATCTTTTCGGAAAATATTCGCGTTACATAAAAGACGGCGCGTTATCTATGGGCTTTGACGAAAGCTCCATATTCGTAAACGAGGACACGGAAAGTCCTGAAATTACCGCAAATGCAATTAAAAGACATTCTTCGGGCGAGGTAATACTTTTTAAAGCTTCGCGCAAACTAAAACTTGAAAGAATAATAAGTATTTTGAAGTAAATCAAAGAAGGCAGAGAAAATGACAGACGCAAATTTAGTTTTTTATCTTATAACCTTTGTACTCGCTTTCGTAATCACAGCGGTTTCCGTAAAAAAGCTTATACCGATACTTAAAGGAAAGGCGGAACAGCCTATCTACACAGATGGTCCCGCATGGCACATATCCAAAAGCGGCACTCCGACAATGGGCGGTCTCGGATTTATTTTTGCTACTTCAGGCGCGCTTTTTGCGGCAATCGGTTATCTATTTTTAAACGGCGAGGAGTATTTTGCGAAATCTCTTCTGATTACGGTGCTTTACGCTATATCAAACTCCTTTATAGGCATTATAGACGATTACGCAAAGATACGGAAAAAGGAAAACGCAGGTCTCACTCCCCTGCAAAAGCTTCTCTTCCAGACCGTTGCCGCAACTCTATTTATATTTGCAAGACATATATTTTTATTCTCATCTACCGATATCTACTTTAGCTTTGGCAGCTTTGATTTAGGCGTTTTCTATTATCCTCTTACTTTGGTAATGCTTCTCGGCACTGTTAATTCGGCAAATCTTACCGACGGAGTTGACGGAATCGCTTCGGGCGTTGCCTTTGCAATCGGAGTCGTCTTATCCTATCTTTCATCAGGCTCAAATTCCGAGGTATCCTTCACGGCATTTGCTATGATGGGAATTGCCGTCGGATTTCTTATATATAATCTCCACCCCGCCAAAATATTTATGGGAGATACGGGTTCTCTGCTTTTCGGTTCTCTTGCGGCGGCATCCTGCTGCTCGCTCGGAAATCCTTTGATTATAGTATTTGTCGGCAGCGTTTATTTTATAGAGGGCTTATCGGTAGTTTTACAGGTGTTCTGGTATAAGCTTACCAAAAAGCGTATTTTCAAAATGGCGCCCTTTCATCATCATTTGGAAAAATGCGGTTGGAGTGAAAATAAAATAGTCATCTGGGCTATCATAATTACTCTTATCCTCTCAATACCGACGTTAATTATTTTCGTGTAGGTTTTTATGAAACAAAATAAGTTTATAAATTTTGAAAAGGACGTTGGAATTTTCATACGAGGCAAGGCGCCGCCCTTTGACTTCAGTTTTCTTGCGCTTACGGGTATCCTTGCTCTTTTCGGAAGTATTATGGTATTCAGCGCAGGGGCGGCATATGCGGAATTCAGATACGGTGATGAATACTTCTTTATAAAAAGGCAGATCGTATGGTTACTTCTGGGCTTTGCGGTTATGCTTATAGCTTCAAGAATAAAGCCCGAGGTTTATTTTAAAATAACACCTATTCTTTATGCCGTTACCATATGTCTTTTAATTCTCGTGCTTGCTATCGGATTTGTCGGTAACGGAGCGCAAAGATGGATAAGCATAGGACCTATAACCATCCAACCATCCGAAATCGCAAAAATGACCATCGTTATGATGCTTGCGTATTATTTTTCACGGAATGAAAAGCTCGCGCTCGACAAAAGGAACGCAAAAAACAAATTTCTTTACGGAACCTTAATACCTTGTCTCATAATGGGATTTCCCATAATTCTCGTAATGCTCCAAAAGCACTTATCATGTATAATAATTCTCGGTGTTATAGGACTTTTGGTTATAGTCGCTTCGGGAATTGATACGAAATACATATCCATGTTTTCATTAGTCGGAGTTATGGGAGTCGCTTCGCTTGCGCTCTTCACCGATTATACCAAGGACAGAATAATGGTATGGAGAGACCCAGAAAGCTATAAGCTTACAGGCGGCTGGCAAACGCTTCAAGGGCTTATGGCGATAGGCTCGGGTGGACTCTTCGGCTTAGGATTTGGAAAATCACTATTAAAATTCTGCTACGTATCCGAGCCCGCAAACGATATGATTTTCGCAATACTCTGCGAAGAGCTCGGATTCGTCGGAGCTGTTATTACAATAATTATCTTTTCGTTACTCGTTATACGAGGATATACAATATCTTTGAGAGCGCGCAACGTTTACGAAAGACTTGTCATATTCGGCGTATGCACTAAAATCGCTGTGCAAGTGCTGCTTAATATTGCGGTTGTAACAAATACTATACCGAATACGGGAATTTCTCTTCCGTTTTTCAGTTACGGAGGCTCTTCTCTTATTATGCTGTTTTTTGAAATCGGAATGCTTCTTTCGTTCTCAAGGTATGCAAGGATTACAAAGTAAACGTATATTTAACGTTAACCTAAACATAACACTCATAAAAGAAAATCCGCGATATTTCAAAAAAACTTACTCGAAGAGTCATTTTTAACCGTAAATCCACTTACGAAAGGCTTGAACATTATGAAAATTCTTTTTTGCGGCGGAGGTACTGCCGGTCACGTAAGTCCCGCTCTGGCAATTGCGGAAGCAATTAAAGATAAGTATCCAAAATCGCAAATTGCTTTTGTAGGCAGGAAAGACGGAAAAGAAAATCAAGCTACTAAAAATGCCGGATATCCCATTTATGAAATTAAAGTAAGCGGTCTTAAAAGAAGCTTGTCTTTAGAAAATTTTAAAGTATTAAAAGATGCTCTTGACGCAAAGCATTCGGCAAAGGATATTCTTCTTGAATTCAAGCCCGATGCGGTCATAGGTACGGGCGGTTACGTATGCTGGCCTGTATTGACAGCGGCACACACCTTGAGAATTCCCACCGTTATACACGAATCAAACGCTGTGCTCGGTCTTACCTCAAAGTTGCTGGCGAAAAAATGCAACCTCATTTTCCTCGGACAGAATATTCAAACGAGATACAAAAACGCCTATTTTACGGGCAATCCATTACCGAAAACCTTTGGAAAGCTTTCAAAAAAGGAGGCAAAACGGCGCCTCGGGATTCCCGACGGAAAAAAACTCATTCTATCCGTTGGTGGAAGTATCGGAGCAAAAAAATTAAATGATACCTGCACCAAAGCTATGGCGAGCTTTTCTCTCGGTAAAAGCGATATATACCACATTCATTCCGCAGGCCACAGATATTACGATGAAATAAAGAGTGCCTATCCCTCTATGTGCGAGAAAAATAAGAGGTGCGTCATTCTCCCGTTTATCGACGATATGGCAACTGCTCTTTCTGCGGCAGACGTCGTGATAAGCAGATGCGGAGCTATGACGCTTGCGGAAATTGCAAGAGTCGGAGTTCCCTCGATTCTCGTTCCCTCGCCAAACGTTACGGGCGACCATCAGAGAAAAAATGCCGAGCACTACGAAAATTGCGGAGCGTCTTTCGTTATCGAAGAGCGCGAGCTTTCAAGCGAGCGTCTTACAGAAAAGCTTGTTTGTATTTTGGAAAACAATTCACTTATTCAGAAAATGAGCGTTGCCGCGCTTAAGCTTTCGGAGCCCTTGGCAACGGATAAAATTCTCGAGCTTTTGGAAAGCAAAATATTACTTGCGTAATGATTTGACAAAACATCTCCACAACTACAAATATCTTATACGTAAATAACGGCGGAAACGAGCGAACTCTCACGTGAGAAAAGCGCTTTTCACTTCCGCCGTTTTTTTTACTGCTCAGATCAAGCGAAAAAGTGCTTTTTTTGTTATCCGTTCAAATTTTATGCGTGAATAATTGTTAACAATTTGTTAATATTATAATAATTTTTCAAAAACCCTTGCAATTGGTATTAAAACAATATAAAATATTTATAGATATCTATTTATATATATTATAATGAATGGAGTGCTTTACAATGGAATTTGATTTTGATACAAGCTATAAAAGCAATGTAAATATAAAAGTTGTAGGCGTTGGCGGCGGCGGAAATAATGCTGTTAAACGCATGATTGAAACCAATATAAGAGGCGTTGAGTTCATCGCTATAAATACAGACTGCCAGGCGCTCGTTGAGTCCTGCGCGGCAAAAAAGCTCGTAATCGGTAAAAACACCACCGGCGGTAAGGGCGCAGGCGCTAACCCCAGCGTAGGTAAGCAGAGCGCTGAAGAGTCGAGAGAAGAAATCAAGAATCTCATTCAGGGCGCCGATATGCTCTTTATAACCGCAGGTATGGGCGGCGGAACAGGTACAGGTGCCGCACCCGTAGTAGCAAAGATTGCACGCGAGCTCGGAATACTTACCGTAGGTATCGTTACCACTCCCTTTGAATTTGAGGGACGCAGACGTATGACTCAGGCTGAAGCAGGTATTGAAGAGCTTTCAAAGAGCGTTGACTCTCTTATAGTTATTCCTAACGAAAGACTCAAGCAAATAGAGGCTGAAAACCTCCGTGCAAACGCTGCTTTTGAGATTGCTGACGACGTTCTCCGTAAGGGCGTTCAGTCTGTTTCCGACGTTATCAATTATCCCGGGTTCATCAACCTTGACTTTGCTGACGTAACCACTGTTATGAAAAATGCAGGCTACGCTCATATGGGTGTTGGACAAGCTAAGGGTGAGGACAAGGCGAGACTTGCCGCTACTATGGCAATCTTCTCTCCCCTTCTTTCTACCAGCATAGCAGGTGCTACCGGTGTTCTTATTAGCATCACCGCATCTCCCGACATTCAGTTCAGCGAAATCGACCTCGCTTCCCGTATGGTTCACGAGGAGGCTCACCCCGACGCAAATATCATTTGGGGAACGTCATTCGATGAAAATATGGATAATGAAATCCGTATTACTATTATTGCTACCGGCTTCACCAATAAGAATGAGACCTTGGCAAACGAAGAGGCTGGAAAAACAGAAGCAGCTGCGGTAAGCGCACCTGTTGCGCCTGCTCCAGCACCCGCTCCCAATGCAGATTTCTTCGTTCCCACCCCTGTCGTTGAGGAAAAGAAAGAGGTATTCAAGGCTCCCGCTCCCGAGGTAAATACTTACGTCGAGAAGCCCGCATTTGATCCTTTCGCTTACATTCCCAAAACGGAAGTTATCGAAGAAAAATCGCCCGAGGTTGTAGAAAAGCCCGTTGAGGAAACCTTCGTTCAGCCTACTCGCAACGAAGTTCCTACGAATAGCGCAAAGGCTTCCTTCGAGGAGTACGAGGACGTATTCCAGTGCATAAGAAGAATTAAAAAGTAATATATAATCATTCTATCAAATCGCACGTTTAAAACTGAAAATAGGTAAATTCCGAACGGTTTTTTACCGTAATTATTTATCATCAGGTGAGTTATCACCATACATAAAGAGGCAAGGGTTTGGGAATTCGCAAAATTCCACCCTTGCCTTTTTATTATTTGAACTTTGAATGATTTTAGATTGTTTTTTCACATTGTGGAAAACTCCAAAATCGGTGTTTTTGTTGTTTTTGGTCTTAAAATACCGTTTTCCAGGTCAAAATAACGGAATAATGTAGTTTTTATGTGGAGTTTAATTTTAGATAAATGTGGAAAACTTAAGCTATCCACATAAATCCACAGTGGAAAAGCAACGAAACGGAAAAGTGTAAAAGCGGTTTTTTAGCGTTTTATAAAGCACATAAGAGCCGTGTATTATTATCTGCTCGCAGCTCTTAAGCATCGACCTTGACCTTGACCTTGACCTTGACCTGGACCTTGACCTTGACCTTGACCTTGACCTTACCTTACCTTACCT
>JAFTRA010000017.1 GCA_017462485.1 Clostridia bacterium | reverse complement strand
CCTCAAGATGAGATATCCCATCATTTTAAATGAGTAAGGTCGCTCGTAGACTACGAGATTGATAGGTCGGAGATGTAAGTGCAGTAATGTATTCAGTTGACCGATACTAATTGACCGAGGGCTTGAACTGCTATTTTGCAAACAAGCAGTTCAGCACATGAAAGATTGAGCTTTTGTTTCTAAAATAGTTTATTCGGTTTTCAATGAACATTTTGTTCACATCAAGGTTCAAACCTTGGTTTTAAATACTCACTTCGGTGAGAGCTTGTATATTGTGGGTTTCCTAGTAAGGAAGCCTTTTTTGTTTTTATGCAATAAAAAACTTGTGTATTTCATAAAATAAAACTAAATAAAAAAGCGATAATACAGCCAAATAGGATAGATACCTCGGCAAGTTATCGCTTTTTTGTGTTTCGTATATTCTTACTTATAAAGAGCTAAAATTAGAGTGAAATGCAAATATTTGTTGGCAAATATCGGCTTTAAGATTAAAAATCCAGGTTTGTTTGCTTGGATTCGTGGGCAACGTAAGCAGCGATTAATCGATTTAGATCATCATCCGAGAAGCACAAATCCGACTCACCCGCAATATATACGCCATCTATCAAATAAACCTGTCCAAGTGCGCCGATAAATTCAATATCTCCGTTTGAATAGGTAAGTTTTATTGCGTTATATCCGGCGAGGATTCCTACCGCGGGGGCGAGCTTCATTCTGATGCAGGTTAATGTGGAAAAATCCGCAAGAAACATATCTATATCAGTGATTTTCGCAAGAGTTGCTGTTTCAAAAACAACGATTTCGTCACCTATTTCTTCTATAGGATTTTCCGTTACCATTACCAATTCTATCTCTTTTATCTCGTCGGAATTATGTAAAAATTCGTAATTTTCTACTTTGGCACAAGAGCAAAAAGAGAATGTAATCATAACGAATAATAAAATTGAAAATATTTTCTTCATAGGTCATTCCTAAATAAGTTTTTGTTTTTTTACTTAATCGTTTTGATTGAGATAAATATTATTTATTCTTCGTCCTTTTTAGCTATGTACGTTCTATCAATTTCCGCGTTCTTAGAGCTGCGAATAATACTGTCAATTCCGTTTTTGCAGGCATTTTTCGTGGTATAACCTTGCGAATGGCATACGCAGTTGCCGTTTGAAGCATTTAGACGGAAACGATATTTCCCGCCATTGTCCACGTAAATTTCCCACTTGGGATAGGGAAGAGTTTCATAGTTTTTCAGCGATTGGTCTTCAATGGGAGCTTTTGGAGCGTTCGCTATAACGCTTTTCACTCCGTTGAGAGCGCTTTGAGCAGTAGAGTACATTTGCGAGGTTGCAATTCCAACCTTGTTTGAAGCATAAAGGTTGAAGAAGAATTTCTTTCCGTCTTTAGACTTGTTTATCTCAAATCTTCCCGTATATGCGAGCGATTTGTCAGAAGACTTGACTTCTTCCTCGGGCGTTGCTTCTATTGCCTTTTCGATAGGAGCGTTTTCCGCTTTCTTTGCGGGTGTGGGCTCGGTTGCTTTAGCCTCGGTCTTTTTAGTTTCTGATTTTTTAGCTGCAGACTTTGCGGCGGTTTTGCTTTCCTGGGGATTATTTTCCGTCGATTTTGGAGCAGCCGCCTTCTTTTCCTCTGCCTTGGGCGTCTTGGCTTCGGGAGCTTTTACGTCAGCAGGCTTCTTTTCTTCAGCCTTCAGAGGCTTGGTTTCAGGCACTTTTTGTGCAACCGCTTTCTTTTCTTCAACCTGGGGAGCTTGTGTTTTTGCTTGCACAACCTCCTTTTTATCTGATTCGGGGGCTTTTGCTAATTTTTCTGCCTTCGCAGTGTCATTCTTGCCCTTTACATCCTTTTTTTTCTTTAAAAAGCCAAATAAAGCCATAAGATTACCTCCATAGTAAACGTTTTACTTATATTTTAGCATAAATAAAAAAACTTTCAAGAGCAAAGATGCAAAAAATCTATTTTTCTGTCGAATTTTTTCGGCTTTTAAGGTAGTCCAGCGCGTCGCTAACTCCGCCAACCTCGTCAATAAGTCCGCACTCCTTTGCCTCTTTGCCGTTAAGAATAGAGCCAATATCGTTAACGAGAACGTCTGTTCTTGAAATTATTTCTCTAAAATGCTCTTCCTTTACGTTCGAATGGTCAACAATAAATTTAATGATTCTGTCTTGCATTTTATTCAAATAATCGAAGGATTGCTCAACACCTAGAACAAGACCGGTTGTTCTGACGGGGTGTATTGTCATTGTAGCGCTGGGAACTATAAAAGACTTATCAGCGCTTACCGCAAGAGGCACTCCAATTGAGTGGCCGCCACCAAGCACTATAGAAACGGTAGGCTTCCTTAGGCTCGCAATCACCTCGGCAATAGCAAGTCCTGCCTCAACGTCTCCGCCCATCGTGTTTATAAGTATAATGATTCCGTCAACCTTTTCACTCTCCTCAAGTGCAACAAGCAGGGGAATGACGTGATCGTATTTCGTTGCTTTTTGGTTGCTGTCCAAAACGTAATGTCCCTCAATCTGTCCTATGATCGAAAGGCAGTAATAGTTTCCCGATGAGTTTTCAAGAGGCATTATGCCTGAATCCTCAAGATTTTCAAGATTATTTTCACGGATTCTTTCGTTGTTTTCCATAAAATACGTTTCTCCATAATATTTTATTTTAGTTTTTATCATAATCTTTCGAATTATACATTGATTTTTTTATAACAATGTGTTATAATGTAGTCGTATTATTGCGGACTTTTCCGCTAAATAAAAGGAGAAAAGAAAAATGGCACAGGTTTTGGTAGAAACATCTGCAAGACATATCCATCTTTCAAGAGAAGCAGTAGAAGCTCTCTTCGGCAAGGGATATGAACTCACAAAGAAGAAAGATTTGAGTCAGCCCGGTCAGTTCGCATGCGCTGAAAAACTTGAGGTTGTTGGTCCCAAGGGCAAGCTTAAGGCTTCTATACTTGGTCCTGAGCGCGGAGCAAGCCAGGTAGAGCTTTCTCTTACCGATGCGCGTACAATCGGAGTCAGCGCCCCCATTCGCGAGAGCGGAGATACCGCAGGCACTCCCGGTTGCAAGCTTGTTAACCCCGAGAACGGCAACGAGTATGAGCTTACCGAGGGCGTTATCGCTGCAAAGCGTCATATTCACCTTACTCCCGAAGCTGCAAGCGAATTCGGCGTAGCAGATAAGGAAATCGTATCCGTAAAGATCGTATCCGAGCGTACCACCGTATTTGGTGACGTAGTTATTCGCGTTAGCGATAAGTTTGCTCCCGCTATGCACATTGACACCGACGAAGCAAACGCTTCCTGCGCATTTGGTCAGGTTTACGGCGAAATTGTAAAATGATGAGCATCAAAATACTATTTCAAGGTGATAGTATAACCGACGCTGGAAGAGATAAAAGAAATTATCATCATCTTGGTGGTGGGTATCCTAAGTATGCTGCAGAGTTGATAGCTGAAAATCATAAAGATATCGATTTTGAGTTTATCAATTTTGGAATATCGGGAAATAGAACTTCTCAGCTTTTTGACAGACTTTATCCTGATGCTATTGCATTTCAACCTGATGTAATTTCCATATTAATTGGAATCAACGACATATGGCATCGTTACGGTGCTAATAAAATCTCTACGAACGATGAGCAGATAGAGACTAATTACCGCGCAATACTTACATCTCTCAAGAAAAATACAAATGCTAAAATCATGATGCTTTCACCATATCTTCTTGATTGCGACGATAAGGAAGCAATGCGTGACGATTTGAAGAGAGTTCTTGAAATAGTCAGACGCTTGGCAGATGAGTTTGCCGATGTTTACGTTCCGCTTGATAAGCATTTTGAAGAAGCTATAAAAACTGCACCTATGAAGCTCTATTATTCGAATGACGGTGTTCATCCCAACGAAAACGGAGCTAAATTTATAGGAAAGATTTATGCGGAAGCAATCGAAAAAATACTTTGAATAATTTAAAATAAGGAGATAAAAATAATGGATAAGAATTTTTCCTGCGAGTACGCAATGAGCTCTGAAGTAGCTAAAATGTGTACCGTCGCAAAAGGTCCTAACCACGGTCCCGCTCCTATTCCCGAAGAGGGCAAATGGGTTCAGGCAAAAGAAATTTCGGACATCTCGGCTTACACTCACGGTGTGGGCTGGTGCGCACCCCAGCAGGGCGCATGCAAGCTTTCTCTTAACGTTAAGAACGGTATTATCGAGGAAGCTCTTGTTGAGACTATCGGATGCTCGGGTATGACTCACTCTGCAGCTATGGCAGCAGAAATTCTCCCCGGTAAGACTATTCTTGAGGCTCTCAATACTGACCTTGTATGTGACGCTATCAACACTGCTATGCGTGAGCTCTTCCTTCAGATAGTTTACGGTCGTTCGCAGTCTGCTTTCTCCGAGGGCGGTCTCGTAATCGGCGCAGGTATGGAAGATCTTGGTAAGGGCGAGCGTTCGATGGTTGGTACTATGTACGGTACCAAAGCAAAGGGCGTAAGATACCTTGAAATGACCGAGGGCTATTGCACAAGAATGGCTCTTGATGCTGACGATCAGGTTATCGGATACGAGTTCGTATCTCTTGGTAAGATGACCGACTTCATCAAGAAGGGTATGACTCCCAACGAGGCATATGAGAAGTCCAAGGGTACATACGGCAGATTCGCTGACGCTGTTAAGTACATTGATCCCCGTAAGGAATAAGAAGGAGGAAATATAAATGGCACATTTTGAAGGTTATGAAAGACGCGAGGCAAAAATTCTTGCCGCGCTTAAAGAATATGGCATTTCCTCTATCGACGAGTGCAAGGCTATATGCGATGCAAAGGGCATCGACCCCTATAAAATAGTTGAAGAAACCCAGCCTATCGCATTTGAGAATGCTAAATGGGCTTACACCGTAGGCGCTGCAATCGCAATTAAGAAAGGTTGTACCAAGGCTGCTGACGCTGCTGCTGCTATCGGTATCGGACTTCAGTCGTTCTGCATTCCCGGCTCTGTTGCAGAGAACCGTCAGGTTGGTCTTGGACATGGTAACCTCGGCTCAATGCTTCTTTCCGAGTCCACCGAGTGCTTCTGCTTCCTTGCAGGTCACGAGTCCTTCGCTGCTGCAGAGGGCGCGATTAAGATTGCTCTTAACGCAAACAAGGTAAGAACAAAGCCCCTTCGCGTTATCCTTAACGGTCTTGGTAAGGATGCCGCTATGATTATTTCCCGTATCAACGGCTTCACCTACGTTCAGACAGAGTTTGATCCTTATACCGAAGAGGTTAAGATCGTAAAAGAAATCGCTTACTCTAACGGTGATAGAGCAAAGGTTAGATGCTACGGATCTGACAGTGTTCCGGAAGGCGTTGCAATCATGCGTCTTGAGAACGTTGGCGTTTCCATTACCGGTAACTCCACCAACCCCACAAGATTCCAGCACCCCGTTGCAGGAACCTACAAGAAGTGGTGTAACGAGAACGGCAAGAAGTACTTCTCGGTTGCATCCGGTGGCGGTACCGGCCGTACTCTTCACCCCGATAACATGGCAGCAGGCCCCGCTTCCTACGGTATGACCGATACTATGGGTAGAATGCACGGCGACGCGCAGTTCGCAGGCTCTTCCTCCGTTCCCGCTCACGTAGAGATGATGGGTCTCATCGGCGCAGGTAACAACCCCATGGTTGGTATGACTGTTGCTGTAGCAGTTGCCATTGAGGAAGCTTCGAAGGCTTGATTTATAAGGGATTTTAAGAAAAACACCCCTATCGTTGTTTAGACGATAGGGGTATATTTTTTGCTGTTTGCCGACATTTTGCCGACATTTATTTTTACTTGTCGGCAAAGAAAATGTCGGCAAAAATTATTATTTGTCATTTATCACTATTTTTAAACCTTAATATGAAGCATAGAGAGCCTTTGACGGCAGTGTCGTTGTATGAGCGCTACGAGTCGACAAAGTTGCTCAATATTTTTTAAATTCCACATCACACTCTTGTAGATATAAAGAGTAAAAGAATAGATAAGAGGTAACGATGAGAGCAAAAATCAGATTTGATATTCAATTACTTTTAATCTAATCGACTTTGATTGCTAATTTTGTGATTAAAGATTTAATTGAAAAATAAGCTTTAATTATAACAAAAGAAAGCGCAGAAAATATAAACCTAAAATCATTCGGTAATCGTTTCATCTATTAATGATTGATCGGCAATTTTGTATGGATAAGATTGCTCAAGCTTGGTAGAATCGCATAGGAAATAATGTTTGTCCGAATGCTCCAGCATTGTGATTTTGATATCGCGTTCATTCTTTGATGAATCAAATATCTGTCCATTGCAAATGCCTCGCGCAGAAAAGAAGAATGCATCCGCATGGATTCCGCGTATGAATCGTTCTGCTTCGCTTCCGACAAGCGCGATTGAGCTGGTCAGCATTTTTCCACCGGTGCAATAGTTGTTTACTTTCATCTGTGAGAGAACGACATTCAAATACGGATTGTTTGTTACAACGGTTAATTCGGGAATATCGCGCAAATACGGTGCCAAAAAATACGTCGTTGAGGATGAATCTATGAAAATCGTTTGTCCGGGGCAAATCAGTTTAGCTGCCTTGGCGCAAATACGCTGTTTTTCGGCAATGTTTTTTACAGCTCTAATAAGTAGAGGTTGTTGATCGAAAAAGCTCTCATTGAGAACGGCACCGCCAAAACTCCGTCTGAGAAGTCCTTGCTTTTCTAAGCTGCAAAGATCACGGCGGATAGTCGCAGGACTGCAATAGAGAGCGGCGCAGAGCTCTTTGACGGTTTGCTCCTTTTTCTTTTTTAAGATATCCATAATATCTTGTTGGCGTTGTAACTGCAGCATTGATTTAGACTCCTTGATTAATTATGATTGATTATGCTTTAATTATAGCTCGTTTATGATTGAATGTCAATAGTTTTATCTGTTGTTGACAAAAGTCAATCAATTTGATAAAATACAAGCATTAAAGTCAAAGGAGCTTCTTATGAACGTTAGAAATCTGTTAAATCACGACATTGTTTGTAAATGCGGGCGTACACATCGTTGCGATATTAGCACGCTTGAAATTGGTGAAGGAGTACTGGATAAGCTTACCTATGCAGTTGAATATTATAAAAGCGTTCTTCTTGTCGCTGACGGTAATACTTATACTATATGCGGTGAACACGTTGAAAGCTTGCTCGGAAGCAAGCTGAGGGCTGTATGCTTATTTGAAACAACCGAACCGCTTGTTCCTGACGAAGCGGCGATTGCTGAAATAGAAACACATTTGAATTGCGATGTCGATTTTATTCTCGGTATCGGCTCCGGTGTAATTAATGATCTTTGCAAGTATGTGTCATTTAATCACGGTATCAAAAGCGGCATTATTGCAACCGCGCCTTCGATGGACGGCTATGCTTCTTCGGGGGCAGCGTTGATTCTTGGCGGTATGAAGGTTACGCATACCACGCATGCACCCGATGTTATCATTGGTGACGTTAATATTTTAAAAAATGCTCCTATGAGTATGATACGTTCGGGATATGGTGATATCATCGGCAAATATAGCTCACTTAACGATTGGAAATTGTCACACCTGATCCGCGGCGAGCATTTGTGCCGGAATATTTATGATATAGTACTCCAAACAACAGAGGATATTCGAGATTCTGTTACTAGGATCGTAGCTCGCGAACCCAAAGCAATTGAAAACCTGATGCGCGCGCTGGTACTGATTGGTGTGACGCTTACTTTGGCTGAAACAACACGTCCGGGATCGGGAAGCGAGCATCATCTGTCGCATTTCTTTGAGATAGTAGGATTGATTAATCATCAAAAGCATCTTACGCATGGAACCGACGTAGCCTACACTACAATACTGACAGCATTTATGCGAGAGCAAATTCTCAAATCGGAAGAAAACGATTTTTGCGAAGAAGCTGCTGATAGTCGTATGCAGGCATGGAAGCACATTTATGCATTTGTAGCAGATGAAGTCGAAAAGCTTCAAGAAGAGGCTGGCAGCTATCGTGAAGATCTAAAGCCTATTTATCGTGAGAAGTGGGCAGAGATCAAAGCAATTCTTTCCGAGTGTCCTTCTGCGCTCGAATGTAATCGTATGATGGAGGCGGCAGGACTTCATTTTTCTGAATGTATTGAAACATACGGCGAGAAAAAAATTTGCGATGCGATGTTCTACGGAAAGGATTTGAAAAACCGTTACAGCGTGCTTTGGCTCTACTATGCGATGTTTTCCGGAAAGTCCAAAGCAGTTAATTTCCAACAGCTTTGACGCGCGGGAGGTAATATGACATACGACTTTAATGCACTGAAGGTAATTTTTGAGGAAATACCCGAGGCTTCCGTAAAAGAAGCCATGCAAGCTCTCAACAGCCACGAACGAATTTTTTTGTACGGTGCAGGACGCTCCGGATTAATGCTTCGTGCGTTCGCTATGCGTTTGGCTCAAGCCGGACGTACGGTATATGTTGTTGGAGAAACGGTTACACCTGCAATCCAAAAACACGATCTTTTGATTCTTGCATCCGCCTCCGGAAAAACGCCGAGCGTGCTCAGATATGCAGAAACAGCAAAGGAGCAAGGGGCAACGGTCTACGCTCTTACGGCATCTGCTGATTCTGCGCTCGCATCACGGTCGGATTCGGTTGTCGTTTTACCGGCACCGACTAAAGACAGCGTATCAGCATCCACTATTATGGGAACGCTTTTTGAGCAGGCGGTGCTGTTGTTTTGCGATGCAACGGTATCAGCACTTGGAGAGGATGACGATAAAATGCGCGCGCGTCATGCGAACCTGGAATAATAAGTATAAATGATATAAAAGGAGTTTATGATTATGGAGTTTATAGAAAAAAATGATTCAAACGAATTGTTGAAGGTGATAGATGTCAACCATAATATCGAGGGGGCTTTTTATAATGCGGTTGAATTTATAGAAAGAGAACAGCTATTAGACGAAGCACTTTGGAAAAAATTTGTTGACCAGTTCAGAGAACAGCCGGACGCTCAAACATTAGCCTGGCGCGGCGAATATTGGGGCAAGATGATGCGAGGGGCAGCTTCGGTGTATTCATACACGAGAAACCCAAAGCTGTACGCAGTTCTCGAAAGTACCGTCAAGGATATGCTTACCGTAGCGGAAGCAGATGGACGGGTGTCGACGTACGAAAGAGAAAAAGAGTTTCAAGGGTGGGATCTTTGGTGCCGAAAGTATGTGTTACTCGGAATGCTCTATTTTTACGATATCTGTCATTCCGAAAAATTAAAGAATGAGATTCTTGTTTATTTGATCAAGCATACAGATTATATTATTGACCGAATCGGTGAAGGGAAGCTTGATATTACAAGCTGCTCATCAAGCTGGTTTGGCATCAATTCATCCTCGTTGCTTGAACCTGTTGTTTGGCTATATCGACAAACGAGAGAATTACGATTTTTGAATTTTGCCGATTACATAGTAAAATGCGGCGGTGCAGATCGGGTAAATGTTTTTGAATTGGCGTATGAAAATAAGTTGTTACCGTATCAGTATGGAATTTCAAAAGCATATGAGCTGACTTCGTGCTTTGAGGGATTGATTGCTTATTACCAAGTGACCGGAATCGAAAAATATAAAACGGCTGCCGTCAATTACGGTTATGCGATTTTGGCTTCCGACGTTAGCATTATTGGATCGCTTGGTTGCACACACGAGCTGTTGGATCATACTTCAGTACGGCAAACAGCTCAGCGCGGTGAGCGTGAGCAGGAAACCTGCGTAACAGTTACGTGGATGAAATATTGTGCTTCGCTTTATAGATTGACAGGTGATCCGAAATTTGCAGATGCTATCGAAATCAGTTTCTATAATGCCTACCTCGGTGCTTTGAATACAGAGCATAGCGAAAGCGGATGGATGCGTTATAAATTCCGCAATAACCCGATCCTTAATATATTGAAGGATACGTTTATGCCCTTTGACAGCTATAGTCCGCTAACCCCCGGAGTACGCGGTATTGGCGTTGGCGGAAATCAGGTGCTTTCAGACGGAAGCTATTATGGCTGTTGCGCTTGTATCGGTTCTGTGGGGCTTGGCATTTATGCATCGCACAGACTTCTGCGTTATGACGGTGGTATTATTTTGTCTTTCTTCGAGAATGGGAGTAGTGAGGTAAATATAAATGGCGGAAGGGTAGTAGTAGACGTGCAAGGTGATTATCCTAAGCATGGAAACATTAAAATTACTGTAAGCACCGAAAAACCGCAAGCTTTTGAATTCAAGGTGAGAGTTCCTGCTTGGTCTGTAAATGCGGTGATAAATTCGGAGATGAAGCAGTATTTGGAGGATGGCTTCGCTGTATTTTACGGAGAATGGTATGGCAAAACCGAAATCTGTATCTCTTTCGATATGCAGCTTTGTATACATTATCCGCAAAGTTGGGATGAAGACGTGATATATACAGATATGACCGGTTCCGGAAAAGGCTGGCATTTTGCTAATGCGCAAACAGTGTATCATAAGCCTGAGTATGACGATTACATTGCTTTAACAAGAGGGCCCATCGTACTTGCTGCAGACTCGCGTCTCGGAAAATCCGCAGATTCGGTATTTAATTTTGAAAAGAAAAACGGGTCTTTGGTTTTTACAGAAGAAGAATTCAACGAGTGCATACTGTGCCTTCGATTTTGCGGAGAAGGCTCAGAACACTTCAGACTTATTGATTATGCTTCTGCAGGAAAAGATTGGAAAAGCACGATTGCAGCATGGTTGCCAACAAAATAAAGCTATGTAAATAAATAAAAAAAGGAGAATTCGTATTATGAGAATTGGTATGCAAACAGGTAACACGGTAGATCGACTTGGCTTTGAAAGCGGTTATGCTGCAATAAAAGCTGCGGGTTTTGACGCTATAGACTGGAATCTTGACCACGCGGTAAAATACTCCGATCTTATCAATGGAACCTTTAATGGCACAAGTATTTTTGAAAAGCCTTTGGACGAAGTAATCGAATACTACGCTGAGGAGCTGGCATATATAAGAAAAAATGGTCTCGAAATCTTCCAGGCACATGCCCCATTTCCAAGTTATGTTTTTCGGTATCCCGAGTCGTTTGAATATATGATAAGGATCATAAAAAGAAATATTGAATATTGCGATTACGTGGGTATCCCAAATCTCGTGGTTCACGTAATACAGCGTGAGTGGGGAGATATCTCGGTTACTTCAAAAGATATAGAGGAGCTTAATCTTAAATTTTATTCTGCTTTTATTCCGGAGCTTCTTGCTTGCAAAAACAAGGTTACGGTTTGCCTTGAAAACAGTTTTGTGTGGAGAAAAAGGTCGGATGGAATCAATGAATATGCTACTAATGAATTCAGTTTTCCCGAATATTCCGCCAATCTTGTTGACAAACTTAACGCAATAGCAGGAAAAGAGGTTTTTGGATGCTGTTACGACACGGGGCATGCAAATCTTGTCAAAAAGGGACCAGCAGAAAATATAGTAACTCTTGGAAAAAGGCTTAAGGTGCTTCATGTACATGACAACGAAGGGATTAGCGATGCACATATAATGCCTCTTACAGGAACCATTAATTGGAACGAGTTTTGTGAATCACTAAAAAAGATTGAATTTGAAGGTGTTATCTCCTTTGAAACCTTTAGATCAAACGACAGGGGATATGCTTTTAGCAAAGAAATGTGCCTCCTTGTGCTTGATGTGACCGCAAAAATAGGAAAAGCATTTTCAAGGCGTATTGACGAATTGAAATAAAAAGACTGTAATATCACTTAAAAATTACAAAACAAAGACACGTCACTATGATTTGAATAAAAGTTCTTAAAAAGATGTTAAAAGATACTTGATTTTTCTTTGAATTTGATCTATAATGTGTCTAAGAACACATCAACATGATGTAGTTCGCTCATGGAATACATCCTATTTTTAGTTGAAAACACTGGCTTTTTCATCACCCCGAAAAGTGCCGCAGGCACTTTTATGTAGAGATGATGGGTCTCATCGGAGCAGGTAACAACCCCATGGTTGGTATGACTGTTGCGGTTGCAGTAGCTATCGAAGAGGCAAGCAAGTAATTCTTGATTTATAAGGCTTTTTGAGACTTTCTTGATTTCAAGAAATCATTGAAAAAGATCTTTAGCTGAATTCACAAATAAAAAAGTTGGACACATCATTTTGGAGTTTTGCTCCTGTGATGTGTCCGATGTTTTTATATCATTTTAATCGAAATGCAGGTAATTCTCACGTATCACCACTCGATCAGGAACACCTGATTGTTTTCAATCTCCTTCACCGCAGGCGACCACGAAAGCAATCTTTCCTGATCGATCACGTGATAGCGTGCGCACGAAAGGTCAACACCCGTAATATTCAGCTCCTGCTTCTTCCCCGTAAGATTAGAGATCAGCATCGCGTGGCTCTCACCGTCCGAGGCAACGAGCGTGTAAAGCGCATCCGTATCGCATACCGACTCCACCTGCGTACCGAGTCGATATAGCGTGTTGAAGGCGACCATAGAGTAGTACCCGTGGATCGGCTTGTGCGTGATAGGATTGAACAGAGGGCAGTATGGCGCGTTTGCCGTACGCATATCGTAGATGCAGCATACGACGGGGTGGCCGTTTTGCATAGCAATCATCATTGCAGCGATTTCTGCCGAATGATGACCCGTTCCAAGTTTTTCCGCATAAGGATCCCATTCGTTAAGGTGAGTTTCGAGTCCTTCATATCCGAGTGATATAAGCTCCTTGTGAAGCCAGTTATCGTATCCTATCGTTGCGTAGGTTTCCGCATAACTGTGCCAGGAGAAGAAATCTATGGGAACTTTGTGCTCCTTTACGTACTTCATAAAATCACGGAAAAATTTTATACGGTGATTTTCCATCGGTCTGCGTTCGGCTTCAGACTTATTGCACCCGTAAAATCCCGTCGAGCCATATCCGCCCACCTTAACCTCAGGGTGAGAAGCCTTTATGAGCTTTGCGGTCTTTTCATAAAGGCGGTAATAATCCTCAGGTGTACCGGTCCAAAGATAAGGAGGATTATCGGGCTCGCCCCAAATCTCCCAATAGGTTATTTTATAGTGATATCCGTTTGCCCAGCCCTTTGTGTAATGGCGTACAATATGCTCGCAGATGCTTGCCCACTTATCGTAATTCTCGGGAGGAGATACCCAATAGCTCTTGACCTTTGCAGCATTTTCTATAGTTACGCCAAGGCGGTAATATGGCTCTACTTTCGCTTTATCAAGTTGCTCAAGAAGCAGATCTGTAAAGGTAAAATCATAGCTTGCGGGATCGTTCACATCCGCATCGAAATCGCGGAAGATGTTGGGAATGTCCACGTACTTTCCTTGCCCAAACGCGCCGCCAACGTCGTGCAGACGAGAATACGGGATGCCCGCCTCGGTCATATAGTGGAAATATCGATCACTCGCATCCGACGTCACGGGCGGTTGTCCACCTGCATGCATCGGCTTTATTTTTTTTACTTGGTTATTCAAATTGATTTGAATGTTAGCCATCTTTTCTTCTCCTTGTTGTTTATTTAAATACTTGTATCGATGTTTTTTACCACTCAATCAGCAACACCTGATTGTTTTCAATCTCCTTAACTGCGGGAGACCACGAAAGAAGCCTTTGATTATCTATAGCCGACCATCTGGCTTTGCTTAAATCAACGCCTTCAATTTCAAGAACTTGAGCTTTTCCCGAAACGTTTGATATCATAATCGCATTTTGCTCGCCGTTGCTTGCGCAGACTGCGTAAACGTCCTCGGTATCAAGTGTAAGCTCGATCTGTTGTCCGAGCTTATAAAGAGCAGAGAATGCAGCAAAAGCATAATATCCGTGAGATAAAATCTTTCCGGTTGTTGATGGAATCGAAAACGCGTCGTAGGTCGTTCCGTCCATTCTCGCGTCGTAGATCATAAGCATATCGACGGGTGCGTTCTGGCAACCAAGCATTATCGCGGCTATATCGGCAGAGTGCTTGCCGGTTCCTCTTAAATGGGGTTTGGGATTCCATTCGTTTATATGGCTTTCGATTTTGCCGTAGCCGTATTTTTCAAGCTGCTCTCTTACCCAAAATGCCTGCTGTATAAGCTCCTTCGGGCAGGAATAGCTATGCCAGGAGAAGAAGTCTATCGGCGAATTGTGGCTTTTTATATATTCCATAAAGCCGTAGAAATAGTCCACGAGGTTATTATGGAAGGGGCATTTGTCGAGGATTTCCTTGGGCTCGGTTATTGCATAAAATCCCGAAGCGGCATATCCGCCTATTTTTATATTTGGGAATTTCTTCTTAAGATACTTCGAAGTTACGTCATAGAGGCGATAATAATCCTCGGCACTTCCCGACCACATCTGAGATACGCGATCGGGTCTGTTTAGGTCATCACTTTCGTTCCATATTTCCCAATACTCAATTCCGTAGTGAAATCCGTCTGCCCATCCCTCGTTATAGTGAGCTATTATATGCTCGCATATTCTTGCCCATTTATCGTAATCCTTGGGGGGAGCTGTACAGTAAGATTTAATTTCGGCGTGGTTTTCGATTGTAATTCCAAGGCGATAATAAGCCTTGAGTCCGTTTGCTTCAAGTTGAGCAATATAGTAATCGGTAAATGCAAAATCGTAATTATAAGGATCATTTTCGTCCGCATCAAAGTTGCGGAATATGTTTGGAATATCCACAAAGCAGTTTCTTCCAAACGCACCGCCGACGTCGTGAAGTCTTACGTAGGGAACGCATACGTCAGAAAGACAGTGGAAATAGCCGTATTGCTCCTTTCCTATACCGCCGGTGAGAGGAGCCTGACCTGTGGCGTTCATATCCTTGATCTTACCAACCCTTTTATCTAAATTAACATTGATCTTCATAAAAAATCTTCCTTTTATTTTTTTAAAAGATGTTTTTTGACTCATTTTAGCATTCAACGGAGTCGAGCTTCGGATTTGTGAGTTCTGCAAGATTGATATTTACAGTGAATTTTGTATTACTTAAACTTCCTGTTTAATTTTACATCAAAATACTTGAAATTGAAAGAAAAAAGATGTATAATATCAAGACAAAAGTTCACTTTTTGACCGATGCTAAAATATAGAGGTTTTAATATGTTTTGCGAAAATCATCCATCGACGAATAACGGTTTTATATTGATCCTGCCTCATATGCACACGGATTTCAATTTCCCTCTGCACATACATAAAAACTATGAATTTATCTTTGTGGAAGAGGGGTGTTTAATAGCCGAGATAAACGGATTTGATTATAAGTTATGCAAGGGGGAAGGAGTTCTTATACTCTCAAATCAACCGCACCGCTATACTACACCGGAACACAGCAAAAGCTGGACACTGCTTTTTTCGTCTGACGTGATTCCCGAGCTAAAACAAATAGTTAAGAAATGTCCGTTTTCGCCAATAATACGTTTAAATAATCCGGACACGCGCGCAATGCTTTTAAAGAATAAGAATAATCCGCTGCGGATGCGTTCGATACTATATGATTTAGTGGCAATTTACTGCGAGGGCGAGCCCGCACCGCATCTTATATCGGACGATGGAGACGTTACGGTAAAAATCATGCAGTATATAAGCGATCACTATGCGGAGCCATTAACGCTAAAGGAAATCTCCCATTCGCTTGGCTATAATTATCGCTATATATCCGGTATTGTGAATAAACTCTATAAGCTCCCGTTTCCCTCCATCATAAATAGTCATAGAATACATCGCTCTTGCGCTCTTCTTGATAAGGGAGAAAATACTATAACAGAAATCTCGATGCTGTGCGGATTCGGTTCAACGAGAAGCTTTAACCGTAATTTTAAATCCATCATGGGCATTACGCCGAAAGAATATATAAATAAAACAAAATAGCTTATAAAAATTATATATCTCTGATGCGTTTAAATTTTGTAATTGACTGGCACCTGGAACAACCCCATGGTTGGTATGACTGTTGCGGTTGCCGTTGCCATAGAGGAAGCGAGCAAGTAATTCCTTGATTTTTAAGGTTTTTTGAGATTTGCAGGGCTTAATCGAGGATTTGTGAAAATCAAATCGCTGAAAATTGAACAATAAAAAAGTTGGACACATCATTTACGTGTTTTTGCACGGTGATGTGTCCAATATTTTTTTACATAAAGGGATGATTTTTGCGATGAAAAAGCTTAAAATGGCGAGAGGAACATTGCTTACTTTTGAGGAGGGCTGCAACAAGTATTTAGAGTATTGCAGACAGAGAAATCTGCGAGAAGGAACGATAGGACACGATCCCTTCATCGCGTTTTGAGCGCGTTTTTCCTGTATTCGCTTGGAGTCATTTTACAGCTCCTTTTAAACACCTCAAGGAAGTTGGACAACGAGCCAAAGCCTGATTGGAAACAAGCATACGAGACTGAAAAATCGTTTGCGAGCATACTTTTAGCATGACCCAAGCGAAGTCTTGTCAGCATATCAATATAAGTTTCTCCCGTAACCCTTGCGAATAATTCGCTGAAATACGTTGGATGATATCCTGCCGCCGCGGCAACATCGGCAAGGGTTATTTTTTCCATAAAATGCATTTCCAAATAGAGAATAGCTTTCTTTATACCGTTGTTATGCTCGCTATCGCTTATGATCTTCGTGGAGATCACGTTCTTTCTCAAAAGGCATTTGACAACGTACTGCAAAATCTGTTTTTGACAATCCCCTGATATTTCATATTCATGAAGTAGTATTCCGGCGGCATTAAGAAGTCTATCACGGTCTGCACAGTTAAGCATATATGCTCTCTTATACGTTTCAGAGACAAGAAGCGTCATATCCTTATCGTCAAGTATGTTGTTATCAAAAGAAATATTGATAAGCTCTGTTGTCTCATACACATCCAGATAATGAAAATCTGTAGGATTCAGGAAAAAAGCGTCGTTTACCGAAATATCGTATTCTATATCGTTGATAATATATTTTCCGGAACCCGACAAAATGATCTCTATTTCAAAATAGCTGTGCCAATGCAAAGGATGCCCTCCTACCACCGTATGCTTTTCCACCGTAAGGCTACGACCGTTTGGAAGACGACGTCTTTCACTTTTTTCTATTTTATACATCTCATTACTCCTCATACAAATTCATGATCATTATACATGGTATTTTTGTTTTTGTAAATAGAAATCATAAAAAAACGTTGATTTTTTTGGGGATTTTGCTTGTGTTTCAAAAATGATGTATGTATAATGAAAGAAAAACGGCAAAAGAGGGGGCAAAATGAAAAAAATCACATTGAACGGAGCTTGGTCCTTGAGGGGAAAAAGTCAATGCTCACAGGAAGAAAATATAATATGTATCGACGCGCAGGTTCCCGGGTGCGTACAGCTTGATCTCTCAAAGGCAGGATACCTTCCCGAGGATCTTTTTATGGGAGAAAACATACTCGAGGCTGAAAAGTATGAGGAATACGAATGGTTTTACGAGCGCGTTTTTGACGCTCCCCTTGAGAGAGAGAACGTCTATCTCATTTTTGAGGGCGTAGACTGCCTTGCCGAATATTTTATAAACGGGGTTAAGATAGGCGAGAGCGATAATATGCTCATCGCTCACGAATTTAACGTCGGTAAATATCTTATCGACGGAGAAAACACTCTGACGGTACATATAAGTTCGTCGGTATTGGCGGCTCACGATACCGAATATAACGTAAATTCGATGATGTCGTGGGAAAACGGGACTATCGAGACTGCGCTTCGTCGCGCGCCCCATACCTACGGCTGGGATATTATGCCGAGAGCTGTGACCGCGGGGATTTGGAGAGACGTTCGGCTCGAGGTTCGCGACGAAATCTACTTTTCTCAGCTTTTCTTTGCCTACAACGGCACATCCGTATCGGCGCTTTACGAGCTTCAGGGCAAGTTTGACGACGTTAAAAACGCAGAGCTTGTTTTTAGAGGAATTTGCGGTGACGATAGTTTTTTTGAGACACGAACCATTGTGAGTGGCAAAAAAGCGGGACGCATCGGAGTCAATATTAAAAATCCGAAAAAATGGTGGCCCTACGGCTACGGAGAACCGAACGTATATGACGTTACGGCAAGCATCTATAAAGACGGCAAGCTCATACACGAGGAGAAATCCTCGTTCGGAATACGTACTGTCGAGCTTGAGCGTACAGATATGACGGACGGCGTAAACGGAAAATTCAGATTCCTTATAAACGGCGTAGAGATAATGTGTAAGGGCTCAAACTGGGTTCCGCTCGACGCGTTCCACTGCCGTGACGCGGAGCGTTACGAAAAATCCTTAGCTCTCGTTAAAGATATAGGCTGTAACGTCCTCCGCTGTTGGGGAGGCAACGTATACGAGGATCACGCGTTTTTTGAATTTTGCGACAGAAACGGAATTATGGTCTGGCAGGATTTCGCTATGGCGTGCCGTATCTATCCCGAAACGGAAAGCTACAAAAAGCAGCTTGAAGCCGAGGCGACCTCTGTAATACGAAAGCTTCGAAATCATCCATCGATAATTTTATGGTCGGGGGATAACGAAATAGACCTTGTGATAAGAGCATTTGCCGACCCGTCAAACAACACTCTGACGCGTGAGGTATTGCCGCGTGCTGTATGGCAGAACGACATAGGCAGACCGTATCTCGCAAGCTCGCCCTACGTGTCAAGCGAGGCATACCGCTCAAAAAACAAGGAGCTTGCCTTGCCCGAGGATCATCTCTGGGGACCGCGCGACTATTTCAAGAGCGATTTTTACAAAAACAATAAGGCTCATTTTGTCAGTGAAACTGGATATCACGGATGTCCATCAATTGAGTCTATCAAAAAATTTATCACGCCCGACCGAGTGTGGCCATACACCAACAATTCGGAATGGATCCTTCATTCAAGCGACCAGAACGGTAATGACAAACGTGTAATGTTGATGGAAAAACAGGTGCGTCAGCTTTTTGGAAGCGTTCCGATCGATCCGGAGGAATACGTGCTGGCATCTCAAATCTCGCAAGCCGAGGCGAAGAAATATTTTATTGAACGCATACGCGTGGGTCGCCCCGAAAAAACGGGCATTATATGGTGGAATTTGTTAGATGGCTGGCCCCAAATGTCGGATGCGGTGGTGGATTACTATTTCACCAAGAAGATTGCATACGACTATATAAAACGTTCACAGGCGCCCTTTGTCATTGTTGCGGATGAAATCTCAAATTGGGGATTGCAAATATATGCTTGTAATGATACTTTACAGAAAAAACGCGGTTACTTAACAGTCAAGGATGCTTGCACCGATGAAATAATATATAGAGGTGACTTTATAGCAGCGATTAACACAAGCACTAAAGTTGTTAAGTTGCCTACATATTATTCCGAACAAAAAATCTTGATATTTGAATGGGAAATCGACGACAAACGCGGATATAACCACTACCTCTGCGGATATCCTCCGATTTCGCTTGAAATGTACAAGGCCGTCATGAAGAAATATCATTTGTGAGGAGACGTTATGTATATACTTGGATTTGATATTGGCGGAACAAAGTGCGCCGTTGTCACGGCTCTATGGGACGGTAAAACGATTAAGATTTCAAAAAAGAAATCGACACCTACAGATCACGGTATCGGCGCATATCAGATGTTAGACCGTCTTTTCGAGCTTGCAGACAGTCTGCTCGATAAGACTCCCGATAAAATCGGTATCTCCTGCGGAGGGCCGCTTGATTCCGCACGTGGAATCATCATGAGCCCCCCGAATCTACCCGGCTGGGATCATATTGAAATCGTTAAATATATTGAAAATCATTACAACGCCCCGACAAAATTACAGAACGATGCAAACGCATGCGCTGTGGCAGAGTGGAAATTCGGCGCAGGTATGGGATGTGAAAATATGATTTTTTTAACCTTCGGAACAGGTCTCGGCGCAGGCTTGATCCTGAATGGAAAATTATACGAAGGCACAAACGGGAACGCAGGCGAGATCGGTCATATACGCCTCGAAAAAGACGGACCGACCGGATATTGCAAGCGCGGCTCCTTCGAAGGATTTTGCAGCGGTGGGGGAATTGCACAGCTCGGCTACGTTATGGCTTTAAAATGCATCGAAAACGGCACGTATCCACTATATTTTAAAGAGGGAATGTCCGTAAATGATATCAATGCGAGGTCGATAGCAGATGCTGCAGCAAAAGGCGACTCCACGGCACTTGAGGTCTATCGTATATCCGGAGAATATTTAGGGAAGGGATTATCTTTTCTTATCGATATTTTAAATCCGGAAAAAATTGTCATAGGAAGCATTTTTGCCAGAAATCAAGCACTTTTTTGTGAGGCAATGGAAAAAGAAATAGCGAAGGAAGCGTTGTCTTTTTCTGCCGACTGTTGTCAAATCGTTGCCGCAAGGCTTGGAGAAGTGATTGGAGATTATGCATCTGTCGCCACAGCACTTTTATAAGGAGAAAAAATATGTTAACCGAACTACTTGAGAGATACCCGAAATTGCTTTCTTGCAAGGATGATATACTGCGTGCAAGAGAAACCCTGATACATTGCTACAAGAAAAAAGGCAAGCTGTTGCTCTGTGGCAACGGCGGCAGCGCTTCTGACTGCGACCACATCGTCGGAGAGCTTATGAAAGGCTTTTTGCTCAAACGAAAAGTAGACGACAAAAAAATACCCGAGAATATTCGAGAGCATTTACAAGGCTCCCTACCCGCAATATCCCTTTCCGCTCATACAGCTTTTATGAGCGCATTCATAAACGATGTAGAACCTTCTATGGTGTATGCGCAAATGCTTTACGGTTATGCCCAACCCAACGATGTATTTATCGGGCTGTCAACCTCCGGGAATTCCGCCAATGTGGTGAACGCCGCTACGGTTGCAAAAGCAATCGGGATTGGAACGATTGCACTGACGGGAAAGAACGGTGGTGCTCTGTCAGAAACATGCGACGTTGCCGTTCGCGTACCCGAAACCGAAACCTACAAGATTCAGGAGCTTCATTTGCCCGTTTACCACTACCTTTGCGCAGAGGTTGAGAAACATTTTTTTGAATGATTTTGTTGAGCACACACCGGAGCGGTTTTGACTTTGCTGCATGGAACGTTTGGAGGAGCTTCTTTTCTGTAATATATCATAAATATCCAAGGTAATCATTCACTTCAAATTATACTACATATATCTATAAAAGACAACATTATGTTTTTATTTTTCAAAATGTCTTTTGTTGATTTGTTTGCAACCTTTTTGCAAACTCTTCGACCACATCATTTACGGCGACATCAAAACGCGATATAATGTTTTCAGGAAAATTGAATGTGATGTGTTCGGCGCAAGGATTTTACAGCTCAAAAAGATTATTTTATAAGGCTTTTTATCATTTTAATGCGTCTCAAAACTCATTAACGCACAGAGATGATGGGACTTATACTCCCGACGAGCCACGCCTCTTCGCTTCGCTTGATGCTTGGTGCTACGCACCTTGTTCTGCTGCGCACAACGCTCGTGGAGCAATCTTCCTCGGCTCGCTTACAAGCGGGGCTTGCAGACTCGCACTGCGTCGATTATCCGGAGCAGGTAACAACCCCATGGTTGGTATGACCGTTGCAGTTGCAATTGAAGAAGCTTCAAAGGCTTGATTTATAAAGGATTTTAAAAAAACGAGGCTGAGTCTTTCGCTTAATTATAAGCTTTTGACTCAGCCTCATTTTTGTTTTTTACCGCGAGCAATCTACGCAGCATTTATAATTTTTTTCTTAATTATATTATTAGAAGTAGAAAAAATAAAAGATTTCCATAAATACGAATATATTAGCAACTCGAAATAGTATTTAAAGAATGTTTATTCCTCTGATGTGAAGATGCGGTTCATCTCTACAAGCTTTTCAGGATGAGAATACCAAACGGGGTCTTCCGGACCGCAGCAGGTTCTGACAACCGTTCCCCAAAGACCGAGCGAGCGATAAAGCTTCATCATTTCACTTACTATAGACCAGAACGTCTCTGAATATTCCTCGAAAATCATATGATAGCTACCGGAATATGAAACTCCTTCACCTGAAACGGTGGGGAGTCCTGAGAGTGCGCCGTCGAGGTTGGAGCGAACGTGATCAACTGTTTCTTTGAGTTTCTTTAGTATTTCATCTTTATGTTCTTCGAGGTAAGCATTAGCTTGCGCGTTTGCTCGCTCAAAGTCTGAAATATTATTGTAGAACCATACTCTCTGATACCAATCTTCCGCAGCAGGGAATCCCGGCTTCGTGGATGCTCTGACGGCTTCCATAGGGATAGGAGGGGTTGCGAGCAACGTGTTATCACGCTCTACAGATGTATGATAAACGCTCCACATAAAGTAGTTATGGAAGTTATAGACTTCAAGATTTTTAGGAATCTGATCGTGATCAGCATAGTACGAATAGGAGTCAAACGCAAAGAGTATATGAGGATGACGTTCTTTTATCCATTCGATAGCCCTCTCGTGATCTTCTCTGAAGCGAGCAATTTCCTCACTGCTTATTTTGTTTTTATGACCGTAGCCGTCAATGAAGCATAGTCCGTCAGCTTCATTGAAAATTTCCGCAAACGCTATCTGCGAATCCAAGCCTTCTTTTTCAAGCTCAAGCAAAATGTAATGCAAAAATTTAGCGAATGCGAGGAATCTATCGTGAGGCTTTATAGCTTCAAGCTCGGTTGCGAGAGCAGAGTCAACGTACCAGTAGGTATGTAGATAGTACCAGGACGAAAGGATTATATACATGCCGTGCTTCTTTGCGGAACGGAAAATTTCGATAAGTCTTTTTCTCGTATCGCAGAAACCGGGATCTCCGGATGCTGCGCTTTGCCTCATTTTCAAATCGAATTCGCCAAATCCTCTGCCGAAATAAACCGGTCCTCGCGGGTTACCGTTTATGTCGTGCATAAGACCTGCGCCGTCATCAATTCTCATGCAGTTAAAGCCACGTTCAACGTGCTCTCTCATCATTTTATCTATGTCGTGATAGGTGCCGTTACCGGTATCATAAAGTCCCCAAATAGGGAAGGATATAGTAAGCTTTTTAGGCAGATGCTTAGGGATTTTATTTTCTCCTCGTATCATAAAATTTCTCCTTTTGAGGTTTTGTTTCGTAAGTTCAGTATATCACATTTTTCGGAGTTTGTAAATATGTTTTAAACTATTTGCATTCGTTGAAATTATAGCAATTTCTATTGCAAAATAGCATTATAAACTTTTTTTATAGCATTATAAACTTTTTTTATAGCATTATTGTATATTTTTATCTTGTTTAATTGACAAATACAAATAAAGTGGTGTATAATTTATTGGAAGAATTAAGTAAGAGGAGATGCTTTGATGGTGGAACGTATAAAGCCGAAACGCAATTTCACAGAGGGACCGCTATTTTTTAGGATAATTCTTTTTGCACTTCCTATAATTGCTATGGGAATGCTGCAGATTTTTTATAATATGGCTGATAGCATAGTCGTTGGAAGATATTCGGGAGACGACGTCGCCTTGGCGGCGGTGGGAAGCACCGGAGCACTCACTAATTTGATAGTTAATTTTCTTTTAGGCATCGCGGCGGGAACTAACGTAGTCCTTTCCCAATGCTACGGTGCAAAGGATAACGAGCGCGTCGAGAGTACGGTACATACATCTATGGCATTCTCGGTTATCGGCGGACTTTTGTTTATGGCTATCGGACTTATTGTTGCGAGACCTGCGCTGATTCTTATGGACACCAAACCGGAGGTGCTTGATAAAGCAGTTCTTTATATTACTATAATATGTCTGGGCATACCGGCAAGCTCGGTTTATAATTTCGGCGCATCAATTCTTCGCTCGATCGGTGATTCGAAGACGCCTCTTTTTGCGCTGGCTTCTACGGGGCTCGTTAACGTTCTTCTTAATCTCGTTTTCGTTATTAAATTTAATATGTCTGTTGAAGGTGTTGCTATCGCAACTATTGTATCTCAATATTTGTCTGCCGCATGGGTGGTTATCGTTCTTTTGTGCAAGAGAGGGGAGAACTACCGTCTATATCTGCGAAAGCTTAGGATTGATACGAAAGTATTATCAAGGATTCTAAGGTATGGCGTTCCAACCGGTATTCAGTCCTCGTTCTTCAGCATATCGAACGTTATTTTGTCAAGCGCGGTAAATACCTTCCCGACGACGACAGTTTCCGCGAAGACAATAGCTACTAATATTGATGGAATAAGCTATACCGCTATGAATAGCTTTAGTAAGGCGTCTATGACCTTCGTAGGTCAGAACTACGGTGCAAAAAAATATGACCGAGTAAAAAAATCCGTATGGTATTGTTTGATTCAAGTTGTGGTTTTGGGAGTAATTATTACTCAAACAGAGCTTCTCTTCGGTCGCGAGCTTGCAAATCTATTTGTGGATAGTAGCATGGCTGATGCAGAGGTGGTTGTTAATGAGGCACTTGAGATTATGAAGGTAGTCCTTACAACCTATTTTCTCTGCGGTATAATGGAGGTTCTTAGCTCTGCAGTGCGCGGAATGGGATATTCGATATCATCTATGATAATATCGCTTATCGGCGCTTGCTTCTTCAGAATCTTCTGGGTTGAGGTCCTCTTCTATAACATAGAGTCTATGCAGAATATTCGCGGACTCTTTATGGTTTATCCGGTATCCTGGATATTCACGATTGCTATGCAGCTTGTTCTTTTGTCCTTTGCATTTAGGTCAATGGGAAAGGCAAAAACGAACGCTGAGAATAGCGTCACTGTAAAATAATCAATGTAAAGCCTCGTGACTGTGCTTTTTATGTAAATTTAAGAGCAATTTCGAGCTTAGATATAAAATCCTTTTTGCCTTGTGCATACTGTGCTTCGTGTATATTTGCGCCAATACTCGTACCGCTTCTGCCGATTTGATTTGCAATAATCGTTTCGTGATTGGATTTCAGATATTTGACAAGATTGATAATGTCAACGGAAAAGTTCATTGATAATTCACGGAGTTTGGATTCAGCCATAGTAGCACCTCGCTTTCAATGATATTATACCATAATTTCGAGCGTTTGCAAAGAGTGATGTTGCGGCGTTGCCGCAGTGATGTTATTAGCTTTGCTCATAGTGATGTATTGCGCCGATGGCGCAAAGTGATGTGATGGGTCTCATCGGAGCAGGTAACAACCCCATGGTTGGAATGACAGTAGCTGTTGCAGTTGCTATCGAGGAAGCTTCGAAGGCTTGATTTATAAGGGATTTTAAGAAAAACACCCCTATCGTTGTTTAGACGATAGGGGTATATTTTTGCTGTTTGCCGACATTTAGCCGACATTTATTTTAACTTGTCGGCAAAAATATTATTTACCGTTTAAATTTAACAAGGCAACGCTTCGTAAAGCACTTCAAGCTTCTCAAGAGAGCTGGACTTGAAGCTGAGCTGGTTTGCATATTCGGTAGCGATCAAGCTTCCGTATTCATAACCGGTCTGGCAAAGCCTAGCGTGGTATCTGGTATCTTCATCATCTATCTTATCATTGTACATAAACTGGATAGCGTCCTCGTAGAGCTTATCGAAGGACGTACGAACGTTCTGACGAATGTACTGAACCATTTCCTTGTTACCCTTAACGCCTGCGGCGGTGCTTGCTACAAGGTTGTAGTCATAGAACTCGTTAAGTATCTCGGTAGAGTTAGTGGACTGATACTGAAGGTATGCAGAGCACTGAGAGAACTTAGTAGAGAAATTATTGATAGCGCCGCAACGTCCAACAGTGTGGATCTGAGTAAGGTATGCATCGCCCTGCTGATATACGGGAACGGGAACAACACCGAAGCCGCCCTGCTCGTCATTCTTCATATCCTGATATATGGAATATTCAAGGTGACCAAGCAGAGTAATACCGCCGAAGAGAAGGCTATCGGTAGTGAACTTCTGACGAATACCGAGAAGAACTGTGCTCTCCTTAAGAGTGTTTCTTGCGTCACTTGCGGTTACGCAGTAAATACCGTCCTGCTTCATCATCCAGTCTATCTTGTTAACGATGTTTACAAGGCTCTGGTTGTCAGCGGGATAAGAGTAGTTGTAAGTACCGTCGCCATTAGATGTTTTTTCTATTAACTTTATCGATGAGGAATACAAAAGACCCGCTCCGGGAAGACCGTTTGCGCCAAGAGCCCAACCGAGAGTATCGGTTACGTCTTCACCTTCCTTACCGTTAGGATCGCCTGTGCTCTGCTCGTAGATAGCAGTAGCGTAATCTACGATTCTGTCATAAGTCCAGTTACCCCTACAGCTTTCGTTTACAAGCTGACCGTTCTCATCAACCTCGCACTTAAGGCAGTCGCAAGGCTTAACCTCCTCGAAGAAGTCCTCGATGTCAATCGCGCCGTCACCGTTAAGGTCTTGACCTATAACTTCACCTGCTACTATGTTAAAGAGCTCTGCGTTTACGGGAACTATGTAAGCAGCTCTCATCATATCGATGAAGTAGTCCGAAACGATAAGATACATTTTGTGAGGAACAAGAGTGGTGGAAGCCATATAATCTATCATATATGGATTATATTGATCATTATCGTCGTAAGACATTGTGTAATTGAAGTAGAAGAAGTTATCTGCCTTAGTTGTAAAAAGGTTTGCGAAGCATCCCTTAAGAGAGCAGATAAGCATATCCGTCAAAAAGTTGCAATACATATCGGGAGCAGAAGCCTTACCTATCATGATATCGGATTCGATTGCGTTTCTGGCGTTAGCGAAGCCGTACTTACTTGCCAAGTCTGGATAGTACTGATATTTAACGCTTACTTTGGTGTACTTTTCAGCATTTTTATTTCTTTCAGCAACGTAATCGTCAATATTCTCGTTTTTGCTCTCCTTGTCGCCTGCAAGGTATCTGTGGCAACCCGAAGAAAGCTCCTGATTGTTAGTACATTCGGTCATCTGGAAGACGAGCTCTGTATCTTCATAGTTGATTGCATCCCACCAGCCCGGCTCCAGAGCGGAGTCAACCGAATAATCAATAATTATGTTTGTAGTTTCCTCTGTTTTGGAAATTTCATAATAGCTTTCAACATGCTCAAATCCGCTGGGGAGCGTATCTGTATTTATAACCGCAACGTATGTGGAATTCTTTTCCAATCTGAAGCTATATATACCGTTAGTATCGGTGGTACCCGTTGCGACTATATTTTGAAGAGAACTATCCTCATATATATCAATACTAACACCGCATAACACGTCGAATTGAGATTTAAGACAAATATTATAATCAGAATAAATATGAGTCCAATTGGCCGTAAGAGTCATATCCTTTGTAATGGCATATGCGTCAAACAACCATAAAAGCTTTGCATTGTTGTAATACGTTTCGGTGTAGTACCATCCATCGAAATTGTAACCGTATCTCGTAGGAATGTCGGGGGGAGTTACTCTGTAATTTTCAGAGTAAACCTCTTTGACTGTGCCGTCACCGAAGTCAAATGTAACCTTGAAAACACCGGGAACTTCGTTAGTGTCTGCGGTAACCTTTCCGGCATCAAGTTCCTTTCCGTTGGAAAGAATTAAAATCAGGTGTCCGTTTTCATCGATTGAAGAGCCCGTGATACTTATACCGTCTTCACCATTCGTACCGTCAATTCCGTCCTTACCATTGGTACCATCTTTGCCGTCAATTCCGTCTTTACCGTCGGCACCGTTTTTACCGCTTACCATAGCGACGAATTCAGCAAGCGTTCCTTCGTAGCCTAAAGCTTGAGCTTCATCATAAACGTTGCTTAAATTCCAAATTTTTTGTTCCTCGCTTACTTCGTTGTTTTCGTTATCTTGCGTTTCGTTGCCTTGAAGTTTGTCAAGCAATCCCTGAGCCTCTTCGCAAGAAATAAGCGAAAAAGCAAGAACAAGCATCAAAAACAGTAAAATAAACTTTTTAAATTGATTTTTCATTGTGTCCTCCTTTGTAAAGATATAAATAATAGTATTAGGATAATTATAAAGTAATGCAATTGCTCTATGTATAGTATAACACCAAACGGTGTCATATGTCAACACCTTAAGGTGTTTTTTTATATAATAACTTTGCATAATAATATCAGGAGAATTGCAATGTTTATTTATAGAAGAATAAGAGATTTACGCGAGGATAATGATAAAACTCAACGAGAAATAGCCGCTATGCTTAACATGCAACTGACTGTTTATCAAAGATACGAGCGCGGAGAAAGAGAAATTCCACTTTGGGCAGCTATAAAGCTTGCGGAGTTTTACGGCGTAACTCTTGATTATCTCGTGGGCAGAGAAGAGAAATAATATAACACAAAATCCTATTAAAGTATTGACAATTATATCTCCGTGTGATATACTTGACAAAGCACAAGATTTAAAGGTGACATAGGTTATGATAGAGAGCATAATTGAAGCCAATGGAATAGCTTGGTTTATAGGTCAGATTTTGGGCATCGTAGCTATTATCCTTGGTTTTATAACATATCAGATAAAGTCGCAAAGCCGTCTTCTTTTCGTTCAAAGTACGGTAGCCTTCATTTTTAGTATTCACTATCTGCTTCTTGGCGCATATTCGGGCATGGCTATGAATATCGTGGCTGTAATAAGAAATTTCGCTTATAACCGACGTGTTAAAAAGGGGATTGACAGTAAGGTTATTCCTGTTTTCTTTGTTGTTCTTCAAGCGGTTATGTGCGCTATAACGTGGGAGGCATGGTACTCGGTGTTTATACTTCTCGGACTATGTGGAAATACCTACTGTATGTCATTCAAATCGTCACAAAATATCCGAAAAAGTATTTTGGTTACCTGTCCGCTAGTGTTTACATACAACGTGTTTGCCGGCTCCATAGGAGGAAGCATCTTTGAATCGGTTGCTTTCACTTCGGGACTTATAGGACTGATAAGAAAGCGCAAGGATTTATCGGAAACAAACAATACGGAGATATAAAAAAGCCCCAAGACAGCATCAAGATTAATTTTCTTGATTTTGCAGTCTTGGGACTTTTTGTTTTTAATTAAACACCCGAGTAAGCGGAGAAGCCGCCGTCAATGGGAAGAACGGTACCGGTGATAAAGCCGGATGCCTCTTCGCAAAGAAGGAAGAGAAGTCCGCCAAGTAACTCGTCGCTCTCGCCAAAGCGATTCATAGGAGTACCGCGGAGAATCTTTTCGGTTCTTGCTGTGGGAGTTCCGTCCTCGGTGAATAGGAGTGAGCGGTTCTGATTTGTAACGAAGAATCCGGGAGCTATAGCGTTAGCTCTGATTCCTGCGTTTGCAAAGTGAACTGCAAGCCACTGGGTGAAGTTGGAAACTGCCGATTTCGCTGCGCTGTATGCAGGAATCTTCGTCAAAGGACGGTAAGCGTTCATAGAGGAAATATTAATGATATTTCCGCCCTTTCCGCGCTTCGCCATATCAAGAGCGAATACCTGGGTAGTGATGAAAGCAGCTGTTACGTTAAGGTCGAATACGAACTTAATTCCGTCGGGACTAAGGTCGAAGAAGTCCTGAACGTCGGGATTTTCAAGCGTAGCAGCATCGAAATATTCGTTAGCGGTTGTTGCTCTGCCATTGTTTCCGCCTGCGCCGTTGATAAGTATGTCGCAAACGCCAAGCTCCTTGTCAACAACAGCCTTTGCCTCTTCAATGCTGGCTTTATCAAGGCAGTTCGTTTTTACTGCGATAGCCTTTCCGCCGTTATCACGAATTTCCTTTGCTACTGCTTCAGCAGCGTCATAATTGATGTCAAGAAGGGCAACTGCCGCGCCACACTGCGCAATAGCTCTCGAGAAGTCGGAGCAGAGAATTCCGCCCGCTCCCGTAACGACAGCAACCTTACCCGTGAGGTCAACGTTAAAGGGTAATTTCATATTTATTCCATCCTTAAAATTAAATTTCTGTTTCTTTATCATTTGACTTATACGCCGCAAGAAGAATTCTTAAAGCGTATTGAGCAGAGTCGAGAGTAACCGGCATCTCTTTAGAATCCTTGAGTGCCTCGTAGTATTTTGCGATAAGATAAGTATGTCCGTTACCGTAGCATTCCTTACCAACGTAGTCCGCAACCAAGGAGGGATCGTCAACCTTCTCACCGTCTACGTAAACCGCAGAGTACTGAATCTGAATTCTGCGCTTCTTTTCGGTCACAAGATAGAGAAGAGTAGCGTCTCTTCCGTCAAATGAGGTCGTTGCGTAGAAGTTAGCCGTCTTTCCGTTATCAAATCTTATAAGACCCTCGCAAGAATCCTCAACCTCAATTATATCTTTAAGGTGGTGATTTGCGATAGTAGCCGTAACGGATTTAGGAGTGCCGAGGTAGTAGCAAAGCAGGTCAATCGTATGAATTGCCTGGTTTATCATAACTCCGCCGCCCTCTGTAGCGTATTTTCCGCGCCAGCCGCTCTCGGTATAGTATTTCTCGTTTCTGTACCAGAAAACGCTTCCGAATGCGGATTTTATGCCGCCGTCCTCTTCCGCAATTTTCTTTGCGATAACGGTAGCGGGGTTGAATCTGTTCTGGAAGCATACGCAAAGCTTTGCGGAGCTCTTTTTCTCCGCTTCCATCATTACGATAAGCTCCTCAGTGCTTATGCAGGCAGGCTTCTCAAGGAATACGTTGATATTTCTCTCAAGCGCTGCGACAGTCATAGACGCATGAAGATAATGAGGGGTGGCGATATGAACGGAATCGAGAGCTTCTGAGTTAAGCATTGTCAGAAAGTCATCATAAATATTCGCTTCGAGCGAAAATTCTGCCTTTCTTTTTTCTGCCTTTTCGCGATTTTTGTCGCACAGAGCAACAATCTTAACGTAGGGAATCGCCAAAAGCGCTCTCAGGTGGTTAGGCGCAATAGTACCGCAGCCTACGAGAGCTACGTTATATATTTTTTCCATAATAGTTACCTGTTTTTACAGAGTGCCTGCGCTTTAGCAAAGCACTCTGTTTTGTCAAATTAAATAGATAATTAGCCCTGAGCTTCTACCTTTTCAACAACCTTGTGAGGCTTGGAAATAGCGATACGCTTCTTAAGCTCTTCGTAGAAGAGTTCGTCGTTGATGGGAAGAGTAACGGTCTCGCCGAGCCAAGAGGAGAGGTGCATAGCGTTAGCAAGATGAACGCCGTGGATACCGTCCTTTGCAGGAGCGTAAACGTCTTCAAGACCGAGAATAGCGTTTGCTATATTATTCATAATACCTACGTGCTGGGAGTTCTCGCCCTCAAGCTCAACCTCAACCATGGGCTTGCAAGCAGGCTTCTTAAAGCCTTCTGCGCAGGTCTTGCACCATACGCGCTCGTCAACTTCAAGCTCCTTGTAGTAAAGCTTGTTGTTCTCGAAGATAAGAGTACCCTTGGTACCTGTTATCTCAAAGCGGTTAGTGCCGGGAGCGTCAGCAGTAGTGGTGATGAACACACCGGTTGCTCCGTTGGGGTATTCAACGTAGCAGGTAACGTCGTCCTCAACCTCGATATCGTGCCATTTACCGTAATGACAGAATGCGTGAACCTTCGTGGGCATCATACCAACAATCCACTGGAAGAGGTCGAGCTGATGAGGAGCCTGGTTGTAGAGAACGCCGCCGCCCTCACCTTTCCAGGTTGCTCTCCAGTCACCGCTATCGTAGTACTGCTGGGTTCTGTACCAGTCGGTAATAATCCAGTTAGTTCTCTTGATTTCGCCGATGCTGCCGTTATGTACCATCTCACGCATCTTCTTGAATGCGGGGTTAGTTCTCTGGTTAAACATAATTCCGAGAATCTTATCCGACTTTTCAGCTCTCTCAAGCATCTTTTTTACCTGGAGTGTGTAAACGCCTGCGGGCTTCTCAACGATGCAGTTGAGATTATTGTCAAGAGCAAGAATAGCAAGGTCGGGGTGAATGTAGTGAGGTGTGCATATCATAACAACGTCGCACTCGCCCGACTTGAACATTTCCTCCGCGGTGTTGAAATACTTAATATTATCGCCGAATCTTTCCTTGAAGAAGTCAAACTTCTTGGGGTTGATATCGCAAATTGCGGTCAAAACACCGTTTTCAATCTTACCTTTAAGAAACTTGTCAGCGTGACCTGTACCCATGTTACCGCCGCCAACTATACCAAATCTTACTTTTTCCATACTCCGTTTTCATCCTTTCCGTAACCGTGTTTTGTAAGAAGCTCCTCGAGAGCGTGAACAGCGAAGTCAAACGCCTCTCTGCCGGAACTGAAGTTGTGTTTACCCTTAAGCTCGTGTTTGTCTATGTTCTTATACGCGAGGAATGCGTGAAGATGGGGCTCGAGAGTAAGATATACCTCACCGTCGATTTTATCGTTAACGATGTCTATAATCTCACCGATTCTGCCTTCGCCCTCTCCTGCGGGAACTATCGTTTTTTCAGCGTAAATAGCGTCTTTAATGTGCATATACTTGAAGTTAACGAGAGTTGCATCGATACCCTCCATGGTATCTGCGCCGTTCATTCTATAGTTAGCGGCGTCGAATATACCGCCAAGACCGGGAACGGATTCGAGAACGTCACGAACCTCAGCGGGCATCTGACCGTAAATTCTCGATTCGTTTTCGTGGCAGAAAACAACACCCTCAGCCTCTGCAAGCTTAACCATTTCACGAAGTCTTCTGATAACCTCGTCTCTGTGAAGCTTAAGCTCATCCTGTTTAACGAAGAAGCTGAACATTCTTACGTACTTCGTACCAAGAAGCTTTGCAACCTCGATAGTACGCTTAACCTTAGGAAGATAAGCGTCGAAATCGTCGTTTATGTCGTACTTACCGATAGGTGATCCAACAGAGCCGACCTTGATTCCGTTTTCTGCTAGGCGGTTTTTGATTGCGATAAGCTCATCGTCGGTAAAGTCTATAATGCATTTACCGTCAATGTTACGGGGTTCGATATAACGAATACCGTTTTCAACGAGCGCTTTAATCTGCTCGTCAAGTGAATTGCCCGCTTCATCTGCAAAAGCGGAAAATACAAACTGTGCCATATCTATAATTCCTTTCAGTAAAAATTATCAAGATATTCAGAAGAGATGCTTAAGATTGTTGAAGCTCGTTGCCATCTGCTCGTATTCGTCGCCAAGCTTGGGAGCGTTATCCTGCTCAACGAGAGCGTAGGGAATCTTTAATTCGTCGCAAAGCTTTACTACGGGAGCAAAGTCGATAGTACCCTCACCGCAGGGACATATATCGCCCTTAGGCTCGGTCTTCATATCCTTGAAGTGAACGTTTGTAAGTCTCTCATTACCGAGGAGCTTTATGTAATCAAGGTAGCTTCTGTCCGCATACTTGAACCAATACGTATCAAGAATGAAGTTAAGGGTAGGAAGCTCTTCAATCATAAGGTCGTAGGAGCAAACTCCGCCGAGGTCAACAAACTCAATCGCGTGGTTGTGATACGCGAATCTGAGTCCCGCGTCGTTTATTCTCTTAAGAGGCTCACGGATAGCATCCATAAATGCGCGAGCACCTTCAAGAGTGTCACGGTATTCCTTGGGCATCATACCAAGACCTATAACGGGGCAGCCGTAGATCTTATGCTCTTTTATAAGAGCGTCGGTGTCGTTAACGATACGGTCATAGGGAGAGTGCGTGCAGGTGATGGGAAGCTCGAACTCGTCAGAGAAAGCCTTGAGTCTTTCAGGCTCAATCTCGCAAATTGCAGACATCTGAGCAACCTGGTAACCGATTTTCTTCATTTCTTTAAATGAATTGTAAAGTCCTTCGGGAGTCTTGTTTTTCTCACGAAGTGTGTAAAATTGTGCGCCAAGTTTCATAACTTTTCTCCTTTAAAAATGTTTTCACACATCAATTTTAACATAGGCTGACGAATTTTTCAATATAGAATAAGAAATATTTATTGTAACTGTTGCAAAAACTATTGCAAAAATTGCTCGCTTGTGTTACAATATATCTTGGATAATTTTGTAGAGTCGGAGGTAAGGTATGGGCAAAAGCATAAAATTGAGTTCATCAAATTTTTCGTTTTCTCACTCAAAAAGCGCCGCAAACGCTAACGAAAATTTGAATACTCGCCATTGTCACGATACGTTTGAAATACTGTTCGTTGCCGAAGGACGCGGCAGATATCTTATCGAGGGCGCTGAATTTGAGCTTAAGCCAAGAACTCTCGTTTTGATAAAGCCATTTGAATACCACTGCGTTGAGGTAGAAACGGGAATCGAATACGAAAGATACGTTTTGCATTTTACGGACGCATCGGTTGTTAGAGAGGTTAAGGAAACCATTAAACGCCTGGCAGACGAATCGGCAGAGGATAGCGGAAGCTTTTATTCTCCCGACTCTATATCGCAAACGATAGTTTCGCTTTTTGACAGATTCGAGGGAGCAGAGCAGCTTTCGGAGGAGGATAAGGAATCCTACTTCAAGCTTCTTTTATCCGAGCTTGTAACTCTGCTTTCATTTGCAGGAAATCAAAAGATAGCGCACGACGACGGCGAGCTTGGAGCAAGAGTCATTAAGTATATAAACGAGTATCTTGAGAGAGATATCTCTCTTGACGTAATAGCTAAGCGCTTCTTCGTCAGTAAATATTACCTTTGCCGAGCGTTTAAGAGATACAGCGGCGTTTCAATTCACGCATACATAACGCAGAAGCGAGTAGTATATGCAAAGCAGCTTATAGAATCGGGCGAAACCGCGTCGGGAGCAGCCTATAAGGTTGGATTTGGAGATTATTCGGCATTTTACCGCGCGTATATGAAGGTGTTTGGAAAACCGCCTACGTCAAATAAGTAATTCCGAAGAAAATAAAACGTAACGGGACGAGAGTCCCAAAAGGATATAAAATGGAATATAAGTATTTAAACTCCATAAATTCACCGAACGATATAAAGAGTGTGCCGGAAGCGGATATTCCCGCGCTCCTTACCGAGATGAGAGAGTTTCTTATAGAGAATGCTGCGAGTCACGGCGGTCACCTTGCGTCAAATCTCGGCGTAACCGAGCTGACCGTAGCGCTTCACAGAGTTTTTGACTCTCCGAAGGATCACTTGATTTTCGACGTCGGTCATCAGGCGTACGTGCATAAAATCATTACGGGTAGAAAAGACGATTTTGCGAATCTGCGCGAGCCCGGTGGGCTTTCTGGATTTACTAACAGAAGCGAAAGCAAGCACGACCCGTTCGGAGCAGGTCATAGCTCGACCTCTATTTCAGCAGCTCTCGGCTTTGCTGAGGCTGACGCTCTTTCGGGAAGCGACGCTTATACGGTTGCGGTCATAGGTGACGGCGCTTATACCGGCGGCATGGTGCACGAGGCGCTTAACAACTGCAAAAAGAACCTGAGGCTCATTATAATAATTAATGAAAACAGAATGTCCATATCCAAGAATAAGGGTGCGTTTGCCTCTTATCTTGCAAAGGTGCGTATTTCAAAGGGATACAGGAAATGGAAGAGCGGAACCAATTCGGTGCTTCGTCATATTCCACTTGTTGGAAAGCCTATACAAAAATTCTTGTCCCTAACAAAGCGAGCAATCAAAAATATAATCTATCCTCAAAACTATTTCGAAGACCTTGGACTTTACTATATGGGCCCCGTAAACGGAAACTCGTATTCTTCGATTGAAAAGGCGCTAAAGGAAGCAAAGAGTCTTGACAGATGCGTGGTAATTCACGCATTTACCAAAAAGGGAAAGGGATACGAGCCTGCAGAGAAATCACCTGACAGCTTTCATAGCGTTCAGCCGAAAGAGAGCTTGGATAAGACTCTTCACAGTGTATTCGCGGATGAGCTTATAAGCCTCGCGGAGAATGACAGAGATATAGTTGCCATTACCGCCGCTATGGGTATCGGCACGGGACTTGATTCCTTTGGTAAAAGATACCCCGAAAGATATTTTGACGTTGGAATAGCCGAGGAGCACGCGCTGACGTTCTCGGCAGGACTTGCAGCCGCAGGGCTTAAGCCGTATGCCGCTATTTATTCGACGTTTTTGCAGCGCGGATACGATAATATCGTTCACGATATAGCGTTGCAGAATTTGCCCGTAAGAATGGTGATTGACAGGGCAGGTCTTGCGGTGAGAGACGGCGCTACGCATCACGGTATTTTCGACGTTTCATTCCTTTCGCATATCCCAAACGTGTCGATATACGCTCCCGTTACCTACGGCTCTCTTATTGAAGCTATGCGACGCTCGGCAGATGTCGATTCTCCCGTTGCCATAAGATACGCTAACAGCTCGGAGAAGCCCTTGATTAGACAGACCTTCTATTCCGACGGTAACTATTCGAAGATAGGCGTTATAGCCGATTTTGATGTAAACAATAAGCCCGAAATTATATTTGTAACATACGGAAATATTACTTCCTCAGTTATAGAAGCGAAAAGAATTCTTAAGGCAGACGGGGTAGAGTCGGGAATCGTTCTGGTAGAAAAGCTCAAGCCCTACGAGGAGTCCTCCGCAAAGGTAAAGGAACTCGTATCGGGCGCAAAATACGTGCTCTTCGTTGAAGAGGGTATCCTTAACGGCGGTTACGCTATGATAACCGAGAATCTTCTTCGAATGAAGCTCGGGCTTGACGTAAGCACGAAAACCGAAATTCTGGCTATAGACGGCAATTTTGCGATTCCGCCTCACAAATGCGATATTTACGAGTATCTCGGACTTTCGGCAGAAAAAATTGCCGAGAGGGTAAAATTATCTGTAAATAACGCTTAATTCTAAAAACGCAAGCTTCTGACGAGGACGGAATGCGAAAGATAAAGTATTTTCGTCACGGACAGCTGCAAAAGAAAAAATAAAAAGTTAAAGTTTAAAAATATGATTCTTGATATTAAAAATACAGAATATGTGCGTGCGGTGGAGCGTGTTCGCGCCTACACCTCACCCCACAATCTCAAGGCGCACGTTATGACCTTTGGCTGTCAGCAGAATGAGGCGGACAGTGAAAAGGCGAGAGGAATTCTCTCGGATATGGGATATACGATTTGCGACGACTTTCGGGAGTGCGACTTAATTTTGGTTAACACCTGCGCAATACGCGCCCACGCTGAAATGAAAGCCCTTTCAATGCTCGGAAATTTCAGAGCGGTAAAGAAAAAGAACCCCGAGCTTATAGTCGGAGTTATCGGGTGTATGGCGGCAGAGCCTGCCGTAGCCCAAAAGCTTAAAACCGATTTTCATTACGTGAGCTTCACGATTGAACCTAATATGCTTCATAAGCTTCCCGAGCTTACGCTTAAATACGTAGAAGAAAATAAGCGCTCCTTTATTCTCGGTGAGGATAAGGGGGATATAGTAGAGGGCGCTCCCGTAAAGCGCGACGGTAAATTCAAGGCGTGGGTTTCTATTATGTATGGGTGCAATAATTTTTGCTCATACTGTATCGTACCGTACGTAAGAGGCCGTGAAAGAAGCAGAGCATCTTTGACTGTACTTGAAGAGTGCCGCGCTCTCGTTTCAGACGGAGTTAAGGAAATAACGCTTCTTGGGCAGAACGTCAACTCTTATAAGTCGGACGTAGATTTTCCACAGCTTCTTGAAAAAATAGCCCTTATAGACGGAGATTTTATAATAAGGTTTATGACGAGCCACCCGAAAGATACCTCCGACGAGCTTATAGCGGTTATGAAGAAATATAAAGGTAAGATTGCACCGTATTTTCATCTGCCGCTACAATCGGGAAGCGACTCTGTGCTTAAGGATATGAACCGTACCTATGACAGTAAACGATATCTTGAGGTAGCAAAAAAGCTTAGGAAAGAAATTCCTGATATTGCCTTATCAACCGACGTTATTATAGGCTTCCCGGGGGAGACCGACGCCGATTTTCTGGATACCATGAAGATACTTGAGGACGTACGGTTTGATATGGTATATAGCTTTATCTACTCGAAAAGAGACGGAACGGTTGCCGCAAAAATGACCGATACGCTTGACGAAGCTACGAAGTCTGCCCGTATGAAGCGCCTTTTGGATACTCAGGACGTTATTTCCTACGAAATGAACGGATTAGCGGTCGGACGGCGTGAGAGAGTTCTCGTTGAGTCGGTATCAGAGAGGGACGGCGAGGAGATTTACAATGCAAGGACGGGTACGAACAAGCTCGTTCACTTCAAATCAAAGGAAAATCATATAGGTGAATTTATTTACGTTGAAATCGAGCAAGCGAGCGTTTCCTGCCTGCTTGCAAAAGAAATATAATTAAAATTAAGGGAGAAAATAAAATGACGAGAATTATCGAGCTTGCACACGCTCTTGGTGACGAGATTGCGAAGAGCGAGGAAATTAAAAATCTTGAAGCCGCAAAGGCAGCATATGAAAAGAACGCCGAGCTTCAGGCAAAAATGAGCGAATACGAAGCGGACAGAATGCTTCTTGGCGAAGAGTTTTCGAAGAACACCGACGAGATGGACGAGAAGGCTATTGCCGATATAAGAGCGAGAATGGAAGAGCTTTCGGCAGTTATCTGCGCAAACGAGACTTACGTTGCGTTTGCTAATGCGCAAAAGGCTATGAACGACCTCATGGCAGAGGTTAATAACGAAATCAAATTCTGCATTACGGGCGAGCGTCCAGTGACTTGCACTCACGATTGCTCCACCTGCGGCGGCTGCGGAAGCCACTGAGTTTAATTTTTACTTTACGAAGTGAGGTATGCCAAAATGGCAGAAGTTTTAAATAATCGGAGTGAACTCCAAACTGTAACTCCGATGATGAAGCAATATCTTGACGTTAAAGCGGATTACGACGACTATATTCTTATGTATAGACTCGGAGATTTTTACGAGTGCTTCTTTGAGGACGCATTGGTTGCGTCAAAGGAGCTGGAGCTGACTCTTACCGCAAGGGATTGCGGCGACGGTAAGCGCGCGGCTATGTGCGGCGTTCCTTTCCATAAGGCAGACCAGTACGTAGGAAGACTCGTTGACCGAGGCTTCAAGGTTGCTATATGCGAGCAGGTTGAAGATCCTAAGGCGGCTACGGGACTTGTAAAGCGTGACGTTACGAGAGTTGTAACCCCCGGAACAATAACCGATAATACGCTCCTTAACGAAAGCAAAAACAATTTCCTTGCATCAATATGCATGGGTAACGGAATGATATCGGTAGCTTTTGTTGATATCTCTACGGGAGAGGTGTTTGCCACCGAGATTCCCGATAGTGAAAAGGCAACCCTTTATAACGAGCTTTCCTCTTATCAGCCCTCTGAGGTCGTGCTGAACCTCAACGAATCCGAGTGCAAGGATATTATTGCGTTTCTCCGTGAAAGGACTGACGCCCTGATAGAGCCCGGCATAAAGCGGCTTTTCGATTATGATAAAGCAAAGGAAGCTGTAAAGAAATCCTTTTACTCGGAGTATGATAAGCTTTCGTCTCCCGAGATGGTAATGTCTGTCGGAGCGCTTCTTGGATACATAAAAGAAACGCAGATGAGCGACGTTGCGTTCGTAAGAGAGATAAACGTCTATACAAAAGGTAAATATCTTGATATAGATATGAATACCAGGCGCAACCTCGAGCTTACCGAGTCTATGAGAAATAAGGAAAAGCGCGGCTCGCTGCTTTGGGTTCTCGATAAGACGAAAACTGCTATGGGCGCAAGATTGCTTCGCTCGTGGATAATCAAGCCTCTTATCAATCAAGCGGCTATAACGAGACGTCAGTCTGCCGTAAGGGAGCTTTTCAAAAACCGACTCGTATCAGAGGATTTAGCCGAACTGTTTTCAAACGTTCTCGATATTGAAAGACTAACGGCAAAGGCAGTTTACGGCTCTGCGAACGCAAAGGATTTAAGAGCGATATATCAGAGCATCGTCGTTCTTCCGGAGCTTAAGGAGATTATAAAGGATTTTAAGAGCGATTCGCTTAAGGAAATTTCGAATACTCTTGATACTCTCGATGATATAGCGGGACTTCTCGGTGATGCTATCGTTGATACGCCGCCCTTCACCGTTCGTGAGGGCGGAATGATAAAAGACGGCTTCGACGCTGATATAGATTATTACAGAACGATAAGAGATAACGGCGAAGAAATAATGCGCTCAATTGAGCAAAGAGAAAAGGAAGAAACCGGAATCAAGACGCTCAAGGTTGCGTATAACAAGGTTTTCGGTTATTACATAGAGGTTTCGAAATCCTTTATTTCTGAGGTTCCCGACAGATATATAAGAAAGCAGACTCTTACTAACTGCGAAAGATATATAACGCAGGAGCTAAAGGAAATGGAAGCGACAATTCTCGGCGCAGAGGAAAAGATTGTAATCCTTGAATTTGAGCTTTTCACTAAGATAAGAGAAACCGTTGCGAAAAATGCAGAGCGTATCCGTACGAGTGCTGCGCTTATAGCCGAGCTTGACGTTTACAATTCGTTTGCTTACGTTGCAAGCAAGAACGGATACGTATGCCCCGAGGTTGATTTAAGCACCGATATAGTTATAAAGGACGGAAGACACCCCGTGGTAGAAAAATTCGTTACCGACAGCTATTTTGTACCTAACGATACTACTCTTAATACGGATACCGACAGAGTTATGATGATAACAGGTCCTAATATGGCAGGTAAATCAACATATATGAGACAGGTTGCCATCATAACGATTATGGCGCAAATCGGCTCCTTCGTTCCCGCAAAGGAAGCGAGAATCGGTATTGTAGATAAGGTATTTACAAGAGTAGGAGCGTCGGACGACTTGGCATCCGGTCAATCTACGTTTATGCTTGAAATGACCGAGGTTGCCGCAATACTTAAAAGCGCAACTAAGCGCTCGTTGGTTATATACGACGAGGTCGGAAGAGGAACGAGCACGTATGACGGTATGTCGATAGCAAGGGCAGTCGTTGAATATACTCACTCGAAGAAAATAGGAGCAAAGACTCTCTTTGCGACGCACTATCACGAGCTAATTTCTATGGAAGACGAATTGCCAGGAATAGTTAATTACAACGTTGCGGCAAAGAAGAGAGGCGACTCTGTAACCTTCCTAAGAAAAATCGTAAGAGGCGGAACCGATGACTCTTACGGTATAGAGGTTGCGAAGCTTGCGGGAGTTCCCACCGAGGTAGTTAAGCGTGCCAAGGAGATTCTAGCGGATATAGAACAGGGAAATAAGGGCAATAATCCGGGAAAGGAAGTCAAAAAGGACGATACCTTTGATTTGTTCTCGGGAATAGTTTCCTCAAAGGAGAGTGAGGCTGCCGACAGAATCAGACAGGCAGACATAAATACAATGACTCCTATTGAGGCTATAAATTTGCTCTTTGAGCTCAAAAAGACACTTTCTGATTAACTGAAAAACTTCGTAATATTCCGTATTTATACTGAAATTTGGAGATTTTATGGGAAAAATAAATGTATTAAGCTTTGAGATAGCAAATCTTATTGCGGCGGGCGAGGTGGTTGAAAGACCTTCATCCGTTCTCAAGGAATTGATAGAAAACTCGATAGATGCGGGGGCAACCGAAATAGTAGCCGAAATCAAACGCGGCGGAGTTGCTCTTATAAGAGTTACGGATAACGGTTGCGGCATAGACAAAGAGGACTTGCCCGTATCCTTGAAGCGCCATGCTACAAGTAAGATACGCGAGAAGGACGACCTTTCAAGCATTATGACGCTTGGTTTTAGAGGCGAGGCACTTGCGGCTATCAGTTCGGTATCCGAGGTAACCATTATAACGAAAACCAAGGAAGCGTCCGTCGGATATATGCTTACTGCCGAGGGCGGCAAGGTGCTTGATATAAGTGAGGTAGGTGCATCTGACGGCACTACGGTCGTAGTGGAGAATTTGTTCTTCAACGTTCCCGCAAGAAGAAAATTTTTGAAAAAGGATTCAACCGAGGCTATGAATGTTGCGGCTCTTGTGGAAAAGGTTGCGCTTTCACGCCCCGACATATCTATTCAGCTACTCGTTGACGGTGAAGAGAGGTTCAAAACCCCCGGTGACTCAAAGCTTATAAATACGATTCGCTCGATTTTCGGAAGAGAATTTACAAATAAGCTTATAAAGGTTGAGGGCGTAGCGGACGGAATCAAGGTTTCGGGATACATTGGCAGAAGTGATAACGTAAGGAAAAACCGCAATCTTGAAAACGTTTTTATAAACGGCAGATACGTGAAAAGTCTTACGGCGCAGGCGGCGCTTGAAAAGGCATACACCTCTTATATAGCAACGGAGCATTTCCCCGTATGTGCGCTCTTCATTGAAATGAATCCCGGTATCGTTGACGTTAACGTTCACCCAGCAAAGCTTGAGGTTAAATTCTCCGACGAAAGACGTGTTTTTGAGGCGGTGTATTATTCTGTAAAAAGTGCGCTTGAGGAAAGCGAGTACCGTCCCGAAATGACGCTTGGCGCAAAGAGAAACGATTATAATCCCGCTTCGGCGTTTGTTCCTATCGAGCGTGAGAGAAGCGAGCAACTTTCACTCTCCGCCATAAAGGTAGGGGATCAGGCAGCGGATAAAGCTCCCGACCTCAAGTATATCCCTAAATATACACCCTCGTCGTTTGGCGCGGGATACGACGAAACGCACAAGTCACAGTATAAAGAAAGCTCCGGCAAAGGTAAGGAAATTGACATTGACAAGCCGGTTTACCTAAACAGTGTTCAGACAAGAGCCACGTCGGAAAATAACGGTTATACGGGTGCCGCATATGAGGCTATGACGCCAAAGGAATCGGTGGATTTGCTTGCACGTTACAAAGACGTTAAGCCTAAAGAAAACATCTCACCAAAGAGTCCTCAAATTGCTCCCACGGAAACTAAAGCTTTAGCCGAATATAAGATTATAGGCGAGGCTTTTGATTGCTACATAATAGTTGAACACAAGGGCGAGCTTTTAATTATAGATAAGCACGCAGCACACGAAAGAATTATATTCGAGGATTTAAACCGAGGCAGAAAGAACGACGGTTATGTTTCTTCGCAAGCTTTACTGCTTCCTATAACCGTGCTTTTAACACTCGACGAGGTCTCTTACGCAAAGGAGTTTGAATCTGATTTCAGAAGCGTTGGATTTGAATTCTCACAGAATGGTAGGTCGGTAAATCTTACGGCTATTCCAAGCTCTGTTTCTCCGTCAGACGCAGAGGGCTTATTTGTAGAAATGCTCGGCGATATTGCCGAAGGTAAGGGAACGCCCGAAAATACGGAGGAGCTTCGTCGTGAAAAGGCGCTTTACTCGGTTGCCTGCAAGGCGGCTATAAAGGGCGGAAGAGTATATGACGGTGCCATTGTTGAATGGCTCGTGATGAAGGTTCTCGAGCTTCCGGATATAACGGTATGTCCTCACGGCAGACCCATTGCATACAAGCTCAAAAAGAGTGAGCTTGACAGACAGTTCGAGCGTATAAAATAAGGAGCATTAAATGGGTAAATTTACACTTTTGAAAACCGAAGGAAAGGCAAGACGAGCAAGATTTGAAACTGTTCACGGCACGATTGAAACGCCTGTTTTTATGAACGTTGGAACGTCAGCCGCTATAAAGGGCGGTATTTCAACTATGGACCTTAAGGACGTAAAGTGCCAGGTTGAGCTTTCAAATACTTACCATTTACACGTTCGTCCTACCGATGATTTGATATACAGAATGGGAGGACTTCATAAGTTCTTCAATTGGGACAGACCGATTCTTACCGATTCGGGAGGCTTCCAGGTGTTTTCACTTGCGAAGCTTCGCAAAATCACTGAGCAGGGAGTTCAGTTTAACTCTCACGTTGACGGTAAGAGAATCTTTATGGGGCCCGAGGAGTCGATGCGCATTCAGTCTCATCTTGGCTCAACGATAGCTATGGCGTTTGACGAGTGCGTAGAAAACCCTGCGCCTTACCCTTACGTTAAGGCATCCGAGGAAAGAACTGTGCGCTGGTTAAAACGCTGCCGTGCCGAGCTTGATAAATTGAACGCGGCAGAGGGAACTGTAAATCCAAACCAGATGCTTTTCGGCATAAATCAGGGCGGTACGTATAAGGATTTGCGCATCCGCAATATGAAGGCAATATCCGAAATTGACTGCGACGGTTATGCTATCGGAGGACTTGCGGTAGGTGAGGACGCTGAAACAATGTACGATATAATTGAGACGGTCGAGCCTTATATGCCTACCGATAAGCCGAGATATCTTATGGGCGTAGGAACACCTCAGAATATCGTCGAGGCTGTTTACAGGGGCGTTGATTTCTTTGATTGCGTAATGCCCTCAAGAAACGCAAGGCACGGTAATCTTTTTACTTGGGAAGGAAAGATAAACATAAACAACGAGCAGTATTTCGCCGATGAAAGACCGATTTCGAAGAGCTGCGACTGTCCTGCCTGCAAGCATTATTCACGCTCCTATATACGTCATCTTTTCAAGGCAAAGGAAGCGCTTGGAATGCGACTTGCAGTATTGCATAACCTCTATTTCTATAATGACCTTATGCAAAAGATACGTGATGCTTTAGACGAGGGCAGATACGAAAAATTTTACCGTGAATACAGATTCAAGCTCAACGAAAGATGCGTTGACTGATTAAACCATAACAAACATAGAAAAAACAAACTTAAATTGCTATTATAGCTCAAATAAAAACGGTAGAGGCACAAAATGTTGTACTTCTACCGTTTTTTTGTTATGCCCAAATGAGTGAGCACTATTTTTATTCGATTACATCTAAATGAGACAGCCCTTTAGTGCCCGCTGCAGTGACTTCCGTCAAACATCCCCTCGGTATTGCACTCGTAGCTGTTGCCGTTAAGCTTAAATCCTATTGCTTTAATGAGTGATTCATCGGCAGCTTCCTTTGAAGCTCTGCAAATATCCATTCCGCAGGAGTTTATGAAATTCATAGTTTGCCTGCCTAAAATAAACATAGCCTCGAAGTCGGAAAGTCCGTCGGCTTCCTTTATATCGTATATGTAACCGCAGTCGCCCATAATTTCAAACTGCGAAATACCCATTATATTTCCGCTTTCGCAATCTGTCATAGCGTAAATAAAGGTATCCTCTAACAGTACGGCAGAGCAAGCGTCAAGATAAGCTTTCGCAAGCTCTCTGTCTTGAACAGGAGTAATTTTAAACATTATTTTTCTTCCTCGTTGCCTTTTTTAAATATTCAACTTCCTCGTCGGTGAGGTAACGCCATTTTCCCACGGCAAGTCCGTCAAGCTTTAAGCTACCGATTGAAACTCTGGAAAGGCGTCGAACTGTAAGTCCCGCTTCTTCGCACATTTTACGTATCTGTCTGTTTCTTCCCTCAAGAAGCGTCATTTTTAAAACCGTTCCGCTGTCGTCGGTGCTGTTGATTCTTACCTCAACGGGCTTTATTTCATATCCGTCGATAACCAAAGGGGAAGTTAGGATATCAATTTGGTCCTCAGAAACCTGACCGCCTACCTTAACTCTATATATTTTTGGAAGAGAATGGCTCGGATGCGTAAGCTTGTTTTTCAGCTCTCCGTCATCGGTGAGAAGAAGCATACCCTCGGAAATAAGGTCAAGTCTGCCAACGGGATAAACACGCTCCGAAACTCCGTCTAAAAGATCGGTAACGCATTTTCTGCCTCTGTCATCAGAGGTGCTGGAAAGGTAGCCGCGGGGCTTATTCATCATAATGTAAGTGTATTCCTTACGTCTTACCTGAATTTTTTTACCTCTGAAGCTTACCGTATCCTGCTTCGGATCAATCTTTGTTCCGGGTGTGGCAACGTGACCGTTAACCGATATATTTCCGTTTTTTATTTCTTCCTCTGCCGCCCGTCTTGACATAAGTCCAGAGTCGGCAATAAATTTTTGAAGTCTGATTTTTTCCATAGTCTTTCCTTGTAAAAGCGATGTTATAATAAAATTATTTGAATATTGAAAACAATCCCTTGTTTTTTGAACTTTTTGCGCCCGTTTCGGCTACTAAATCGACCTCTCCAAGATATTTTCCGTCGATAGTGAATATCACCTTGCCGAGTATATCGTTTTCATTTATTGGCGCCGCGAGGTATCTTGAGAGCTTTACGTTTGCTTTTACCTCTCCGGCTTCTTTTTGCATTATAATATCAAGGCTTTCGGTATTCTTTACCGTAACAAATTCCGAAATCGAATCAAGAACTGGAATATCGTATCGGAATTCTCCCACTCTTGCCAAGTGACGCATTTCGAGAAGAGAATATCCGTAGTCAAAAAGCGTCATATGGTCACGCCAATCGTCAGGCGCGTTTATAGTAACCGTAATGAACGTGAGTCCGTCTTTTTCCGCTGCACCGACAAGGCACCGTCCGCAACGCTTTGTAAAGCCTGTTTTTACGCCTATGGCACCGTCGTAAAGATTTAAGAGCTTGTTGTGATTAACAACGAGGCGCGCTTCACCGTCTTTGTTGGTTATCGTAGTCTTTTTTGAGGAAACGATTTCCTTAAACGTTTGGTTTTTAAGAGCCGCCGCGGATATGAGCGCAAGCTCTCTTGCGGTTGTATAATGCTCTTCGTCATCAAGTCCGTGGGGATTTGTAAAATGAGTATCGGTAAGCCCGAGGCTTCGTGCCTTTTCGTTCATTTTATCCGCAAACTCGTCAATTCCGCCAGAAACCGCATACGCTATTGCTGCGGCGGCATCGTTTGCGCTCCGAAGCATAAGACCGTAAAGGAGCTCCTTCATAGAAAGAATTTCACCGCGCTTCAGATATAGGGAAGAGCCCTCGATTCCGATAGCCTCGTCGGCAACCCGTATTTCTTCGTTTAAATCAGACTCCTCAAGAGCCACGAGCGCCGTCATTATTTTTGTAGTGCTGGCCATAGGCAAACGAACGTTTGCGTTTTTTGTATAGAGAAAATTATCGGTAACGGGCTCGTACAAAACCGCTGCCTTTGCGCTGAGTGAAAAGTCAGTGGCGGAAAAAATAACGGTTGCGTAGAAAACAAATATAAGTATAAGAAACAGAGCCAATATGACAATACGTTCTTTTGGATTTTTCATATGCAATCTCCTTTTTTTGTAGTTTATGGAGAAAGGAATATGATATTCTGAAAAAGAGAAGTAAAATCAGGAAGAGAAGGTGTTTTTTATCTTCTCAAGTATGGCGGGAGAGTTTTCTATAAGGTCGAACGCTTTATCGAACGTGCCTTTTTCCGATGATGAAATTTGTATTAAATTGATTTCGCCGTTTCTGCCGACGGTCAAAAACGCAACGGGCGCTATCGAAACTCCTGTTCCGCTGCCGCCACCGAAATTTGTTGGCGAAATAGGTCTTTTTGATTGAAAATCAAGTCCGCCGGTAGCAAATCCGACGGAAATTTTTGATACGGGTATGACGGTTACACCGCCGGGAGTCGTAATCGCTTTGCCGAAAACGGTATCAACGTCGGTAAAATCCTTGATGCCGTCAAGTGAGGCGCGTATCATATCACTCATTTTGCTTTCTGCCATAACTACCTCTTTTTTGTTTGAGTTTATTTACCACACTTTCAAATAAGAAAACAAAGACGCAACCGATTACGCTTGAAAGGCGCACGGTTATATCAGCATCTAACGTGGTTTTTAATTCATTATGCGCAGAATAATCAATTATTATATTGTCAGCATGAAAAAAAGCGACGTTTTCTTCGGCGTATGCGATAATAGAGGAGAGGACTGACGTGTAAACACCGCCTCTGAAAGCATTATTCGCAGGGTCCTTTTCGGGAATTGTCAGCTTAAACTCTCGTACCACGATTTTACTTTTTCGCAGTATCTCCAGTATAAGGGCGGAGCGGATATTGCTTTTCTTGGATTTCTTTTTACTTTTTTTAGTATCGTTGTTTTTTATCGGTGTAAGCCTTATAGCAAAAAGCGTAAGGTTTACGTCAAAAAAGCTTTCATCACCGCGAACGATACGAACGGTAATTACCTCTGTTAATATAAGAAAGATAAGCAAAGACGCAAATAAATATATAAGCGCTAATGCCATAATTCTCCTTGTTGGTAGGGTGCGCAAAAAGAGTAACTTTTAGCGTATATCCGTTTTTTCGTTATAGATTAATCAACGTCGATTATATCATCCTCGGCAGACGGTTCGTCGTCAGCTATGTTGTTTTCCTCGGAGGATTCTTCGGAAGTAGTTTCAACTTCGGTTGTTGCTTCTTCGGAATTCTGCTCTGTGTTTTCTTCGGAATTTTGAGTTTCAAGGTCTTCAATAGAAATTTGATTCTCATCAGCCTGTATTTCGGAGTCTTCTTTTTCACGAGTCTTCTCAAACATATTGATAAGCTCCTCGGAGGCGGAAGGAAGCTCTTCTATCGATTTAAGACCGAAGCAACGCAAGAAGTCTGATGTCGTTCCGTACTGCATAGGTCTGCCGGGAACGTCAAGTCTTCCTACGCACTCGATAAGACCTCTGTCAATAAGGCTGTTCATAGCGTAAGATGAGTCAACCTTTCTTATAGTATCAACGAATACTCTCGTTACGGGCTGGTTATAGGCAACGACAGCCAAGGTTTCCATAGCGGCGGTCGAAAGCGAGCCGCTTTTTCTTATGCCGAGAGCGTCTCTGATTTCGTGAAGATAATTTTCCTTGGTGCAGAGCTGGCAGGATTCAGCGTAAGTCAAAAGCATTACTCCTCGGGGAAATGCCTTAGGATCGTTATATTTTATAGCGTATTCGAATATTTTATCTTTTACCTTTGAGGGAGTCATATCGAAAACGCGCGCAAGCGTCGCATAAGAAACGGGGTGACCCGCCGCAAAGAGTACAGCCTCAAGTCCCTCTTCGAATACTACGACTCTCTCGGGCTCGGTAACTTCTTCTCTTTCATTTTGTTTTACTTCAACTTCACTCATTTTCGTTTTCGTCCTTTTCTGTATTGTCTTCTGGAAGAGCGTCAAATTCGCTTTCTGCGCCGACTACGGGAACGTAATCGGGGTTGAGCTTGAATTTGATTTCAAGCCCCTCTGCGTCGTATTCCGCAACGTCTTCTACGAAATGCACCGTGGTTATCATTATTCTGTGAATTTTAATAAGCTCAAGCACACCCATAAATCTTGCCACGAGCTCAGCTCTCGAGGTTGCATCTTTTAATAGGAAGAAGAGCGACGCTTCCTCACGTTCCTCGAGAAGCGCGCATATTTCCTCTATCTTCTCTTCGACCGATACGACCTTTCGCTTTATGAGCGGATTTACGAGGTCGGTGGGCTTTCTTTCGGCTTCCGCAATTCTCATTCTTCTCAAAATCGAGTTGAGAGCCTTAATCATAAGATTGGGGTCAAGGTCGAGAGGTAAGCCCTTTTCGGGGGGAACGTCATCTGTACCTTTAACGTATCTTGAGGAATATTCATCGTAAAGAGGACGAAGCTTTGTAACCGCAAGCTTTGCCTGCTGATAAAGCAGGAGCGCATTGGCGATTTCACGGCGCGGGTCGTTTTCCGTGCCTTCCTCGTGAGGAAGAATCATTTTGCTTTTTATAAGCATAAGCTCGCTTGCCATTACTATGAACTCGCTTGCAATTTCAAGGTCCATTCTTTGCGCTTCTTCGATGTATTCCATATACTGATCGCATATCATAGCAATCGGGATATCGGTAATACTAACCTTGTTTTTGCTTATGAGAGTTAATAAAAGGTCAAGCGGACCTTCAAATTGATCCAGCCTATACGTTAACTGTTCAGACATCGTTGTTATATCTCCATATCAGATATTTAGAAAGGGAATCAGTTGCCATAATTTAAATATTAAGGAAGAGATTCCGTCGATTGCATAACCCAGAATTTCGGAAAGAGAGAATATTCTTACGAGAGACGAAAGGACGGGGCTTGCCGCAATTAGAGGCACGGAAAGCAGGAACGAGACCACGTAGTCTCCGAGTAAGAGCCAGCCGAGCATAGCGAAATAGATAGTTCTTTCGTATTTCATAATTCCAAAATATACTCTTTCAGGCAAAATAACGTTGAGTATTCTCGAGCCGTCAAGAGGGGGAATGGGAATTAAATTGAATATTGCTATACCTATGTTTACAAGGTGAAACAGGTAAAAGAAATTGAGAATGTTTTGCGTGAAGGTCAAGAGAAATTCACTGGCAAACTTAAAGTCCTTAAGCGACGAATAAATAATAAGATAAACCAAAGCTGAGAAAACAGACATAATTAAGTTTGAAAGCGGTCCTGCGAGCGCAACTAACGCAAAATCTCTTTTCGGTTTCTTAAAATACCTTGCATTTATCGGTACGGGCTTTGCCCAACCGAAATGGAAGAACACCATGCAAAGAGCGCCGATTGGGTCAATGTGCTTTATGGGATTCAGAGTTAATCTGCCAAGACTTTTTGCTGTTGGGTCTCCAAGCTTATAAGCGGTATATCCGTGGCAGTATTCGTGAACGGTAAGCGTTATGAGGACTGCGAACGCGGATATAACGTAATAAATTATCGTGCTTGAATTAATCATATTATTTTTTGTTTAATACTTCCGTAATTTTACTCCATAAGGTTTCCTTACCTGCTCTAGTAACAGAGGAGAAAGGAATGATTTCTATATTCGTTCCCTCGAAATAGCTCGCGCGGATTTCGTCAAGAGCGTTTTCAAGCTGCGTTTTCGAGAGCTTATCGGTCTTGGTCGTGACGATGATAAACGGAATATCGCAATCAATCATAAAGTTTATCATCATAATGTCGTCATCGGTAGGACCTGTTCTTATATCGATAAGCTGAATTACGAGCTTTATTGCGTCGCTCGAGGGGTTTTTAAGGAAATAGTCCTCCGTAAGCGAGCTCCAGGATTTCTTTGATTCGGCAGAACGCTTTGCGTATCCGTATCCCGGAAGATCGACAAGATAGAATTTTCCGTCAACGCCGTAATAATTTATCGTAATTGTTTTACCGGGTGCGGAGGAGACTCTGGCAAGCGATTTTCTTCCGAGAAGAGTATTGATAAGCGAGCTTTTGCCGACGTTTGATCTGCCGGATAAGGCTATTTCGGGCTTCGGATCTCTCGGAAATTGCTTTTGATTTCCGACAGTCATACATATACTCGAATTATTGACGTTAAATTTCATACTTATAAGTCCGTTTAATTATAATTTTACGAGAGCTGCGGAAAGCACGTCGGAAACGGTTTCGCAGGGAATGAAGGTTAAATGCTCCTTTGCTTCCGTATCAATTTCATCAAGGTCCTTCATATTGGCGGAAGGTAAAAGAACAGTACTTATACCCGAACGGTAGGCGGCAAGCGTCTTTTCCTTGAGTCCACCGATTGGGAGGACTTTACCTCGGAGAGTAACCTCACCGGTCATCGCGACTGTTCTCTTTACGGGAATGTTTCCAAGCGCGCTTATTATTGCCGTGACCATAGTAACACCTGCGGAGGGACCGTCCTTGGGAATAGCGCCCTCGGGGAAATGGATATGAATATCGGAATCCTTGTAGAATGTAGATGAAATTCCGTATTTTTCGGTAACGGTGCGCACATAAGAATGAGCGATTTTAGCCGACTCCTTCATAACGTCACCGAGCGAGCCCGTAAGCTCTATTTTTCCCGTGCCTTCCATAACGGCAACCTCTACCTTGAGTAAATCTCCGCCGCTTTGAGTGTACGCAAGTCCGTTAACAACTCCTACTGGGTCGGACGACTCAAGCTTTTCGGGAAGAACCTTAGCTTTTCCGAGGAAGGATTGGAGATTCTTTACTGTAACGGTGATGTATTTCGCTTCGCCCTCTGCGATACGCTTGGCCGCCTTTCTTATTAAAGAGGCTATTTCACGCTCAAGATTTCGAACGCCCGACTCTCTTGTGTATTCCTTGATGAGCTTGAGTATGGCGTCATCCTTGATTTTGAAATACTTTTTAGCAATTCCGTTTCTCTTTAGCTGCTTCGGAACGAGGTGGTTCTTTGCTATCGCAAGCTTTTCGGTATCCGTGTAGGTCGAAAGCTCGATGATTTCCATACGGTCGAGCAGGGGAGCGGGAATTCTGTCATAGCTGTTAGCGGTAGCGATAAAGAGGCAGTCCGAAAGGTCAATAGGAATTTCCATAAAGTTGTCTCTGAACAGCTTGTTCTGCTCGGGATCAAGCACCTCAAGCAAAGCAGACGTGGGATCACCTCTGAAATCGTTGGCGAGCTTATCTATTTCATCGAGAACTATAACGGGGTTCTCTGCCTTTGCGTTTATTATTGCGGAAACTATTCTGCCGGGCATAGCGCCGACGTAGGTCTTTCGGTGACCTCTGATTTCAGCCTCGTCGTGCATACCGCCAAGAGAAACTCTTGCGTATTTTCTGCCGAGCGCGCGGGCTATTGATGCGGCAACGGAGGTTTTACCGACGCCGGGAGGGCCGACGAGGCATATAATCTGATTCTTTACGTCTTTTGAGAACTGCTTTATTGCAACGAATTCAAGTATGCGCTCCTTTACCTTATCAAGACCGTCGTGGTCCTCGTTAAGAATTCTTCTTGCGCTCTCAACCGTAGCCTCGGATTCAGTCTTAACACCGAAGGGAAATTCGAGGCAGGTATCAAGATATGAACGCAAAACGGTGCTTTCAGCCGCGCCAAATGGTGTTTTCGAAAGCTTTGAAAGCTCTTTGAGAAGCTTTTCTCTGACCTCGTCGCTCAGATTCTTTGCGTGAATCTTTTCCTCGTACTCACTTATTTCGTCGTCATCGTCCTCACCAAGCTCCGCCTGAATAGCCTTGACCTGTTCTCTCAAGAAATAATCCTTTTGATTTCGGTCAATCTTCTCGCGAACCTGAATCTGTATATCATGCTCACACTGGAGAAGCATACGCTCCTCTTCAAGAACTACGAGAAGCTTTTCAAGTCTCAATTTGTGATTTACGAAATTGAGAATCTCTTGCTTATTGCTATATTCAATAACCGCCGAGGATGCGACAAAATCAGCAAATTTTCCCGGGTTGGTGATGGCTTCTGCGCTAAGTCGCATATCATCGGTGAACGTCGGGTGCATCTCGGCAAGGTTAACCAGCGCGTTTTTTACCTCGCGCATAAGCATTTCTATATGCGGCGTGCACGGGGCGGTTAGTTCCTTTCGAATGAAAGCGGTTCCGCTGAGGAAGCCCTCATCGTCATCCACGCTCTTTAGCGCAGCTCTGGAAATACCCTCGAAGACAACCGAAAGATTGTTTTGAGTGTTTTTTACAACGTGACGAATCTTCGCAAGCACGCCCGTGACGTATAAATCCTCATAAGCGGGGGATTCCTGCGAGATATCCTTCTGCGTAACGAGTAAAACGTTCATATCGTGCATAGTAGCGGCTGCCGTGAACGCTTTAAGCGAGGTAGGTCTCACTATTTCTATATTTAACTGAACACCGGGGAAAGCAACTATTCCTCTTAATGGAATTAAGGGGAGTCTGACCTCGGAATTTTCCTGAATGTTATCTGACATATTTATTCCTTTTTTCAATATAAGCTGATTTTAACAATATAAATTCATTATATTATAACACACAAAAAAATAAAAATCTATACTTTTTACAAAGTTTTAAAATAAAATTTAAAATATGAAGTGTAAGTAAAGAAAAAAGAAAAACCTATCCGCTGACTTTGCGAACAGGCTTTTATGCTATCCTTGCGTGAGTACGGTACAATGCCGATGAGTATGCGTCATAAGGTTGGCGCGTCTTCGAGTACCGCTTATTACCGTATAACATTATACAACAAGCCTCACGAAATGTAAAGATGGAATATTCAACAATTTTATTTCGTTAAAATGGTTAAAAACAGAGAAAAAGCAATAAAAAAAGTCGAATTTCAAAAAAATTCAAAAAAGCTATTGACAAACAGCGAAAATGGTGGTATAATAACGCACGTAGCGAAATGCTAACAAAAATAAAGCAGAATTTCCGTTCTCACCTTACCACATGAGTGCGTATGGTTAATACTTAAAAAGCTCGCAGTCTGAGCTTTGTTTGTGTGCGTACGGAGATTTCTGTATGCATTTTTTATTTTTTCGGAGGTATATGGCTATTAGCACCAAAGACGAAAAGAATCTCCCTATTAACGAGGAGATAAAGTATCCCGAGGTCAGAGTACTCGGTCCTGCAAACGAGCAGGTTGGTATTATGAAAATTGCTGATGCGCTTGCCTATGCTGAAAATAACGGCGTAGATCTCGTGCTTATCGCTCCCAACGCAGCTCCCCCCGTATGCAGAGCTATTGATTACGGAAAGTTCTGCTTTGAGCGTGACAAGAGAGAGAAGGAAGCCAAAAAGAAGCAGGTAATCGTTAAGGTTAAGGAAGTTCAGCTTTCCTGCCGTATTGAGCAGCACGATTTGGATACCAGAGTTAACCAGGCTAAAAAGTTTCTCGGTGAGGGCAACAAGGTAAAGGCTGTTGTTCGCTTTAGAGGAAGAGAAATGTCTCATATGGAGCTTGGTAGAGAAGTCATAGCTAAATTCGAGGAAGCGCTTAAAGGAGTAGGCGTTGCCGAGAAGAAGCCCGTGCTTGACGGTAGATTTATGTCTATTGTTTTAGCTCCGGCAAAACCCGAAAAGAAGTAATTAAGTTAATAAAAGGGTATTACCCAACGAAAAGGAGATATTAAAATGGGAAAGATCAAAACACATAAGGCATCTTCCAAGAGATTTTCTCTCACAGGTAGCGGCAAGGTAAAGATGTCTCATAACAATCATCGTCATAAGCTCGGTCTCAAGACTGCTAAGCGTAAGAGAGGCCTTCGTAAGGGCGCTATACTCAGCGAGAGCTTCGCACCCACTTACAGAACTCTTATCAATAAGTGATAAGGCAATCGAAGAAAATTTGGAGGAACATATAAAATGGCAAGAATTAAGGGCGCGATGATGACGCGCAAGAGAAGAAAGAGCATCCTCAAGGCAGCCAAGGGTTACTGGGGTGCAAAGTCCAAGCATTTCAAGATGGCTAAGCAGGCCGTTCTCAAGAGCGGTAACTATGCTTTCGCAGGCCGTAAGATGAAGAAGAGAGACTTCCGTTCTCTTTGGATTACAAGAATTTCCGCGCAGGCTAAGGTTTGCGGTATGAATTATTCCACACTTATGCACGGTCTTAAGGTTGCAGGTATCGACCTCAACCGTAAGATGCTCGCTGAAATCGCAGTTTCCGATAAGGAAGCATTCGCTGCAATTTGCGAGAAGGCTAAGGCAGCTCTTTAATAGCATAAATTCCCGGTTGTGTCGTTTGTGGCCGACCGGGATTTTTATCTTGGAGGGAAACGTGAAATTTATAGATGAAATAATAACCAGCAGAAATAATGCGACGGTTAAATGGGCGGCTTCGCTTAAAGACAAAAAGGGAAGAGATTGTGAAAAAATGTTTCTTGCCGAGGGCGAGAAGCTGACGTACGAGGCGCTTTCTGCGGGTCTTCCGGTTGCAAAAATTTTCGTAAATGAAGCGAAAGCCGATAGAATTTTACCAAAGCTTAAGGAGCTCGTGCGAGATGGAAAAGGCGATGACTCGGAGGTTCAGGTAGTAGCAGACGGTGTTTTTTCGAAAATTTCTACCGAAAATGCGCCCCAAGGCGTAATAAGTGTAATAAAACATCTTGACTTTTTCCGTCAAATGGATATAATATATAAGGAAGAGTTTTCAAAAAATGCGTGTGGCAGGTCCATCGTATTATGCTCTGTCAGAGATCCGGGAAATCTCGGCTCTGCTATAAGAAGCGCCGTTGCTTTCGGAGTTGAGCACATTGTTCTGAGCAGCGACTGCGCGGATATATATAATCCCAAAACGGTCAGGGGAGCAATGGGAAGTCTTTTTCGCGTTAAAGTGACAAGAGTTTCGGATTTGAAAAAATACATCGAAGCTATGCGCTCAAATGGCAGACGCGTTTATTCCGCTGAGCTTTCCGAGACGGCAAAGCCGCTTGGTGAGATAAATATTACCAAGTGGGACGCTGTTATTATAGGCAACGAGGGACACGGCGTTCCGAGGGATATTTCGGAAGCGTCGGACGGCGGAATATATATTCCCATCTCTTCAAAAACCGAATCGCTTAACGCATCGGTTGCCGCGGCAATCTTTATGTGGGAACAAAGCAAAATCATCTAGAGGGTGTTTTATGAAGGATAATATTTATTGGCTGTGGCTTTCTCTCTCGGTTACGCCCGGGAAAGAAACATTTCGCAAGCTTATAGAAAGGTTTGAAACCGCAGAGGCTATATTTGCGGCAGACGAATTTGATATAAAAAGATGCGTTGGAGAAAAATCCAAGGATCTTCCCGCCTTGCTTGACAAAAATCTCAAAAGAGCAGAGGATATATATAGCTTTTGCGAGAAAAAGAACGTTGGAATTCTTAAATATTCCGACAGTGAGTTTCCAAACTCATTAAGAGAAATAAATACGCCTCCCGTTTTGCTTTATTACAGAGGTGTACTTCCCGATTTTAACAGCGAGTGCCTAGTAGCTATGGTAGGAACGAGAAGACTTACCGACTACGGCAGGAAAAATGCTTTTATCATAGGTCATGACCTTGCTACCGCCGGTGCGGTAATAGTCTCGGGTATGGCTATCGGCATAGACGGTGTTTCTCACGCGGGCTCAATTTCGGCAGGCGGAGTAAACGTCGCCTTTCTTGGAAGCGGTATTGACGTTTGCTATCCCGAGCAGCATAAAAGGCTTGCCAGAGAAATCGTCAAAAACGGCTGCGTTATGACGGAGTATGCGCCGGGAACACGGCCTGCGAGATACAACTTCCCAACGAGAAACAGACTGATTGCGGGAATATCCTCATCAACGGTGGTTATCGAGGGAAGAGAGCGTAGCGGAGCTATAATAACCGCAAGATACGCCAAAAAATTCGGTAAGACCGTATATGCCTTACCGGGCAACGTTGATAATAAGAACAGCGAAGTAACCAATCTTTTAATCAAGAACGGAGCGAAGCTTATTACGACTCCCGACGATATAATTTCTGACCTTGAATTCGTATATACCGGAAAGATAAATCCGTTCAAGCTGAAAGAAAAGCTCGACGTACGAATGAGCGACGTATTTCTTGAGCTTGAAGTTTCTTGCGTGGCTCAAGGAGATAATATCTTTTCTTCTTATTCACACAAAAAACGCGCGAAAAACGAGAATACCGAAAATCAGGAGTCTGATAATTCTTCGGAAAAAAACATTCCGAACGAGACAGTAATTCCCGAAATTTCAATAGAAAATATGAATTTTGATAAGGATACTGTCGAGCTTTATAAAAGTATTCCGCAAGGTGAAGCGTGCTCGATAGAATCACTGACGGATTTAGGGTATAAAATGCCCTTTGTTATGAAAGCATTACTTAAGCTTGAAATGGGAAGATTCGTAACTATGCTTCCCGGAGAAAAGGTTAAGCGCAATTAAAAATGAAAGGAGCGGCTTGTCCGCTTAATATATGGCAAATTTAGTTATTTTGGAATCACCCGCAAAAGCAAATACAGTGAAAGGCTATTTAGGCTCTAACTATAAGGTTATAGCTTCAAAGGGTCATATAAGAGACTTGCCGAAAAGCAGCCTCGGAATAGATGTTGAAAATAATTTTAAGCCTCATTATATCAACATAAGAGGCAAGGGCGATGTTATAAAAGAACTAAAAAAAGAAGCCAAATCGGCAAACAAAATATTTATCGCAACCGACCCTGACCGCGAGGGAGAGGCGATTGCGTGGCATATAGCGAATGAGCTGGGTATTCCCGAAAGCAAGGCGTGCCGAGTTACCTTTAACGAAATCACAAAGAGCGTTGTAAAGGAAGCGATAAAAGCTCCGAGATGCATAAATATGGACCTTGTAAATTCGCAGCAGGCCAGAAGAATTCTTGACAGGCTCGTTGGATTTAATTTGAGCGAGGTTCTTTGGAAGAACGTCGGAAGCGGTCTTTCGGGCGGAAGAGTTCAGTCGGTTGCAGCGAGAATAATCACCGAAAGAGAAAAAGAGATTTCGCAGTTTGTTCCTAAGGAGTATTGGACTGTCGATGCCGCTCTTGTGCAAAGCAACGGTGAGGTAATTAACGCTCATTACTTTGGTAATAAAAACGGTAAAGTTAAGCTTGAATCGGAGAAGGATGCCGCAGAAATAGAAAAGCTCGTATCCAACGGTCAATTCAAGGTAGCTTCGGTAAAGCATATTGAAAAGCAAAAGCTTCCGGCTCCACCCTTTACTACCTCGACTCTTCAGCAGGAGGCTTCAAAGAAGCTTGGATTCCAGTCTCATAAGACGATGAAGATTGCTCAAGAGCTTTACGACGGTCTTAATATCGGTCACGAGTTCGGTGGTGTTCAGGGTCTTATAACCTATATGCGTACGGACTCTACGAGAATCTCGGAAACCGCCACTCTGCACGCAAGAGAGTATATCGAGAAGAGCTTCGGCGGAGAATATCTCCCCGAGGAAATCCGTTCTTACAAGAGCAAGAGCAACGCGCAGGACGCTCACGAGGCGATAAGACCGTCTAACGTTGAATTCACGCCTAAAAAACTGAGAAAAATGCTTTCCCTCGACCAATACAAGCTTTATAAGCTTATTTGGGAAAGATTTATAGCAAGCCAGATGGAAGTGGCGGTTATAGATACCGTTACAGTTGAAATAGAAAATTCCTCACATATATTCAAGACCGGCGGCCAGACTGTAAAATCGCAGGGATATATGGTTCTTTACGATTATTCCGACGATGATTCTGCCGAGGACGACGAGCTTGATATGTCGAAGCTTCCCACCGTTTCGGAGGGAGAAAAGCTCGCTATCGGTGAAATTGTCAAGAAGCAGCACTATACCGAACCCCCGGCAAGATATACCGAGGCTTCCTTGATAAAGTTCCTAGAGGAGAACGGAATAGGCAGACCTTCGACCTATGCACCGATAATATCCATAATAATCTCACGCGACTACGTAAGACGCGAGGGTAAGCATTTGGTTGGAACTAAGCTTGGCGAAATCACTACCGATTTTATGAAGGAATTTTTCCCCGAAATCGTTGACTACGAGTTTACGGCGGGAATGGAATCCAATCTTGACGATATAGAAAACGGAAATACAACGATTGAGAAACTGATAGGCGGTTTCTATGAGAATTTTGCGGTAGAGCTTGAAAATGCAAGTAAAAACAACCGTGAAAAAACTCTCTTGAAGGTACCCGCAGAGGAAAGCAATTACGATTGCCCCAAGTGCGGTAAAAAAATGATATATAAAACAGGCAGATTCGGAAGATTCCTTGCATGCCCGGATTATCCATCCTGCCGCAGCACTATCGCTGTTGATAAAGAGGGAAATCCCGTGAAGCCCAAGGAGCAGACACTTGAGGTTGCTGATTTCAAATGTGAGCTTTGCGGCGGTGATATGGTTGTGCGTCACGGAAGATACGGAACCTTCTTTGCGTGCAAGAACTATCCGTCCTGTAAATTCACCAAGCAAAAGGTTGTTGATATAGGAGTCGAGTGCCCACGTTGCGGCGGAAGTATTATAGGAAAGCACGCCAAGGAAAAGGTTCTGTTTTATAGCTGCAATAACTATCCCGAATGCGATTTCTCCACGTGGGATAGACCCCTTAATGAAAAATGTCCCGATTGCGGAGAGATGCTTTATTACCGCAAGACTCGCGGCGCTGTAATTTGCAAGGCGCGCGGATGCGAATACCGTCGGGATGAAGAAATGATGGACGAAGATTGATGACTGATAAAAAAGTAGTTGTAATAGGCGCGGGTCTTGCCGGCTCTGAAGCTGCATGGCAAATTGCGAAAATGGGTGTTGCCGTAGACCTTTATGAGATGAAGCCCAAAAAGCATACGCCTGCGCACCACAGTAACAATTTTGCCGAGCTCGTCTGCTCTAATTCCTTACGCTCAAATCAGCTGAATAACGCTGTGGGACTTTTAAAGGAAGAGCTTTCAAAAATGGGCTCGCTTATAATGGAAGCGGCATACGCAAACGAAGTTCCCGCGGGAAGCGCCCTTGCCGTTAACAGAGAAGATTTCAGCAGTTACGTTACTGAAAAAATCAAAAGCAATCCTCTTATAACCGTTCACGAAGAGGAAGTTACAAGTATAGATAAAGACGTAATTACCGTTGTGGCAACCGGTCCCTTAACGTCAGAGTCAATGGCAAAAGCAGTCAGTGAAATAACGGGTGGCGGCGAGCTTCACTTCTTTGATGCGGCAGCTCCTATCGTTGACTTCTCGACGGTTGATATGACGAAAGCGTTTTATGCTTCAAGATACGGTAAGGGTGACCCCGAGGATTATTTGAATTGCCCTATGACAAAAGAGGAATACGACGCTTTTTATAAAGCGCTCGTAACGGCAGAAACCGCTCCTCTTAAGCAGTTTGACAGTGAGCTTCAAGAGGACCTTACGGTATTCGAGGGCTGTATGCCCGTTGAGGTTATGGCGTCGAGAGGTTATGACACCTTGAGATTCGGTCCTATGAAGCCTGTTGGACTTCCTGTACCAAAAACGGGTGAAGATGCTTTTGCCACAGTGCAGTTAAGACGTGAAAACCGTGAGGGTACGATGTATAATATCGTAGGATTTCAAACTCACCTCACGTTTGGTGAGCAAAAGCGTGTTTTCAGAATGATTCCCGGACTTGAAAACGCAGAGTTTTTCAGATACGGAGTTATGCATAGAAATACGTATATAAATTCTCCGGGTAAGCTTACCCGTACTTATGCGATGAGGGAATACCCTAATTTGTTCTTCGCAGGTCAGATGACTGGCGTTGAGGGGTACGTTGAATCCACCTCGTCGGGATTCGTAGCCGGAATAAACGCGGCTCGTTTGGCTCTTTTAAAGGAGTCTATCGTCTTCCCGAGGGAGACTGAAATCGGAGCGCTTGCGGCATACGTTTCCGAAGGCGGCGTTTCTTCTCATTTCCAGCCTATGAATGCGAATTTTGGTATAATAGCTCCGTTTGATAAAAAAATTAAAGGAGGAAAAAAGTGCAGAAATGAAGCTTATGCAGAGCGCTCGCTCGAAATTATAAGCCAAAGCTTTCTGGACTTCAATAATATATGAAAATCATAGTTGACGTAATGAGCGGTGATAATGCACCACTTGAGCTTATAAAGGGCGCTATTGAAGCATCTAATGAATATAAAGAGCATGAAATAATAGTCGTAGGTGACGAAAACGTTATTTCCGACGTTGTTGTTCAGAATGAATTGCAGCTTGGAAGTATAACTATCCGTCACGCTCCCGACGTTATAAATATGGAAGACCGCGCGCTTGCCGTAGTTCGCGAAAAACGTGAATCCTCTATGAGCATCGGACTTAAAATGCTTGCCGCAGGCGAAGCTGACGCTTTTGTAAGCGCGGGAAATACAGGCGCTTTGATAACGGGAGCAACTCTTATAGTTAAGAGAATTATGGGTATAAACAGAGCGGCGATTGCTTCGATTTTGCCCCTCACTTGCCCCGTATTACTTATGGACTCCGGCGCAAACCTTAACGTTACGTCGGATAATATCGTTCAGTTCGCTTTTATGGGCGCGAAGTATATGGAAAAGATATACAACGTAGAGCGTCCACGAATCGGACAGCTTAATAACGGAACAGAATACAACAAGGGTAACGCTTTGCAGATTGAGTCATATCAGATGCTTTCCGAAAGCGGACTTAACTTCGTTGGAAACGTTGAGGCAAAAACGGTTCCGTTTGATACCTGCGACGTTCTCGTTTGCGACGGATATACCGGAAATATCTTCTTGAAATCGGTAGAGGGTATGGGTAAATTTCTTATGGGAACTCTCAAGGACGTGCTTCGTACAAACGTTGTAACGATGGCTTCCACCTTGACTATGAAGGCGAAAATCAAGGACCTTAAAACTCAGTTTGACTCATCTGAGCACGGCGGAGCGCCGCTGCTCGGTATATCAAAGCCCGTAATTAAAGCTCACGGCTCTTCAGATGCGAAGGCGATAAAGAATGCTGTGCGTCAGGCTATATTCTTTGTAAATACGGGTATAAACGATGATATCGCAAGCTTTGCGCTTGATTATGACGATAAGAAGCTTCTTGCAGACGTAGAGAAGCTTTACGACCAGACGTAAAAAGAAAAAGAGAAGGAGGAGAATAATGGCGATAGGTAAAAGCTTTGAATCGCTTACAGAGGTTATAGGATATAAATTTTCTAATACCGAATATATAGAAAATGCGCTTACTCACTCCTCCTATTCAAACGAATATAAAAGCCGTGGACTTTCAATTCCTTCCAACGAGAGACTTGAGTTCCTTGGTGACGCAATCTTGGAAATGGTTATTTCCGAGTATCTTTACGATAATTATAAGTCGCTCGATGAGGGAAAGCTGACGAGAATACGTCAGCATCTCGTATGCGAAAAGACTCTTGCCGGTATCGCAAGAAAAATAAAGCTCGGTGATTATGTTCACCTCGGCAGAGGTGAGGAGTCCGATTGCAGAACACGTCCAAAGGTTTTGGCGGATGCGCTTGAAGCGGTTATTGCCGCCGTATATATAGACAGTAAAAGGGTAAGCGGCTCGGAGGATTACAAAAAAGTAATCGTTAATTTGTTTTCCGATGAATTCGCAAACGTTTCTCAGGTCGGCACTCCCGATTACAAAACGATGCTCCAGCAGTTCGTTGAAAAGGACGGCTCAGCTGTTTTAGAGTATGAGGTTATTGCCGAGAAGGGACCCGAGCATAAAAAGGAATTTACGGTTATAGCCAAGGTTAACAACAACGTCGTTGGCAAGGGCAGCGCATTCAATAAAAAGGATGCGGAAATGCAGGCGGCAAAGCGCGCTCTTGAGCTTTTCGGCTTTAAAACGTAGGGCGGTAGCGATGAAGACAAGGCACGTTAATATACCGGTATTTATTCCGCATTTAGGCTGCCCGAACGATTGCGTTTTCTGCAATCAAAGAATAATATCGGGAGTGAATGAGTTTTCAGCAGAAAGCGTTATTCCTATTATCGAATCGTCGCTTTCTACTATTGATTCCGATACCGATGCTGAAATAGCATTCTTTGGCGGCTCGTTTACGGGAATTGACATAAATTTGATGGAAAATCTTTTAAAAATAGCAAACAGCTATTTAATTCAAGGCAGAATTTCATCAATCAGATGCTCAACCCGTCCCGATTATATAAACGACGAGATTCTGGATATACTTAAGCACTACGGTGTCACTACCGTTGAGCTTGGGATACAGAGCGTATCCGATAAGGTTCTTTTGGCATCAAGACGAGGGCACGGCTTTGATTCTGCCCGTGAGGCTTGCCTCAAAATAAAGTCGCACGATTTTAAGCTTGGCGGTCAGATGATGATAGGACTTCCCGGAGCAAGCATTGATGATGAGGTAGCAACGGCGGAATTTATTTTGTCCGTGGGAGCGGATGAGGCGAGAATATATCCAACGATAGTTTTTCGGGGAACAGAGCTTTGCAAAATGACTGAAAGCAAAAAATACGTTCCTATTACGCTCGACGATGCTGTCGTGCGCTCGGCAAAGGCTTTCGAGGTCTTCATAAAAGCGGGTGTCAAGGTTTTGCGCATCGGTCTTTGCGATTCTGAAAATTTGCATAGCGATTCTACGTACTATGCAGGTCCGAATCACGCCGCTATCGGGGAGCTTGTTGAGAGCGAGTATTATTACGGTAGGATTGTAAAACTACTTGCCGATTCAAATAAAGAAAATTATTCCGATTTAATCTTGAACGTGGCAAAGGGTCATACTTCAAGGGTTATCGGTCAGCATAAAAAGAACAAAATTCGACTTCTTCAGGAGCACGGAATCAAAACCTTAAAGGTTGTTGAAAAGGACGAGATTATTCCATACGACGTGTTTCTAAAAGCGGAAGAAAGGAAACAAAATGTATTTAAAATCACTTGAGTTACACGGTTTTAAGTCATTCCCGAACAGAACGGTTTTAACGTTCGAGCGCGGAGCGACGGTTATAGTCGGACCTAACGGAAGCGGTAAGTCCAACATTTCCGATGCTATGCGTTGGGTTCTCGGTGAGCTTTCGAGCCGTAATATTCGAGGAACGAAGATGGAAGACGTTATTTTCGGCGGTACCGACGAGAGACGTCCTATGGGATTTGCGGAGGTTTCGGTTACTTTCGATAACTCCGACCCCGAGCACCGTCTTGATTCGGAATTTGACGAGGTAGTGGTAACCAGACGTTATTACAGAACCGGAGACAGTGAATATCTCATTAACCGCGAGCCTAAAAGACTTCGTGATATTTATGAGCTCTTTATGAACACCGGTGTAGGACGCGAGGGTTATTCTATCATAGGTCAGGGTAAGGTTGCCGAAATCGTATCTAAAAAGAGTGACGAGCGCCGTAATATATTTGAAGAGGCGGCAGGTATTTCGAAATACCGTCACAGAAAAGAGGAATCCGAAAGAAAGCTTAAAAACACGCAGGATAACCTTGATCGTGTCAAGGATATTTTGACAGAGCTTGAAAACAGAGTAGGTCCGCTTGAAAAGGAAGCCGAAAAGGCACGTAAGGGTCTCGCTATATACGAGGAGAAAAAACGCGCCGACGTTTCGCTTTGGCTTTATGATACCAAGCAGATAAGAGAAGATATCGAAAATGCGGAGAACGCGTTAAAGCTTTCACGTCATGAGCTTGAAATCGTTGAGCAGATAATCAATGATTTGAACGCCCAGAACGATGATATTTTCAATAAGCTGCAGGAAAACAAAGCTAATTCGGGACGTGTATTCGATAAAATAAGAGAAACCACAGAAGAGCTTCACAGACTCGATAACGCTCTCAGAGTTGCCGAGTCTCAGTTCGCTCATTCAGCAGAGCTTATTGCGCAGTGTAACGAGCGTATCGACGAGATAAATAAGAGCGCTGAAAACGTTTCGAAGACCAGAGCGGGATATGACGAAAGACGCGAGGAGCAGGTCGGCGAGCATAAGAAGCTTATGGACGAGAAGCTAGAGTTCTTGTCCTTGCAGCAGGAAATCTCCATTAAGGTAGAGGCAATTAAGCGCGAGCTTGAGGAAGCTCTTGACGAGCTTACGGTGGAAGAAAATTCAGCAACTGATATAAAGGTCAGAATAGACGTTTTGAAGAACTCAAAGGTTGCAGACGGAACAAAGTCACAGGACCTTGAAGCTGAAATCGAAAAGTATGAGCAAGAGGGACTTGCTTTGAAAGAGGAAGCGGACAAGGCAGAGGCTAACGCCGCAGGCTTTAAGTCCAAAATAGGCGAAAAGGACGAGATTATAAAGGAATGCGCAGAGAAGGTTGAAGCACTCACTGAAGAAAAAGCGCAGATTATTGATTCTTTGAATGCCGTTAAGCTTCAAAAAGACGAGCTTTTGCAAAGAGCAAGCGTTCTTCAGAAGATGGTCGAGCATTTCGAGGGATACAGCGAAAGCATTAAGTTCGTTATGCGTGAGTATAACAACGGAAGCCTTGACACTCCCGGAAAAATCCACGGTCCGCTTTCATCGCTCATAAACGTTGATAAAGCATATATAACGGCAATAGAAACAGCGCTCGGCGGAAGCCTTCAGAATATAGTAGTTGACGACGAAGCTACCGCAAAGGCTGCTATATATTCGCTTAAGCGCGCTAATGCCGGAAGGGCTACGTTCTATCCTATAACGGCTATCCGTCCCGCAAGCGAGACGGATGAGATAAAGCGCTCAAAAACCTTTGAGGGCTTTGTAGGAAGAGCGGATACGCTTGTTTCTACCGATAAAAGCTATAGGTCTATAATCGAATTTTTACTTCTTCGTACGGTTGTATTCGACAATATAGATAATGCGTCCGTTGCCGCTAAAAAGCTTAACTACAAGGTAAAGATAGTTACTCTTGACGGTCAGGTTATCAATGCGGGCGGTGCATTCACGGGCGGTAGCGCTAAAAGGGACAGCGGTATTCTTTCACGTCTTACAGAGATAAACGCTCTAAAGGAAAAGGGCGAAGCGCTCGGAGGCAAAATTAAGGAATACGAGGACGCTATCCTTGAAATCAACTCCGAAAACAAGGAAGCGGTAGAAAAAGGAAAAGCGGCGGAGCAGGAAAAAGAGCTTCTTTTGACTCTCTCAAGAGGTCAGTTTGCCGCTCTTGACAATGCAAACGCTAAATATAACGCAAACCGCAATATTGTAGAAAAACTTAAGTTTGACTATAATAATCTTATAGGTCAGCAGTCAAAGGCGGAAGAGGAGATTACAAATCTTACCGCTGAATATAACGCTAACGTTGAACGTATTGAAGCTCTTAAGGAGTTTCGCGAGAAACGCTCGGAGGAGATGGGAGTTCTCGACGAGAAATATGACGAATACGGTCAGAAGGCAAATGAAATTTTCGTAAAGGCAACGGAAGCGCGTAAGGATATAGAAAGTCTTGAGCAGATGATTGCTTCTATCGACGAGCGTCTTAGTGATCTTGCCGAAGAGAGAAGAATTCAGGAGCGGAGAATCTCGGATATAGAGATGAAGCGTGACTCTATTGATGAAACAAAAGCGCAGAATGAGACAGAGTCAAGAGCGCTTGAGGCTGAAATACAGAAGCTTAACGACGAGCGTCGCGCTCTTGAAGCGGGTAATGATGAGTTCGATAAAACGCTTTCCGAAATAAGAGTAAAGCTCAAGGAAAGATCCTCGAGCCGCGACGTTTGCTATCAGGCTGTTTTGAACGATGAGAACAACGTGACTCGTCTTAAAGAAAGACAGGAGAAGCTCGGAGCGCAGCTTTGGGACGATTATGAAATTTCCTACGAGGATGCCGTAGCCCTCGGATATCCTGCCGTAACGGCTGAAAACCGTGACGAAGTGGCTCACGTTCAATCCTCAAGCCGCGCAAAGCTTCGCGCACTTGGAAATTACAATCCGCAGGCAATAGAGGAATACGCAGAGGTAAAGATGCGTTACGACGCGCTTAATACGCAGTACGTGGACCTTACAAATTCCTACGACGAGCTTGTTGGCATTATAGCAAGACTCGAAGAAGAAATGCGTACAAGCTTCGTTACCGCATTCGAGGCTATAAACAAGAACTTCGGAATAACCTTTAAGGAGCTGTTCGGCGGAGGAAGCGCGGAGCTTAACCTCGTTGATCCTGAGGACGTTCTTACGTCGGGTATTGAAATCAAGGCGGCGCCTCCCGGCAAAATCATTAAGAGTATGTCGCTTCTTTCGGGCGGTGAGCAGTCATTCGTCGCGATAGCGCTTCTCTTTGCGATACTTAAGGTTAATCCTACGCCTTTCTGTATTCTTGACGAGATTGAGGCTGCGCTTGACGAGGTTAACGTTTTTAGATTTGGCGAATACGTTAAGAAGCTTGCAAGCGATACGCAGTTTATTCTTATTACTCACCGCCGCGGAACTATGGAGGTAGGTAACAGACTTTACGGCGTTACGATGCCCCAGCGCGGAATTTCGCAGGCGATAGAGCTTAACGTTGATGAAATTGAAGGTAAACAGAAGGAGTTGCTCGGTTAATGGGTTTCTTTGATAAATTAAAAAACGGTCTTTTTAAGACGAAAAATGCAATTGTCGGAAAAATAGATGCTCTTTTCAAAGCTTTCAGAAAGGTTGATGAGGACCTTTTTGATGAGCTTGAGGAGCTGCTTATTTCCGCTGATATAGGTGTAAGCACCACTGAAGAGATTCTTGATGAGCTCCGTGAATACGTAAAGGACAATAAAATCAAGGAAGCTGATGAAGTCAAGGAGGCTCTTCTTGATATGCTTCGTTCTCTTATTGGCGAGCACGAGCCGCTTAATCTTTCGACAAAGCCCTCTGTAATCCTTATTGTAGGTGTAAACGGTGTAGGAAAAACTACCTCGATAGGAAAAATCGCAAAGGAGCTTAAATCGCAGGGGAAAAAGGTTGTTGTTGCGGCTGCGGATACGTTCCGCGCGGCTGCGGCAGAGCAGCTTTCCGTTTGGTGCGACAGAGCGGGTGTTGATATAATCAAGCAGGGCGCAGGCGCTGACCCCGCCGCAGTCGTTTTTGATGCAATAGGCGCTGTAAAGAGCAGAAATGCCGACGTTTTGATTATTGATACCGCAGGAAGACTTCACAATAAGAAGAATCTTATGGATGAGCTTGCGAAAATTGACAGAGTTATCGCAAGAGAATTGCCCGACAGCGCAAAGGAAACGCTTCTCGTTCTTGATGCTACGACAGGTCAGAATGCTGTTCTTCAGGCAAGGGAATTTAAGGAGGCATCTCGGCTCACGGGACTCATACTCACGAAGCTTGACGGTACCGCAAAGGGCGGAATAATACTCTCAATCAAGCGTGAGCTTGGCATACCGGTTAAATTTATCGGTGTTGGCGAGCAGATTGACGATATGAAGCCGTTTGATGCTAAGGATTTTGCGGCGGCGCTCTTTGAATCCGACGAAAACTAAAGGGAATACGTATGATAACAAGTAAACAAAGAGCATATCTTCGCTCTCTTTCGCAGAATCTGGATACTATTTTCCAGATTGGAAAGGGCGGAATAACAGAAGAGATATGCAATCAGATTTCAAATGCGCTTACCGCGCGTGAGCTTATAAAAGTAAGAGTTCTTGAAAACAGCGGATACACCGCAAAGGAGGCTGCGGAGGAGATTTCACGCGCGGTTTCTTCAGAGGTCGTTTCCTGCGTGGGAACTAAATTCGTACTTTATAGGGAGTCCGAAAAAAAGAAAAGAATCGAGCTTAATTAAAGCTCACGGTTTAAAATATGAATTATACCGAAAATAAACTTTCCGATTTGCGAAAAAGAGTATCGCTACGTATGTCAGAAAAGCGTTTTTCACATACGCTTGGCGTTGAAAGATGCGCAGCGCTGCTCGGCAAATTGATTTTGCCGGATTTCGTTTCCGAGCTTCAAGCGGCTGCTATTTTGCACGACGTTGCGAAAGAAATGCCTCTCTCGGAGCAGATTTCCTTACTGAAAGCTGAAAAATTTCCATTAACCGATGAGGATACTGTTACCGTCGGAGTCATTCATTCGTTTACGGCTCCTATAGTAATTAAAAGGGATTTTTCGGATTTTGCTACGCAAAATATACTTTCAGCTACAGAAAAGCATACGGTCGGAAGCTCTGATATGACACTCTTCGATATGATAATATTCGTGTCCGATTATATAGAGGATACGAGAGTCTTTGAATCGTGTGTCCGTGTTCGTGAAGCACTTTTGACGGATATCGAGAATGATTCTTACGAAAAGCGTATAGTAAGACTTAAAAACGCTTGCATTATGGCTATTGACGGAGCTGAAAACGCACTCTTGCGTCAAGGTCTTCCCATCAATTCGAGAATGAATAAAACCAGAAACTTTCTTTTGAAGAATAATTTTCAAAATTAAATAGGCCTAAATAAGCATAAACTAGCCCTACGGCTACAAAAAGAATTTTTTGAGGTTTATGTTTATGAAAAAAATTAGCTTGTTTATATGCTTCTGTATTTTATTTTCCGCAATACTTACTTCTTGCGCGCCCGCAACTAATAATGCGGTGCAGGGATATGACTCGAAGAGATACGTTTATCTAGTTATGGGGATAGACGATGCCGCAAAAAACACAGACGTTTTATTTACTATGAGCTACGATTCTGCCGCGGGGGCGGTGCGTGTCGCGCAGATTCCACGTGACACATACTACAATTTTGGAAGGTCGCAAAACAAGATAAATCAGCTTTATGCGACGAAGCTTTCCGACGGCAAGGGCGAAAGTGAAGCGCTTGGAGAGGTTTGTAGGGAAGTCTCGTCTGCCTTTGGCGCAAAGATTGACGGATATATAGGTATAACTATTGGTACCTTTAAAAAAATCGTTGATGCCATCGGCGGAATTGATATTGAAATTTCAGAGGATATGACGCTCGTTCTTGATTCTGACGAGGCTCCTGTAGTTTTGAAAAAAGGTAAGAATCATATCGACGGGAATATAGCCGAGCACTTTGTTCGTTACAGGCAGGGATATGCTATGGGTGACCTTGGAAGAATAGACGCCCAGAAAATATTCCTCAATGCGCTGTTCGGAAAAATCTTATCCGGGCTTACCTTACCCGATATGATTAAGGTTATAAATTCGTTTCAAAAAGAGGTAATTACGGATATTAAGGTTGCTGACGTAATTTCAACCTTTATAGAGGCTGTAGGCAACAAAGATAAAAAAACAGCCTTTTATGCAACCGTGCCCGGAGAGCCGATTATTAGCTCCGGAGGGCTCTCTTATTACGTTTTGAACAGAAAATCTGCGGCAGAAATGGCAAAAAACTATATGTTTGCAGACGGTGAATTTGATAGAGAGCGTAAATTTTTAAATTCCGCCGAATCGGGATTTATAAATATATATGAAGATGACGGTATAAGTCTTCGTGAATATTCTAATGAAAACGTATCAGATATGCATATAATTTCGGGATGATTTACCTATAATTTCCGAGAAAATATGCAAAGGAGGACAAATGCTAAACAATAAAGCTTGCGAGCTAAAGGGCGCGGAGTGTGATACTCTTGCTGCCGAGGCGGTTAAGGTTCTTATAGAGAAGCTTGCGGAAAACGTAAGTATGTTTGACGTAAGAGGCTATACCTCGATTACGGACTTTTACGTAAATGTGACGGGACGCTCGCAGACTCACGTAGCTTCGCTTGCGGATGACCTTGTAGATAATTTCGAGGAGCGAGGATTATCCGTGCTGAGAGTTGAAGGTAAAAAAGGAAATTCTTGGATTTTAGTTGATTTTGGAACGATTATAGTAAATATCTTTGATTCCGAGGGAAGAGGCTTCTATAACTTTGATAGACTTCTTCCTCAGGAATGCAGAAAGGATATTGAATATCTCGTAAAAGAAGTTGATGAAAAATTTAGTATAAATAAGAAGGACAATTAAAATGCAGTACGATTACAGAAAAATTGAGCCTAAATGGCAAAAAATCTGGGATGAAAAGAATCCCTTCGAGGCAAAGCAGGATTATACGCTCCCGAAGTATTATACTCTCGTTGAGTTCCCGTATCCCTCAGGTCAGGGACTTCACGTAGGTCACCCCCGTCCTTACACCGCGCTCGACATAGTATCGAGAAAGAAGAGGATGCAGGGCTTCAACGTATTATTCCCGATGGGATGGGACGCTTTCGGACTTCCTACCGAAAACTATGCTATAAAGAACAAAATCCATCCCAAAATAGTAACCGAAAGAAACGTAGCGAGATTCAAGTCGCAGCTTAAAGCGCTTGGACTTTCGTTCGATTGGAACAGAGAAATTAATACTACTGACCCATCGTATTATAAGTGGACACAGTGGATTTTCCTTCAGCTCTTCAAGAAAGGTCTTGCTTACAAGAAAGAGATGGCTGTTAACTTCTGCACGTCCTGTAAGGTCGTTCTTGCGAACGAAGAGGTTGTAAACGGGGTTTGCGAAAGATGCTCGTCTGCGGTTATCAGAAAGGTTAAGAGCCAGTGGATGCTCAAAATAACCGAGTATGCTGACAGACTTATTTCCGACCTTGACGGTCTTGACTACATAGAAAGAGTTAAGACGCAGCAGATAAACTGGATAGGTAAGTCTCACGGTGCGGAAATCGATTTTAATACAACCACCGGTGATAAGCTTCGTGTATATACTACAAGATGCGATACGCTCTTTGGCGCTACCTATATGGTTATAGCTCCCGAGCACGCAAACGTTGAGAAGTGGAAGTCGCTTATCAAGAATTACGACGAGGTTGAGGCTTATCGCTTCGAGGCTTCGAAAAAGTCTGATTTTGAGCGTACGGAGCTCGTTAAGAATAAGACGGGCGTAAGACTTGACGGTGTTAACGCTATTAACCCCGCAACGGGAAAGGAAATTCCTATCTTTATTTCCGACTACGTTCTCGCAGGATACGGAACGGGCGCAATTATGGCAGTTCCTGCTCACGACGAGCGTGACTTCGATTTTGCAAAGAAGTTTGGTCTTCCTATCGTAGAGGTTGTCGCAGGCGGAAACGTCGAGGAAGAGGCTTACACCGACGTTGCGGAGGGTAAGCTTGTAAACTCAGGATTCTTGAACGGTCTTGAGGTTGCTGACGCTAAACGCGCTATGATTAAGTTCCTTGAAGAGCGTGGCATAGGTGAAGAAAAGATAAACTTTAAGCTTCGTGACTGGGTATTCTCACGTCAGAGATATTGGGGCGAGCCTATTCCTCTTGTAGAGTGTGAAAAATGCGGTTGGGTACCCGTACCCGAGGAAGAGCTTCCTCTTGAGCTTCCCGAGGTTGACTCGTACGAGCCTACCGAAACGGGAGAGTCACCCTTGTCGCTTATGACAGATTGGGTTAACTGTAATTGCCCGAAGTGCGGCGGCAGAGCAAAGAGAGAGACGGATACGATGCCTCAGTGGGCAGGCTCATCCTGGTATTTCCTTCGCTATTGCGATCCTCACAATGATAAGGAGCTTGCGTCAAAGGAAGCCTTGCAGTATTGGATGCCTGTTGATTGGTATAACGGCGGTATGGAGCATACGACGCTTCACCTCCTTTATTCGAGATTCTGGTCGAAGTTCCTTTACGATATAGATATCTTAGACAAAAAAGAGCCTTACGCAAAGCGTACAAGCCACGGTATGATACTTGGCGAAAACGGTGAAAAGATGTCTAAATCACGCGGAAACGTAGTAAATCCCGATGATATCATTCGTGACTACGGTGCGGACACTATGCGTCTTTACGAAATGTTTATCGGTGACTTTGAACAGTCTGCTCCTTGGAATACTCAGTCTATCAAGGGCTGCAAGAGATTCCTTGACCGTGTTATGAATCTCGTTGATATCGTTAAGGGTGAGGGAATTACGCCCGAGCTTGAAAAGCCTATGCATAAGCTTATCAAAAAGGTAAGTGCTGATATTGACAGTATGCGTTTCAATACCGCGATAGCCGCTATGATGGGTACGCTTAATACGATATACGACGTTGGTCATCTTACCAAGTGCGAGCTTATTACGTTTGCAAAGCTTCTTTCACCCTTTGCTCCGCACGTAGCAGAGGAAATTAACGAGCTTCTTGGCGAAAAGAATCTTATTTCTATCGCTAAATGGCCCGAGTATGATGAAAGCAAGACGATAGACGATACGGTGGAGCTTCCTGTTCAGATAAACGGTAAGGTTCGTTCAACCGTTATGGCGCCCAAGGATGCCGATAAGGACGCAATTCTCGGTATAGCTAAGGCTGATGAGAAAATCAAAGCGGCAATCGAGGGCAAAACGATAATCAAGGAAATCGTAGTCCCCGGAAAGATAATAAATATAGTTGTAAAGTAAAAACATAAAAGTAAACTGAATAAACTTGAAACGGTCTTGCGCAGATAAAAATGTGCAGGACCGTTTTCTAAAATAAAAAGAACCCCACAAAAATGGGGTTTGAAAATTAGTGCGATAAATGGAGTAGGTAAGAAGTATGCCCTGGAGGGTATGCTCGCTTTGCTCGCAGATACCGCAAAAGCGGTATGCGAACCTTCTGGCGCTAAAGCGCAAGGTTGAAGCGACAGAGCGTGAAACATAAAAAGCACCCCATTTTTGTGGGGTGCTTTTTATGTGGCGCGCCCTGGAGGATTCGAACCTTCGACCTACCGGTTCGTAGCCGGGCACTCTATCCACTGAGCTAAGGGCGCAATTTTGGAGCGAGTGATGGGAATCGAACCCACGCGACCAGCTTGGAAGGCTGGAATTCTACCATTGAACTACACTCGCATAATCCCTGACAGCTTTTATATAATATCATAATTTGTTTGATTTGTCAAGTGTTTTTTTAAAAGTTTTTCTTCTTTTTTTATGCTTTTTTAAAAAGCGGTCTTACGCTTGATTTCTCTTTGCGTAAGACCGCCCTTTGATGCTTAGTATCAATTATAAAATAAAGATAATTTTAGCAGTTGATTAGTGTTCTAATCAAATCTCCAACCAATCGTCAGCGTCGCCTATAGGAGAGTCGCCGCTGGTTGTAATAATATCTTTATTGTCAATCAACGTAACGTCGCAATATGGGGTTTCGTATTCTTTCATAATTACCTCCTTTAAGCTGTTGTTGTCGTAGAGAATGCGGTTGCCAAGTCGATAACAAGTAAGCCCTGATTTCCGAGAGGAATATAAACCGTTCCGCTTTCGTCATAGTATGCAACGTCAGCGTTACCTACGGTGTCTATCGTGTGTATAAGCGTAGGTTTCTCTATACCACCACTTATATCAAGAATATAAATCATACCGGTATCATGTCTTGTACATATGAGATAGTTACCGCAAACGGTGGGCTTACCGCTGAATTTACCGCCGTTAGTCGCAGAAAATCCGCCTGTATAAGTGCTTGTATCACTGTAAAGACGGTAACTATTGTTCCAAGAGGGCATTACAAGTGCCTTATCCTGATACGCCGCAATGCCGTTTACCATGGTTCCCATAGGTGAGTTAGGCATTGTGATAAACTCGGGAGCAGAATCAACGCCGTTCTGAGGATTAAAATCAATCCAATACGTTAAGGCAACGTGGTTCCAAGCTATAATATATCTTTCGTTTATAACTTCGGAAAGGTTCTTGTGATAAAGGTGACCGCCGGAAAGATTTTGAACAGTAACAGTTCCGTAAGTGTTATCCGACTTAAGCTCAATAACCGCAACACCGGCGCTGTTAAGCTGGATAACTGCATATCCGCCGTTAGGGGAAACTCTTACCTGTCTTACCACATACTTGTCGTCTTGATATCTGTATCCTTCAATTTCGGTAAGTTTGCCGTCTGAACCGATATTATATACGCCAAGACCTGCTATATCCTCTGCGGCATAGAGTCTATCACCCTTTATTTCAATAGAAACGGCGAAGCCGACTCTTCCGTTAACGGTTTTAGGAGCATAGGTATAAACGGGAGTTGAAGCCGAGTTGAATCCGTCCTTCTTGAATACGAGAATACCGTCACTACCTGCCGCAACGTAGATATAATCGCCCTTGGTTGCTACGCTGAGCACCTGACCGTTATTTCCGCTCCAGAAGGTAGTTCCTTTAGTAAGACCGGTGTCGAGATTTCCGTAAACGTCACTGACGGTAAAGGAAGCGCTTGCCTGTTCGTTCTCATACTCATCGAAGAAGAGTGAGGAGTTATCAAGCTTATGAACGTCCGTTGATGTACCCGCAATATAGATAGTACCGTTCTTAACCGCAATAGTAGCCACCGCACTGCGAGCTTCACTAGCCTGATTCCAAGTGGTTATTATCGTACGGGTGTCATGCTTTAATACCGTACCGTTATAAAGGGGAAGAGTAATGTGAGCGAGTCTTACGGGAGCTGCAAGATTCGTTACGTCATATACGTAAACACCGTTATAGGTATTAACGAGATATGCGTAATATTTTCCGGTCTCTTCGTCGTAAGAAATCTCTGTTTCCCAGAAATCATTTCCGGTGTAGTAATATCTACCGTCAATCTTTGAGGTTGAGAGGTGAATGGGATTTGCGGGGTCTGTAACGTCGAATATGTCCATACCGTTACCCTGACCGAAGGCAAGGTCTTGAGCAGGATTTGTATTATTAGCGGCATAAGTATGCTGACCGGTTGCCGCAAACATATAAATTTTGTCTCCAATTTTAGTAACAGTAAGACCGTCGCCCTTACCGTTGCAGGTTACCTTTCCTACTCTTGTAAGCTCGGAGGTGGTATCAAGCTCGTTAAGATTATAAATCCAAACACCGCATTCGCCCCAAACTCCGCAGTAAAGGTAGTTATTATAAACTACGCAGGACTGAACCTCACCGCCTGTGTAAATGTTCGCCTTTTGTACGGGCTTTGTGGGATCGGAAATATCAACGACCTCTACGCCGTGATATCTGTTAGTAATAAATGCGTAATTACCGCTTACGTAAAGTCCTGTAGCGAGCTCTACTGTGTTATAAGAGGCGGCAATCTTGATGTCCGACTTGTTGGTCATATCAACGATGCAAGCGCCCGAAGCTCTGGAGGTCATAATCGCATAATTTTCATCCTCGGTTATCGCAAGCTGTCTTAACTCGCTGCCAAGTCCTGTAAGGCTATCAAGCAGAGCGCCTGTTTTTGCGTCTCTTATAGCGAACGTTCCTGTATTACTATAGCTCATAACGAAAAGCGTTGAGGCGTCTTTTGAAAGCTTTACTGCGGATGCGTATTTTGTTGCGCCGTCGGTGTTAAGATAACTTTCAGTTGCCTTTAGCTCATATTTCTCGAAGTCGTCTATCATCCACATACCGCTCTTGAGATTCAAGCTTTCAACGCTTACGTTACCTTGATTTTCGTATTTTGCCTCGGCAATATAAACCGTTCCGCTCGTTTCAATCGTGACTTCGTTCATACCGTTATTTTTAATAGGCATATAAATTCTGGTCCACTGAACAGGAGCATAATAGGTCATCGTAGTGGAATTGTTCTGATAGTTGATAACTGTTCCAAGGTCAGCCTTGATATTAATGGGAGCAGATACGTCCTTTGCTTTAACTACGAAGGAGAAGAGAAGTACGTCACCGCTGTTGACGAGAGCTTTCTCCTCGTCCGTAAACGTGTAGGTTACAGACGAGTTGTTTAAAACCTTTGCGAATTTCATATCATCAAGCTCCGTTCTTGAACTTTCTGTTATACCAAGGCTGTTAAGAAAATTTCCGGTTTCCTCCTCGCTGCCGTAAACGTAGCCGCATTCGCATGCACCCGTGGCGTCAAAGCTATGCTCCACCTTTTTCGAAGCAGCCTTGCAAGAGGAGTCGGTGCAAATATGCCAGTGGTAATTTTCGTCGGTGACGTAAATCGTTTTGTCATAAACGTGCGCCACGTAAGCCTTTGAATACTTACCGTAAATGAAGAGGTCCTCGAGAAGCGCCGCAGAAGCGGTTTCACCTTTGTCTTTGAGATAGTTATAGTAAGCAGCAATCTTGTAGCTACCCGATGCGTCGCCAACCTTAACGGTAATGGTATTAGCTACGTATCTTGCCTTTACGTTAACGTCAATGTAAGCGTTGCCGTTGTAAGTACCATCTACCACCTCGTAGGATATGCCGTTTATGATTACCGTACCTGTGAAGCTCTTAAGAGAGAATCTTACCATCGGAACGGAGTTTATAACCATAGCAGTCTCGCTTATGTAATCCGAAAGCGCGCTCATATCATTAACTGCCGTACCGATTTCAGCGCTGCCAAGAGCGGCTATTTCGGTAGCGAGAAGCTCTTTAAGAGCAGTAACGTTATCTATGCCTTCGGTTTGTCCAAAGCAAGTGTATGCGGAGTCAATATAGTTAACTATCGCAGCCATAAGAGATACACTTCTAACGGAATCCTCATTTCCTGCGTCAGCCTTTGATTTAATCTGCGTAATATACTTGGGGATAGAAAGCGAATAGTTCGCCACGTATTCGCCGAGGTCGTTCTTCAACGTTATTACGGCTACTTTAGCTACGCCTGCCGTCGCGGGAGCAATACCCTCGTAGGAAACCGCAACGTAGTCGGTGTTTCCGATAGTGATTTCGTCACCGAGCGCAAGAGCGGCGCCGTCAACGGTAGCCGAAATGAAGCTATCCTTGGGTACGTAGAAGTTGAAGTTAAAATCTGAATTAAGAGTTAAATTAGCCTTAACGCCGGGCTTTGCCGCTATCATATAAGGGTATGCGTCGAGTCCAACTGTAGAGTAGAGCTTGTTGTCGTTAAGGAAGTTAACTTCCGCACCTAAAAGCGCAGAGGGATCATTTTTGAACAGAGAGTTTTCAATGTTCAAAACAACGGTACCGGTAACCTTATTTTCAGCGGAATCAAACGTTGCAATTGCGCTCGTCATATTAGCAATTTTAGAATTGATAACGTTCATTGTAGGCTTCGCGTTCGTTCCAACCTGAGCCAATCTCTTTCCTCCGTTAATCTTAGTATTAACGATATTGAATACAGGCGTAGAGGACTCAAGCCCGCAATAGCACCTGAAAACATTTGTATTAGCTGTATTTAGGATGCAATTTTTAATCGTTGTTTTAGATGTGTTAGTCGAAGCTTTGCCACTGCTAGCATTTAAGTTTTCAGCGTAAACCAGTGCGCTTGCGCCTGCATTTGTGCCATTGAAGATTACTGTTGAATCCTCAAAAATCAAATTAGCCTCGGTGTTTGTTGTACCATCTGAGGAGCCGTAAATGTATGCAAACCTTGAGTCGTTTTTAGACCATGAAATGTTGCAATTCGTGAATTGGGTTGTTCCGCTTCGTAGCACACACGCTTCTCCATATGGTGCAAAATTGATGTTTTCGATATTAACAAACGCGGTGGAGAGCCCCTGATGAATATAAATCAAATTTCTGGGGCTGCCAGTGCTTTGAGCGCAGGCGGTCGCTTTTATAGTGCCGGGACCTGAATAGGTTATCGTTTTTCCGCCCTTTCCAACTATGAAGTGATTCGAGGAATTATAAGCATCGTAGTTGATTATATTACCGTTAAGGGAAACTGTAATAGAGCTTGTAGGAGTTATTTCAGATTTTGCGGCGACCGTAATTTCCGAATAAATTTCGGCAAATGATGGGCTACCGTTAAGGTCGACGTGATATGAATCGGAGTCTGTAAATTTATTAATAAGAGTGCCGCTTGCATCAAACGTTTCATAAAGAACGCCGTCTGTCTGAACACCGTCTGAATTCTGGCAGATTTCAGTAACACCGTCAATTCCAGAGGGAAGATAGTAATTTGCCTTACGGAAATAACGAACAGTATCGCCTGATTTTGCGGTATTAAGAAGATCTTTGTGCGTATTTGCGGTCTGAACGCCAACTTTCGCAAGGGGACGAACGGTTGGCATTTCGTAATCATTGCCGTAATAGGTGCAATCGAACTCTGTAATTTCCTTGGAGCTATCACTTAATATTGAAGCGAGATTTCCGTTATAGTCTGTTCCAAAAGAACGTGACATATAATTGTCGAGTGCAACAGAGTCTGTCACTTTAGATGCGACACCCGTCATTGTTAAGCGACCCATATCGAAATAGTTTGCGTCAGCGGAAAAGCCGGTAATAGAAAGATTTGTGTTTTTGCCGTTAACGAAAACAGAGGCTGTAGCTTTGCTTGAGTCCGTGGTGGAAATTACTTCATTAAGGTCGATAACTACGGTTATATGTGCAAACCGATTGTCTATCGAAACTCCGGTGTCAATGTAAGAGCCGCCATTCTTCTTGAGCAGCAAATGACCGGTTTCTTCATCATCGGCAATATAAAGATCAATCGTTCCCGCCATCGATTGTCCACTAGGCGAGGTTTGAGAGGTATCTTTGATCTTACGCGCGATTACTTGGAATATTGCACCGTCTGTGAGATCGGTTTCTGTTCCAATGTCAAAATCATAGACTACGTATTTAGTCGTGCAGTCGTAAGTTATTTCGGTGCCGGAAGAGTTCTTGAAACTTTTGAGGTTTATAAGCTTTGCGTCTCCTTGAACACGGCTACTGAGTCCTACATCGATACGGGTTTCGGCAACCGCATTTGACGTAACATTAGGACGCAACAGAAGATACGAATTACTTCCGTTTCCGTCTGAAACGTTAATCAATTCGGATGTTTTCGCCGTGTTGCTACCGGCTGCACCGTACGCCGTTGAAAAAACGTTACCGTACATAACGGTCGGCTCATAGTCCGAGTGAGTTTGAATCTCGTCGGTTCCCGTGCTGTCAGCGGCACTCGCGATAACCACGAGCATCGATGATGCAATAAGAATCACCGAGAGAAGAAGAATGAAAATGCGTAAATTTTTGTTTTTCATTGTGTTTTCTCCTTTTTACATATTTTAAATTTGTTTTCTTTCATTTATATTTTAACAAGCCTAGGCTTGACAATTCAAGTAATATGTTATAGAATAATAGACAGAAATTATCTTTTCTGTGGAGGCGCTTATGATATTTTATCAGAAAATGAATTCCTCTATACCGTATAACGTAAACGTCGTGGAGTACGAAGATTACAATTATATACCGCATTTGCATAGAGATTTTGAGCTTATCTACGTAAAGGAGGGGGAGCTGCTCCTATATACCGAAGAAGAAAAGAGCGTTCTTTCTGAGGGGGAGTTTGGTCTCGTCTTGCAAAACGAGGTTCATTTTTTTGAAACTCAAGGTCATTCAAGAATTTGGGTTATGGTATTTTCCGAGGACTACGTACGGGATTTTTGCGAAATGATTAAGTCACGTGCGGTAAACTCCCGTAAGCTGAAATTCTCCGAAAATGATATGAATTTTCTTCTTGAGCATCTTATATTCGGAGAAAAGGAAAAGCTTTCCTTGACAGCTTGCCTGAATTTCATTTGCGGTGAGTTTTATAAATCGAATACCGAAGAAGGCAGCAAAAAAAGGGAAGAAAAGACGAAGAAATCTACCGTTCACGAAATTCTTGCTTATATCTCAGAGCATTATACCGAGGAGATAAGACTTTCGGAGCTTTCGGCTGCGTTAGGTTACGAGGAGCATTACTTATCAAGGCTCTTTAATTCCACGTTTGGAAAGAGCTTCACAGCTTTAGTTAATGAGTATAGAATCTATCATGCAAGAAGAATGATTTCCGACTTAAAGGATAAAACGCTTGCGGAAATAGCGCTTTCAAGCGGCTTTGGCTCTGTTCGTAATTTCAACCGCGCTTATAAAATTGTAACCGGTAAATCTCCCAAAGACGATAGGGAAAATTAGCATAATATTTGCTCTCGCAATCTTTCGCTTTTATTATAAAAATATATGTAAATTTTGTCAATGTGTAATATGCGCAAAGTTTCAAAAAAGTGTGTAATATGCGCAAACGCTTTTTTAAACCCTTGATTTTTCAAGGGATTTCGGGAAATAATTTTTTAAGAATTTTTTTGCAAATTTTTCTTGCGAGATTTTATGACTTGAATTGATAAAATTTCGATACTCATATCACTATAATACGATTTTTCAAAATAACGATATTTATTTGGAGGCAGAAATGAAAAGAATAGCAATTTTAGGACTTTTGGTCGCAATGATTCTTATGATGCTCGTCTCGTGTGGCGGCATTGATTGGGAGTCTGACGTTGAGAAAATTAAAAACGCAAATTTTAACCTCGTAAAAGCTTCGGAAAGCGAAAAAGATTCGCTCGACGCATCAAAATCCTTAAATACGGAGATAAAATTTGAGGGCGGTGATTTTGAGGTCGAGGTGGTAAGATTCGCAAATTACAATAAAACCGTGGAAGATAATTACTATTCCTGCCAATTTATTGAGTTTGCGTCGGAAGAGCAAGCCGAGAGTTATTACAACCTCTATATTAAATCAAGAAGTAGCACCAACGATTACAAGCTGAAAATTCACGAGAGCATCGTTATTATCACAAACTCCGAGGAGGCTATGAAGGTCTTGCGTGGTAAGTTCAACTAAATTTCGTGTAATGCTTTCTATTGACTTTCGCTCTCTTATTTGTTAAAATAGTTTTACAAAACAGAAAGGTGAAGTTATGTTTACTTTAATGCCTGACTTTAGATTTAAAACGTTTGACGAGGCTACCGTAGAGTTTCTTGCTGAAAACGGAATAAAGGGCGTTGTGCTTGATATTGATAATACGCTTGAGCCATACGAGCATCCGTTGCCGAGCGAGCACGTTAAGGCTTGGCTTTCCTCGCTTAAAAGCGCAGGAATCTCGGCGGCGTTTGTTTCCAATAATAATAAAGAGCGAGTCGAGCTGTTTAACAGCGAGCTAAATTTACCTGCTTTCTATAAGGCCGGTAAGCCGTTTAAGAAGAACGTTCTCCGAGCGATGAACATTATGGGTACTACCACGGAAAATACACTCCTTATGGGAGACCAGGTTTTTACTGACGTATGGGCTGCGAGAAACGCAAAAATAAGAGTTGCGCTCGTTCCGCCTATAAATGATAAACGGGACGTGCTTACAAAATTCAAAAGGCTTCTTGAGAAGCCGATACTCAGAAGATACGAAAAGAGGAAAGGGAAGACTTTAAAATGAAAAGAGCTTTATTCGGCCCGGGCGGTAACAGTGACTCGTTCCGTCTTGCCGGCTATAAGTCAACCCTTGATGCTCCGGCTTGGCTTTCGGGAATAGGGCTTGACGCCTACGAATATGAAGCTGGCAACGGTCTTTCGGCAAGCAAGGATATGCTTCGCGCGATAGGTAACGAAGCGAAGCTTTACAATATTCATATGTCCTATCATACACCGTATTTTATTTCTCTTTCGGGTGTGGTTACCGAAACGAGACTTAAAAGCATAGGCTACATACGCGAGAGTATAGATGCCGCAAGGCTTCTCGGAGCAGAGACAATAGTCGTTCACTGCGGCTCTTGCGCAAAGATTTCGAGAGACGAGGCTATGAGGCTCGCTGCGGATACCCTTATAAGAACACTCGACGAGGTTGACGTTCGAGGGGTAAAAATCGGCATAGAAACAATGGGAAAGAAAAATCAGCTCGGAACGCTTGATGAGGTTCTTGAGCTTTGCAGAATCGATAAGTCGCTCGTTCCCGTCGTTGATTTTGGGCATCTTAACGCAAGAGACCTCGGCGGTGTTTTCAAAACAGCAGATGATTATCTCCGAGTTTTTGAGCGTATAGATAGGGCGCTTGGCGCTGAGACCGCGGAAAATCTGCACTGTCATTTTTCAAAAATTGAATGGACGGACAAGGGAGAGAAGCGTCATTTGACCTTTGAGGATACCGTTTACGGACCTGATTTTGAGCCGCTTATGGAGGCGATTGTCAAGGGCGGATACTCACCTACGATTATCTCTGAATCGGCGGGAACTCAATCCGACGATGCGCTTACAATGAAAAAATATTATATGGAGAAACTGAAATGACGAGAGTTGAAAAAATCAGAAGCACCTTGAAGTCGCGCGGAATTGATGCGCTTATTGTACTTGACGAGCTGAATCAGCAATATCTTTCCGGCTTTGCGTTTACCGACGGACTTTTGCTTATAACGCAGCAAAGAGCCTTTCTTATAACCGATTTCCGTTACTTTGAAATGGCTGAAAACGAGGCATACAGTGATTTTGAGGTTATTATGCCTGAGAAGAGACTTGATACGGTAACGAAGATATTAAAGGAAGACGGCTGCAATGCAGTAGGCCTTGAGGGCGCAAGCGTTTCTTACGAAACCTTCCTTAAATATTCCGAAAACTATCCGTTTGTGAAATTCGTCGATATAGGCTCGATTATTGAGGAGCAGCGTGAGATAAAGGACGAGTCGGAAATTGCGCTTATGCAAAAGGCGCAGGATATTACTGATAATGCCTTTTCTGAGCTTCTCAAGCATATAACTCCGAATATGACCGAAATTGAGGTTGCGGCAGAGCTTGAATATTTTATGCGTAAGAGCGGAGCGTCGGGACTTGCGTTCGAAACTATCGCAGTATCGGGCGATGCTTCGGCACTACCTCACGGAACTCCGAGAAACGTTAAGCTTAAAAGTGGATTTTTGACTATGGATTTCGGAGCGAAATACAAGGGCTATTGCTCGGATATGACGAGAACGGTAGTTATAGGTAAAGCCGATGAGAAGATTAAGCAGCTCTATAATACGGTCCTTGAAGCTCAAAAGCGCGGTATAGCCGCAGTAAGAGCGGGAGCGGACTGCGCCGAGTGCGATAAGGCGGCAAGAGATTTCATTGATTCCTATGAAGAGTACAAGGGAACGTTCGGTCATTCACTCGGTCACGGTGTAGGTCTTTTCATTCACGAAAGCCCCCGTCTTTCGAGGGTTGCGTCGGGCAGGGCGCTCCGAGTAGGTGAAATAGTTACGGTAGAGCCGGGAATTTATCTTTACGGAAAGTACGGCTGCCGAATCGAAGATATGGTTGCGGTACAAGAAAACGGGGTCTATAATTTCACTCATTCTACAAAAGAACTTATCGAAATACTGTAAAAAACGTCGGATTTTCGAAAAAACGAAAAAATATTTCGAATACCTATTGCAAAATGCGAAAAAATATTGTAAAATATTCGTGTATATGTTGTGAGCAGCGTGCTCATAAGATTGAAGCGGTTGTGGCGGACCGTGCTTTTTAAAAATCGAAAATAATAATTCGCCAAGAAAGAAAAGGAATATCAGATATGATTACAGCAGGTGATTTCAAAAACGGTCTTACCTTCGAAATGGAAGGAAAGGTTTATCAGGTCGTTGAGTTCCAGCACGTAAAACCCGGTAAGGGCGCTGCTTTCGTTAGAACTAAGTATAAGGACGTTATGACCGGCGCAACCCGTGAGGCTTCCTTCAACCCCACCGCAAAGTTTGAGAATGCGGTTATCGAGCGCAGAGAGCTTCAGTATTCTTATGACGACGGTGATCTTTATCACTTCATGGATACTGAAACATGGGAGGAGACTCTTATCTCTCGTGATATGGTTGAGGACAACTTCAAGTTCGTAAAAGAGGAAATGATGTGCAAAATCTCTTCCTTCAAGGGTAAGGTATTCGCTGTTGAGCCTCCTACATTCGTTGAGCTTGCAGTTACCGAGACCGAGCCCGGCGTTAAGGGCGATACCGCTACCAACGTTACCAAGGCAGCTACGCTTGAGACAGGTGCGGTTGTTAAGGTTCCGATTTTCATCAACGAGGGCGACGTTCTCAAGATCGATACCAGAACCGGCGATTACGTTGAGAGAGTATAATCTACGTAAAATTGACTTCAAAATGCCTTCCCAAAGCTTTGGGAGGGTATTTTGTCTAGATAGCAACGCTAATTTAATGTTAAGGAGAATTTAAAATGGATATCAGAGAAAATGCGGCTTATATCAAGGGCCTTGCTGACGGATACGAGCTTGATAAAAATTCAAAAGAGGGTAAGATTATATCTTCAATGTTGAGTCTTTTGTCCGATATGGCAGAGAAGATAGACGAGCTTGAGGGCGAATGCGCTGAGCTTCGTGAGTATATTGAGGAGATCGACGAGGACCTCGGACTTCTTGAGGACGATTTCTATCTTGACGAGGAAGAGGAGTTCGATGAGGAGTTTGAATCCGATTTTGACGATGATTTCGAGTCTGATGATTCGGGATATGATGAGCTTGTATGCCCTTCGTGCGGAGAGGTTATTTGCGTTGACGAAAGCCTTGAGCTTTCCGAGGTTACCTGCCCCGCTTGCGGTGAGAAGCTTGGCGATATTGAGCTTTGCGACGGTAATTGCTCATCTTGCGAGGGTTGCGAGGAATAATTTTTCCTTGTATAAAAAATACAATTTTTTTCCTAAAAACTATTGACAATGGACAAACTTTGTGATACAATGTTATGACGCTTATTGGTAGGCTCGACAAGTATGGCTTTTTCATACGCCTATCGTAGCGATTTCTTACTGAAAGTGAGGTGCTTTTTCATGTTCGCTATTTTCGTAACAGGTGGAAAGCAGTACAAAGTTGCTGAGGGTGACGTTATCTTCGTAGAGAAGCTTGGCGTTGCTGAAGGTGAGAAGGTTACTTTCGATAAGGTTCTTGCTGTAAGTGGCGAGATTCTTTCTGTTGGTACTCCTTACGTTGCAGGCGCAACTGTTGTTGCAAGTGTCGTTAAGAACGGCAAGTCCAAGAAGATCGACGTTATCAAGTATAAGCCTAAGAAGAACGAAAAGAAGAAAATCGGTCATCGTCAGGATTATACCAAGATTCAGATCGAAAAGATCGAAGGCTAATTAAATGACAACGATCACATTTTATAAGTCAAACGGTATCTATTACGGGTTTGAAGAGCAGGGGCATACCGGATATGGCGAGTCAGGTGATGACGTGCTTTGCGCGGCTCTCTCGGCTATGACGATGCTTATCATCAATGCTATTGAGGTTTCCTATGCATCTAACGTAGATTATCAAATTGATGAATCTACAACAGATATCCGTGTTATCGTGAAATCGGCTCTCCCAAAGTATGAGAGCGATGAAAAGAAGCAGTTTGCTGTTTCCGGACTTATACAGGCTTATTTCCTTCAGCTCATGGATTTACTCGAGGATAACTACGATTATCTCGACGTAAGAGAGATTGAAAGAGAAATTTAAGTCGGTACTGCGGCGTAATGCCAATACTAATTATGGAGGTAACTAAAATGTTAAAGCTCAGTTTGCAATTCTTCGCTCACAAAAAGGGCGTAGGTTCTACTAAGAACGGTCGTGACTCCGAGTCCAAGCGTCTTGGTGTTAAAAAGGCTGACGGCCAGGCAGTTATTGCCGGCAATATTCTTGTTAGACAGCGCGGAACTAAGATTCATCCCGGTACCAACGTAGGCATCGGTTCTGATGATACTCTTTTTGCGCTTGTTGACGGTAAGGTAAAGTTCGAGCACATTGCCGGTGGCAAGAAGCAGGTTAGCGTTTACGCTGACTAATATTTTTGGGGGCTGTTGCATCGATGTGCGACACCCCCAAAAGTTTTATTTTTTAAATTTTCAAAATAGAGGTGATAAAATATGTCGATTTTGGTTACAGGTGGCACGGGATATATCGGTTCGCACACTGTCGTTGAATTGCTCACGGCTGGTGAGGAAGTTGTAATTGTTGACAATCTTTATAACAGTAAAATTTGCGTTCTTGACAGAATTGAAGCTATAACGGGTAAGCGCCCGGCATTTGTGAAGTGCGACCTTCTTGATAAGGAAAATCTTGATAAGGTTTTCTCGGCTTATCCCGATATTGATTCGGTTATTCACTTTGCCGGACTTAAGGCGGTTGGCGAATCCTGTAGATTACCTCTTTTGTATTATCATAATAATTTGACGGGTACATTCAATCTTATTGACTGTATGCTTCGTCACAATGTTAACAGAATCGTTTTCAGCTCCTCGGCAACTGTTTATGGACTCCCGAAAACAGTTCCGATTAAGGAAGATTTTCCGCTTTCGACCACCAATCCTTATGGTGAGACGAAGCTTATGATTGAAAGAATTCTCAAAGATTGCGCTGCGGCAAATCCCGAATTTTCCGTTTGTATTCTTCGTTACTTCAATCCAATAGGAGCGCATGAGAGCGGAATGATGGGTGAGGACCCGAGAGGTATTCCTAACAATCTTTTGCCATATATAGCAAAGGTTGCGGCAGGCAAGCTTGAATGCCTCAGCGTTTTCGGTAACGATTACGATACGCACGACGGAACGGGTGTCAGAGACTATATTCACGTTGTTGACTTGGCTCTTGCGCATCTCAAGGCTCTTGAATATACCGATAAGATGAAGGGAATTGATTACTTCAATATCGGTACGGGCAACGGCTACTCCGTTCTCGAAATGGTAAGAGCGTTCGGTGATGCTTGGGGCTCTGACGTAAAATACAAGATAGTAGATCGCCGTCCCGGTGACGTTGCTAAATGCTATGCTGATGCCACCAAGGCAAAGGAAATTCTCGGCTGGGTTGCTGAAAGAGATTTGAAGAGGATGTGCGAGGATTCTGCGCGTTGGCAGAGAATGAATCCAGACGGATATCCCGATTAATCTTGAAAAGTATAATTTCTGAAGCGTTGAAAATTCACCCTCAGAGCGTAAAAATAAAAACAAAGAGGTTCGGTCTTGAAAAAGTTTCGGCCTCTTTTACTATGTTTTAAAAGTTTTGCTTTTTATTACAAATTTTATTAAGGATTTTAAAATATGAGTAATTTAAAAAACAAGCGTCTGTTCTTACTTGATATGGACGGCACGATTTATCTTGATAACGACCTTTTTGACGGAACTCTCGATTTTCTTGACAAGGTAAGAGAAAAGGGTGGAAAATATCTTTTCGTTACCAATAATTCCTCAAAAAGCGTAGATGCTTACGTAAATAAGCTCAATAAGCTTGGGATTAAAGCTGATGAGAGTAATTTTTTGACCTCTACCGATGCTACTATTCTTTATCTTGAAGCGAATTATCCCGGAAAAAAGTTTTATGCTATGGGAACAGAGTCCTTCATAAAGCAGCTTTCGGACGCTAAAATCAATATCGTAACCGACGTTGAGGACGATATATTCGGTATTGTAATTTCCAACGATAACGAGCTTACCTTCAAAAAGCTTGACGATATATGCAAACTTCTTACAAAGGGTGTTTCTGCTTATATTGCGACAAATCCCGATTGGGTTTGCCCCACCTCTTTCGGTTACGTTCCTGATTGCGGCTCGTTTGCGTGGATGATAGAGAAGGCAACAGGCAAAGCCCCCCACTTTATAGGAAAGCCCCGTCCCGAAATGCTTACTCTCGCTATGGAAAAGTACGGCTATTCCAAGGAAGAGTCTCTTATGGTTGGCGACCGTGTTTACACAGATATTGCCGCAGGCTATAATGCGGGAATTGATACGGTATTCGTTCTCAGTGGCGAGGGAACTATGGAGGATGCGGAAAATACCGACACCAAGCCCACGTATATTATGAAGAATATACGTGAACTTTATAACAATATTTAATTGGAGTAACTATGATAACAGTCAGTAACGTTGCCTTTCAATTCGGCGGGCAGCTTTTATTCAAGGACGTTGACCTCAAGTTTACGCCCGGAAATTGCTACGGCATTATAGGCGCTAACGGCGCAGGAAAATCAACCTTTCTCCGTATTCTTTGCGGAGAGCTTCAGCCCACAAAGGGAGAAGTAATAATTCCGCCGACGGTAAGAATGTCGGTACTCAAGCAGGACCACTTTGCATATGAAGAGTACACGGTTCTTGATACGGTTATTATGGGTAACCGCCGTCTTTATGACATAATGAAAGAAAAGGACGAAATTTACTCGAAAGAGGAATTTACCGACGAGGACGGCATAAGAGCCGCAGAGCTTGAGGGCGAATTTGCGGAGCTTAACGGCTGGGAGGCGGAATCCGATGCATCGAAGCTTATTCAAGGACTTGGTCTTACCGACGATATGCTCTATATGACTATGTCATCTCTTAAGGAAAGCGAAAAGGTAAAGGTGCTTCTAGCTCAGGCTCTTTTTGGAAATCCCGATATTATTCTTCTTGACGAGCCTACGAACGGTCTCGATATAGACGCTGTGATATGGCTTGAAAACTTCCTTTCGGATTATTTCGGTACTGTTCTTGTCGTATCGCACGACCGCCACTTCCTTAACGACGTTTGCACGAATATAGTTGACATTGATTACAGCGGTATCAAGATGTACGTTGGTAACTACGAGTTCTGGTATGAATCAAGCCAGCTTATCCAGCGTATGATAAAGATGCAGAACAAGAAGAATGAAGAGAAAATTGCTGAGCTTCAGAGCTTTATTTCACGTTTCTCGGCAAATAAATCAAAATCCCGTCAGGCAACCGCCAGAAGAAAGCTTATAGACAAGCTTACCGTTGAGGAGCTTCCCGCATCTAGCAGAAGGTATCCTTTCATAGGCTTCGATATGGACAGAGAGCCGGGCAAGGAGATTCTTTTCGTTGACTCACTTTCAAAGAGCATCGACGGAAACGTTATGTTTAAGGATTTGACCTTCCGCGTTTACAAGGATGATAAGATTGCCTTCCTTGGTAATGAAATGGCACTTACAAATCTTTTCAAAATCCTTATGGAAGAGGACACTGCCGATTCGGGTGAATTTAAATTCGGAGTTTCGATAACGACCTCTTATTTCCCGCACGATAATTCGGCTTATTTTGACGGCTGCAAGGATTCAATTCTTGATTGGATGAGGCAGTATTCAAAGGATCAGACGGAAAGCTATCTTAGAGGATTCCTTGGAAAAATGCTGTTTTCCAACGAGGCTGTATTTAAGCCAGTAAACGTACTTTCGGGTGGAGAAAAGGTAAGATGTATGTTCTCAAGAATGATGATGTTCGGCTCTAATATGCTCATCATTGATCAGCCTACGGACCACCTCGACCTCGAGTCAATAACAGCGGTAAATAACGGCATGCAGTCCTTTAAAGGTAACATATTGTTTACATCTCACGACTATGAGATACTCAATACTGTTGCTAACCGTATTATAGAGATTCTTCCCGACGGAAGCTTTATTGACAGGAAATGCACCTATGAAGAATATCTTGACTATAAACGTTCGTTGAATTCAGAGAGCGTCTAGTCAAAACGCAAAAAAGGCGTCGCAAGACTTTGCGATGCCTTTTTGAAAAAGATATAAAATATTTAATATCACTTTAAATCAATTCTATTGACAAGTCTTTAAATATGTGATAGAATTATATCGCAAAACAAAATATTTAAAAATATGCGGGTGTGGCGGAATTGGCAGACGCGCTGGACTTAGGATCCAGTGGGCTTCCCGTGCAGGTTCAACTCCTGTCACCCGCACCACCGGTAGTGTCAGTCACTAAAATCATGGGCTGTCACTGCTGATTTTTTAGTTTATCACACGATGGTGGAGTTTAGTTATGACTATCCGTGCCATTTGCAGTGGCGACTCCTTGGTATTCGGCGTCGTCACTGCTTTTTATACAAGTCTGAATTCCTTGCTTTAATGCTGATTCATAGGAGGAAAAAATGAGTAAACGTTTTAGAATGTCCACCGCTCTTGACGTCGATGATTTGCTTATGGAATGCATACCGTATGCGGTACGCTTGGCAAATGAAAAATATAAATTTGACCCACCGCTTACTATTTATGAGTTTGATAAGTGGGGAAAGCTTGGTACGCGCGCCGACGTGGTTTTTGAATTCTTCGACGATCCGGAATTTTTCAAAAATCAGCCTGTTATTGAGGGGGCAAAGGAATTTGTGCGCAAGCTTTTTAAAATGACCGAGGTATTTATATCGACCTCTATCGTTCCTAAATTTATGGGAATACGCGCAGAGCGAATTCTTGAAGAATTTCCCGAAATTCCTCCGGAGCATATTTATATGGGCTCTCGTAAGGACAAGCTTAACGTTGATATACTTTTTGACGACGGTATGCACAACGTTTTTAAGTCCAATGCCGCATATCCTATTTTGATGAGAAAACCTTGGAATCAATCGGCAACGGGTGTTCTCGCTGTTAATAATTATGATGAATTTTTAAAGCTCGTTGAGGTAATCACTTCCAGCTATTCTATAAAATCAGATGATGGTAGCGAGCCTCAAATCGTTGTTCTTGTTGGTCCGTCGGGGTCGGGAAAAACGCTTATAGCGAAAAAGCTCCTTGAATCCTCCGATAAATTCGAAAAACTCGTCAGCTACACTACGAGCGACCCGACAGTTAAGGTAAAAAACGATTGGTACAACTACGTTTCCAAAGCGAAGTTCTTTAAAATGATGGAAGAGGGCGAGTTCTTTGAATCGACTATGTACGCAGGTCACGGATACGGCTCGAAAAAATCCGACGTAGAGAAAATTATTAACGATAAAAAAATAGTGCTTGCCGCTATGGATATTTGCGGAGCGATGTCCTTGAAAACTAACTTCTCCAACGTTGCGACGGTTTACGTTAAGCGTGATAAAAGGGGACTTCTTGCATCTATTCTTGAAAAGAATTGTTCAAATGAGGATAAGGTGAGCAGGATAGTATCTATTGACGACGAGAGAAGAAACGAGGAAATATGCGACTACGTTGTAGAAAGCCGTGATATAGATACCGCTGCGGAAAATATTATAGAGTTTCTTAACATTAAAAAATAAACAGAGTAAATTAAGAGCCTTGACGTTAATTGCCAAGGCTCTTTTAAACTATCTTTTTTTGTAAAAAACAGAATATAATTTGGGGCAGAAATTATTTATCTGCCTTAAATCTTGGAGAGTATGTGCTTTTTTCTCCGTTCTTGATTCGCTTGCTTTTTCTGATATTTGACAGCTTGCCTTTTGCTAACATAACAAGGAAAGTAATCAAAACGTAAAACACGCTGAAAAGAACGATTGCGGCAAAAACGCTCGCCGCGTTAAAGGTATATTTACCGTCGCTGTTCCTTACGGTCAAAAAGACAACGGCGAAAGCGATGCACATAACAACGTAGTGAATGATATGCTGCAAAAGCTTATTAAGCTTATCTATCGTAAAAACGAACTCCGCGCCGCTCAATACCAGGGAAAAGGCGATAAGAGTAAAGTATCTTGAAAAGCTCATAGAAAGCTCGTTAATGCTAAGTACCTTACCAAATAAGAAAAACAGCAAGGAAATTACCAGAGTGTAAGCCGCTGTATGATATAAAAATTTTTCCGTTTGCTTCATTTTACGCTCCTCAACTCATTTTGAAAAAAAGTAGAAATAATAGTTATTACGACTAATTCTAACACATTTTTTTGAGTTTTACAATACCTAACATCAAACTTTGAAGAAAGTTTACGAATAAGCATTGGTCCTTTAAGCTCAAATAGACAAAATGAAAGCTCGAATTTAAATATTATGCATAAAAATTCAAAATATTCATTACAACTGTTGACTTTTTTCTATTAAAAATATATAATAATTATAGAAATAACTTTTTGTGAGGAACAGACTATGAACAGAACCCAGGCAAGAGAAAACGCGTTTATACTTCTTTTTGAGGGTGAGTGCCGAGAAGATGAAACCGCTCTTGAAATTTTTGAATACGCAGAAGAATTCAGAGAATTTGAGATAAACGACTTCGTCAAGACGCTGTTCTTCGGCGTTCACGAAAGACGTAAGGAAATAGATGAACTAATTGAGGCTAATCTCGTTGGCTGGAATAAAAAGAGAATTTCACCTGTGTCACGCGCGATACTTGCGCTTTCGACCTTCGAAATGCTCGCTCTTGATGACGTTCCCGCTAAGGTTTCCATAAATGAGGCTGTTGAGCTTTCAAAAAAATATGACGACGAGAAATCTTACGTATTTGTAAACGGCGTGCTTAATGCGATAGCAGAGGCATTGAAGGTAAAATGAGTAAAGAGAGTTTTATTCTCGGTGTAGATACGAGTAATTATACTACGTCGGTTGCGGTTATGACTGAGGATGGAGAACTGCTTGCGAATATCAAGCGTCCGCTTTACGTAAAGGACGGTGAAAGAGGACTGCGTCAATCGGATGCAGTCTTTTCGCATGTTAAAAACCTGCCGGAAGCTTTCCTTGAAGCTAAGAAAATAATTTCAGGTGGGAATATTTTAGCTGTCGGTGTGAGTAACGCGCCTCGCCGTATAGAAGGCTCTTATATGCCTTGCTTTTTATCGGGAGTGTCAGCGGCATCTGCGCTTTCGCTTGCGTCGGGCGCGCCATTATACGAATTTTCGCATCAGTGCGGTCACATAATGGCGGCTATTTATTCGTCGGGAAATTTTGAGCTTTTGGATAAGGATTTTGCTGCGTTTCACATTTCGGGCGGCACGACGGAGCTTCTTAAGGTTCATCCCTTGGATAACGGCTTTGAGGCGGAGCACTTAGGCGGAACGAAGGACCTTAACGCAGGTCAGATAATCGACCGAATAGGAGTTGCTCTCGGCTTGCCGTTCCCGTGCGGCAGGCATCTTGAGACTCTGGCGTATGAAAATAAGACTAAAATTCCGAAAAGGAAAATAAGCCGTGACGGACTTTGGGTAAATCTTTCTGGGCTTGAAAATCTTGCCTTGAAGTTATATACAGATACGGGCGACAAGTCGCTGACAGCGGCATTCGTATTTGAATATCTCGGGCGAGCAATCGCCGAAATGAGCGAGGAATACGAAAGACTTTACGGAAAAACTCATTTCGTGTATGCCGGCGGAGTTATGAGCAACTCGATAATAAAGGCTATGCTTAAAGAAAGATTTGACTGTTCGTTTGCCGAGCCTGCGATGTCTGCGGATAATGCCGTTGGAATCGCTTATCTTGCATACCGCGCGAACAAGAAGAATTAGGAGAATACAATGGATATTTCTTCTTTAAGGGAGAAAAGAACTCAGTCGGAGCTTACAGTCTCCGAGCTTAACGCATATATTAAACGAATTTTCGATTCGGACAGAATGCTTAATGCTATTTCTGTCAGGGGCGAAATTTCCAATTTCACGTATCATAGAACGGGACACCTTTATTTTTCCCTGAAGGACGAAGGCGGTCAGGTAAAAGCGGTAATGTTTCGCTCCTCGGCAGCTACGCTTAAATTTATGCCCGAGAACGGTATGAGGGTAATAGTCAGATGCAGCGTAAGCGTTTATTCTCAAAGCGGCTCTTACCAGTTATACGTAACTTCTATGCAGCCTGACGGAGTCGGAGCACTTTATCTGGCTTACGAGCAGCTTAAGGTGAAGCTCGAGTCAGAGGGACTGTTTTCCGAGGTTTATAAGCAGCCGTTACCGCGTTTCCCGAAGAAAATAGGTGTTATAACCTCGCCCACGGGTGCGGCGGTGAGAGATATTATAAACGTAACCTCAAGGCGTTATCCTATTGCCGACGTATATCTTTACCCGTCACTCGTTCAAGGCGACGGGGCTGAGGATAATCTCATAGCGGCGCTGGATTATTTTGAAAAAAGCAAGCTTGTGGACGTAATAATCATCGGAAGAGGCGGAGGCTCGATAGAGGACCTCTGGGCATTCAACAGCGAGAGACTTGCGAGAAAAATATTCGAATCAAAAACGCCTATAATTTCAGCCGTAGGTCATGATACTGATTTTACGATATGCGATTTCGTTTCGGATTTAAGAGCGCCTACACCGTCTGCTGCGGCAGAGATTGCCGTTCCGGACAGAAGAGATTTGCTTCTTTCTCTCGGTGATACCTACGAGCGTTGCAGAACGTCTCTGAAAAGAATTGCCGAGCGTGGCGAAGAGCGTCTTTTGAGACTATGCGAAAAGAGCGTTTTGAAAAAGCCGGAAGAGATTTTTGCTCAGGGCGAAGAAAAAATAGAAAGCTGCAAGAGAAAGCTTAACGAAAGCATATCAAAGCTTATAGTAGAAAGGGCAAATGACCTTGCGGTAGCCGCAGGTAAAGTAAACGCTCTTAGTCCGCTTGCCACGCTTTCAAGAGGATATTCGGCTACCTTTTACAACAGCAAAACTCTTAAAAGCACAAAGGACGTTAAAGTCGGAGATAAAATAACAGTTCGTTTGTCTGACGGTGAAATTTATGCAAACGTAACGGATAAAAGGAATTTTGGAGATGAAAAATAACGGTTTGAATTTTGAGGGAGCAATAACGAAGCTCGAGGATATAGTTGCAAAGCTTGAAAGTGGCTCGCTTACGCTTGACGAATCAATATCGGAGTTTGAGGAAGCCGTAGGACTTATAAAGCTTTGCGAAGAGAAGCTATCAAGCGCCAAGCACAAGGTGAAAATTCTTACAGAGGGAGAGGACGGCAGCATTACCGATATGCCGTTCGTTAACGAATCCAACGATGAGGCTTGACGTTTATTTATGCACGTCGGGGCTTGCCTCAAGCAGAACAGAGGCGAAGAACTTTATTGAAGAGGGCGCTGTGACTGTAAACGGTAAGGTTATAACCAAGCCGTCGTTTTCGGTTGAGGAAAACGTGTCTGGCGTAGAGGTTGATAAGAGCTCTAAAAAATACGTCAGCCGCGGCGGACTTAAGCTTGAAGCCGCATTAGATGAGTTTTCGCTCTCGCCCAAGGATTCTCTTGCTATTGATATAGGCGCGTCAAGCGGCGGATTTACCGATTGTTTGCTTCAGCGCGGAGCGAAGCACGTTATAGCGGTTGATTCGGGTACTTTGCAGCTTTCGAAGACCTTGCGCGAGGATAAAAGGGTAACCTCTATGGAAAACTTCAACGCAAGATATATGAAGAGGGGCGATTTTGAGTACGTACCGAATTTTGCGGTTATGGACGTTTCCTTTATTTCGGCAACATATATAATGCTGCCAATATATAACTGCCTTGCTGAAAATTCCGATTTTGTATGCTTAATCAAGCCGCAATTCGAGGTAGGAAAGAGCAATATCGGCAAGGGTGGCATAGTCAAAAACGAAAAGATAAGAGAAAAGGCGGTTCTGTCGGTTATAGAATACGCAAAGGGCATTGGCTTTGAATTTATATCGAGTATGGTATCACCCGTTATAGGTGGCGACGGAAACGTCGAATATCTTGCTCATTTTAAGAAGAAATAAAAACGGAGAATGTAAATATGAAAAACGTATTTATCGTTCCTAATCCAAAAAAAGATTTGCACTACAAAGTTACAAGAAATCTTGTTTCGCTTCTTTTAGAAAGCGGAGCTTCGGTTTCGATGAATAAACGCTATGAAGATTCAAAAATAGAATTTCTTCGGTACGTCGATGACGCAGATGAAAATACCGAGCTGGTTATCGTTATAGGGGGTGACGGCTCGTTCATTGAAGCTTCTCATTACGCAATATCCTTAAACGTTCCTATAATAGGTGTGAATCTTGGTAAGGTTGGATATCTCAGTGAAATAGAGCCCGATAATTTATCCGTCATAAAAAGGATTTTTTCGGGTGAATACAAGGTAAATGAAAAAATGCTTCTCTCGGCGGCTTACACAGAAAACGGAGAAGTCAAAAATATTGATAGGATTGCGGTAAACGACGTGGTAGTATCGCACGAGGAATACCTCGGAATATCCGATTTCGTTATCTTAAGCAAAGAGGGCGGTGTCAGATATCGCGCGGACGGTGTGGTTTTTGCTACTCCGCAGGGCTCTACGGCTTATTCATTGTCGGCAGGCGGTCCCATCGTATCGCACGAGGCGCACTCGATAATAGTTACACCGATAGCGCCTCACTCGTTCTTTAACCGCTCAATAGTTTTCGCAAAGGGCGAGGAAATAAAATTAAAGAACAAGTCGGCTAAAGCACTGAATCTCGCTCTTGACGGAAGGTTTTCTCTGAAAATACCCTCAGGTGAGGAGTGCGTAATAAAATCTTCTGAAAAGACACTCAAGGTTCTAACCTTCAAGGACAACAATATGTTCTCAAATCTATTTAACAAAATGCAAATTTTGGAGGATATAATATGAAAAACGCAAGACAGCAAAAAATTATTGAAATTATCGAAAACTATGACATCGATACCCAGGAAGCGTTGATCGTTAAGCTTAAGGAAGCAGGTTATTCGGTCACTCAGACTACGATTTCAAGAGATATTAACCAGCTTAAGCTTGTAAAAGCGGTAACCGCTGCCGGCACGTACAAATACATAGTTCCAGACGTTCGCCGCGAGAATAACAGAACGGTCATGAATTCCGCTCTCACGGAAGCGGTTTTAAGAATTGAAGCCGCAAAAAACATTGTAGTCGTAAAAACGCTTTCCGGTATGGCAAACGCTATCGCTGTTTGCGTTGATTCCTTAAACCACGATGATATCGTTGGCTCGGTTGCGGGCGACGATACCGTGCTTATCGTTACTCACGACGATGACGTAGCGAGAGCTATGGAAATCAATCTCAAAACCGCATTTAAGATGGATTAATTTATCGGAGATAAAAATGCTTAATTCGCTTCATATTGAAAATATTGCTGTTGTAAAATCCATTGACGTTGATTTTAACGACGGCTTTTCGGTGCTTACCGGTGAGACGGGCGCAGGTAAATCTATCATTATTGACAGTATAGGCTTGCTTCTTGGTAAGAAGATTGAGAAAGACATTATTCGCAAGGGTGAGAGCAGCGCTATGGTCAGCGGTCTTTTTTCATCTCTTTCGAATGCGGCTCTGGCTGCTTTTTCGGATGCAGGCGTTATGCCTGATGATGACGGATGCGTTCTTATCCAGAGAAGTGTTTCCCGTGACGGTAAATCGCAGGTTAAAATTAACGGCAGATCCGTAAGCCTTTCGGTTCTCAAATCCGTTTCGGGCATGCTCGTCAATATCCACGGTCAAAGCGATACTTACGCTCTTACGTCGCCTGAAAATCACCTACCTATACTCGATATGTTCGTAGGTAACGGCGAGCTTTTAGAAGAATATACCACCCTTTACGAGCAGTATGAGAGTATTCAAAAGGAAATCCGAGAGATTTCTAATCTTGAGCAAGAGCGCATACGCTATACGGAAATCCTTGAATATCAAATAAAAGATATTGATGATATGAAGCTCTACGAAGGCGAAGAGGAAGAGCTTGTTGATAAGAAAGTCAAGATTAAAAGCAGCGAGCGTATAATGAAGCAATCGGGCTTCGCTTATAAAGCACTTAAGGGAAGCGAAAAGGGAAGCGTTTCGTTTTTGCTTGATAAGACGTCGGCGGCGCTTTCGTCGCTCTCTGACGTTCTCCCCGAGTTTTCGGAATATTCGGAAAGACTTCGTGATATTCTTTATCAGGTAGATGATATTGCCGAAGAGGTATATGCCGTTATCGAGGATGCTGATGACGATCCGACAGAAAAACTTAACATTATTGAGTCAAGACTCGATAAAATTTCTAAGATAAAGAGAAAATACGGTCTCACTATAAAAGACGTACTGAATTTCAGAGAAAAATCCTTTGCCGAGCTTGAAAAATACAAGAATTCTGAAGATATTTTAAACAGCCTCACCGAACGAAGCGAAAAAGTTTACAAAGAGGCCTTGGAAGTGGCAGATAGGCTTCACGAAAGACGTGTCCGCTCCGCAAAGGAGCTTGAACGCCTCGTTTGCGAAACACTTGAATTTCTTGATATGCCAAAGGTCGTTTTCTTGATTTCTCTTAAAGAAAACGCAGAGGTTGGAAGAAAAAAGCTTTCAAAATACGGATTTGACAGCGTGGAGTTCCTCATAAGCGCAAACAAAGGAATGGACGCAAAGCCGATTTCAAAGATAGCGTCAGGCGGTGAGCTTGCAAGAATTATGCTCGCACTTAAGAGCGTTATTGCCGATAAAGACGGTGTTATGACCATTGTTTTTGATGAAATTGATGCCGGTGTTTCGGGCAAAACAGCAAGGAAAATAGGAATAAAAATGCAGTCACTCGCAAAAAGCACGCAGCTTTTCTCGGTAACGCATAGCGCACAGATAGCATCGCTTTCCGATTCGCACTATCTTATAAGTAAATCGGATAAAAACGGTGTTACCGAAACTGCGGTTAAGCTACTTGACGATGACGGAAGAATTGCGGAGCTCTCCAGAATACTCGGTGGTATAAACGTCACCGAATCACAGCGCGCGGCTGCAGTAGATATGCTAAAGGAAAGAGAAATTTATAAAAACAAGTAAGAGGTTTTATAAATTTGAATTTCACCGAGCTTCTTGATTTACACAAGATATCCTATAAAGAAAACGTAAGCACCTCAAAAATCAGCTCTATAAGAGCCGGTGGCGTAGCAAAAATAATCATATATCCCGATAATTTTGAAAAAATGATTTATGCTGTTAAAGCCTGTCAGGCGTATTTCGATAAATTCAAAATTATCGGCGGATGTACCAATACTTTTTTTAGGGATTTTGGTTACTGCGGCGGAATAATTTGCACAAGGCGTCTATTTGACGTAAAGATTGACGGTTTATACGTCACAGCTTCCGCCGGAGCGCCTCTTTCCTCGATTCTGCGCTTTGCAAGAGATAATGAAATCGAGCTTGCGTCGGAGCTTTTCGGCATTCCGGGAACTCTTGGGGGCGCTGTAAGAAACAATGCCGGCGCATTTGGGAAAGATATTTCGAACGTTTTTACCGACGGAATTTTTTTGAATACCGACGATTGTTCGTTAACGAGTATTTCTTCTGAAAATTTAAGATTTGCTTACAGAGAATCACTTTTGCAAAGCGAAAACTTAATTTTACTTTCGGGAAGACTCAAGGGCAAATTCTTACCAAGAGATGAAATCAACGAAGGATTTAAAAAATCTGTAGTAAAACGCAGGGAATCTCAACCGAGCGAGGCTAGTCTCGGAAGCTTTTTCAAGCGTACGCCCGGGGTTATACCGGCAAAGCTTATTGACGAAGCCGGACTTCGTGGCGTGAGCATTGGCGGAGCTGCGGTTTCACAAAAGCACGCAGGCTTTATAGTCAATAACGGTAGCGCTACGTCAAGCGATATAGACAACCTTGCATCAAAAATTGAAAACGTGATATTTGAGAAAAACGGTATCCGCCTTGCAAGAGAAGCGGAGTACGTAATTTAATTGTTAGTATAAATTTAAGAGAGGAAACGAAATGTCCTTTTCTTCTGACGTAAAAGATACGGTAATCAATTCACCTTATAAAAGCTCCTGCTGCAGAAGAGCCTTACTTCAGGGTATACTTGCGGCTAAGGGGTATGTAGCAAACGATAAATATGTTTATATAAATTTTGAAAAGAAGAATACGATAGATTTAGTCCTTACACTCATAAAAGAGTTTTATGGAAAAGATGCCGAAATAGAATCTTTACCAAAAGGCGGAAGAGGAAAGCGTATTGTCTTTGACAGTAAAGCGGCAAAAAGATATATCGAAGAAATATCCGAAAATTCTCTTTCCTTTGCATCGAAATGCACGGCGTGTCAGGGGGCGTTTTTACGTGGAGTATTCTTGGCTTCGGGACGCGTTTCTGATCCAAACAAACAATTCTGCCTTGAATTTTCTTTAGGAAATAGAATTGAAGCGTTTCTCGAATGTTTTGAAGAGCTTGGACTCGATTTAAAGATTAACGAGAGAAAGACAGAGCGTATATTATATACGAAAAACAGCTCGGTTATCGAGGACTTCTTTGTAGGCGCTGAGCTTAACGATACTGCCTACACGTTTATGAATATAAAAATTGCAAACGAATTTTTGAACAATGCGAACAGACTGCGTAACTTTGACACGGTCAACATTTCAAAGGCTGTCAATGCGGCAAACCCTCAATATCAGCTCATAAAGAAGCTGACCGAAAACAATCTTATAGGACTTTTACCCGAGGAGCTTCACGATACCGCAAGACTGCGTCTTGAAAATCCCGATATGTCGCTCTCGCAGCTTGCCAGATGCTCAATCCCACCGATTTCAAAATCGGGTATTACTCACAGAATGCAAAAAATTATGAAGCTCGGTACAGAGCTTGCGATAAAATACAATCTTTAAAGAGAGGAGGTTTTTATTATGAGCGATTTCGTTCATCTTCATCTTCACACCGAATACAGCTTACTTGACGGCGCAGCGAGAATAGACCAAATTGCCGATAAGGCGATAGCGGACGGTCAAAGGGCGGTAGCTATAACTGACCACGGCGTTATGTATGGAGCGGTTGAGTTTTACGATGCTATGAAGAAGCGTGGACTAAAGCCTATAATAGGCTGCGAGGTTTACGTGGCGCAAAGAAGCCGTCACTTAAAAGATGGAAAAGCGGATTCATCGGGAAATCATTTGATTTTACTTTGCAAAAACGAAATCGGCTATAAAAACCTCTGCTATATGGTTTCGGAAAGCTACGTCAACGGTTTTTATATGAAGCCGAGAATTGATATGGAGCTTATCAGAAATCACCACGAGGGGCTTATTGCGCTTTCCGCCTGCCTTGCGGGAAAAATCCCGCAGCTTATACTTGCGGGAAGTATGCCCGAGGCTGAAAAGTATGCTCTTGAGATGAAAGAAATATTTGGAGAGGATTTCTATCTCGAGATTCAGAATCACGGAATCGACGACGAGCGCAAGGTTGCCTTTGGAATTAAGATGCTCAGCGCAAAATGCGGTATTCCTATGGTTGCGACTAATGACGTTCATTACATTGAAAGAACGGATGCGGATACGCAAGCAACACTTCTTTGCATACAGACAAACAACTGTATTACCGACGGCAGACCGTTTGGTTTTGATACCAATGAGTATTATTTCAAGACCGAAAAGGAAATGCGTGAACTTTTCGGCGGCTATGAAAACGCAATCGAAAACAGCGGAAAGATAGCCGATAAATGCAATTTTGACTTTGAATTTGATAAATTGCATCTTCCCGACTTTAAAGCGGAGGACGGCAAAAATCACAAAGAAACCTTAAGAGCGCTTGCATACCAAGGCTTTGATATGCACGAAATACGGGGAAGATTCGATTTTTCAAAGCACGCAAAAGACGAATATCTCGAGCGCATGGAATACGAGCTTTCCGTAATTGATAATATGGGCTTTAACGCATACTATCTGATAGTTGCGGATTTCGTGGCATATGCTAAAAGAAATGATATCCCCGTCGGTCCGGGAAGAGGCTCGGGAGCGGGAAGCCTTGTCGCATTTTGCGTCGGTATTACCGACGTTGACCCTATTGCCTTTGATTTGCTTTTCGAGCGCTTTTTAAATCCCGAACGAGTTTCTATGCCCGACTTTGATATCGACTTTTGCTATAACAGAAGAGAAGAGGTTATAGATTACGTCAAGAGAAAATACGGCGACGATAAGGTTGCGCAGATAACAACCTTCGGTACGCTTGCCGCAAGGGCTGCCGTTCGTGACGTTGGACGAGCTCTCGGTATGCCTTACGCAAGAGTCGATACCGTTGCTAAATTCATTCCAAGAGAAATGAATATAACAATCGAGCAGGCATTGCGTTCAAGAGAGCTTAAAGAGCTTTACGAAACAGATTCTGACGTAAGGCGGCTTATAAACATAAGCAAAAGCCTTGAGGGTATGCCCAGGCACGCGTCAACGCATGCGGCAGGTGTCGTTATAACCGAAAAGCCGACGTATGAATACGTTCCGCTTTCGTATAGTGGAACGGGTATTGTTACCCAATTTGATATGAATACCGATGCAAGACTCGGACTGGTTAAGTTTGATTTTCTCGGACTTCGTTACATTACGGTAATTCATAATGCCGAGCTTGAAATAAGAAAGAAAAATAGGGATTTTGATATATCTAAAATTCCTCTTGACGATAAGAAAACCTTTGCACTACTTTGCGATGCGAAAACAGATGGCGTATTTCAGCTGGAATCCGGCGGAATGAAACAGGTTCTCTCAAAGCTGATGCCGTCAACGCTCGAGGACGTTATAGCTGTTATAGCCCTCTACCGACCGGGTCCTATGGATTCCATAGATTCCTTTATAGCAAGAAAGCACGGTGAGGAGAAAATCAGTTACAGAACTCCCGAGCTTGAAGAGATTCTTGACGTCACGTACGGCTGCATCGTTTATCAGGAGCAGGTAATGCAGATATGCAGGCTTCTTGCAGGATATTCATATGCCAGAGCCGATATTGTACGCCGTGCTATGTCAAAGAAGAAAACCGAGGCTATGAAGGCTGAACGTGACAGCTTTGTTGAGGGTTGCAGAAATAACGGCATATCAGAAGCTGCCGCCGATGAGATATTCGACGATATGGTTGGCTTCGCAAAGTATGCATTCAATAAGAGCCACGCTACCGCTTATGGAATAATTTCATACAGAACGGCATATCTGAAAGCTCATTATCCCGCAGAATATTTTGCAGCTCTTATGACGAGCGTGCTTGACAGCTCCGCAAAGCTTCGCTCTTATATAGCGGATGCGGCAAAGCTTGGAGTAAAGGTTTTACCGCCTGATATAAATTTGAGCGAATCCGATTTTTCCGTATCCGAAAATTCAATCCGTTTCGGACTTCTTGCTATCAAAAACGTAGGAAGAAACTTTACGGAAGCCGTCGTAAGAGAGCGAAACCGTGGAAAATACAAGAGCTTTGACGAGTTCGTTTCAAGGCTTGCGGACAGTGATATCAACAAACGCACGCTTGAATCATTTATAAAGTGCGGTGTTTTTGATTCTCTCGGTGTACCGAGGAGTGCGCTTCTAGCCTCTTACGAGAATATTCTTGAGTCAGAGCAGGGAAAGAAGAGAAATAACATATCAGGTCAAATGGATATGTTTTCAATGGTATTTGGAGGTGCTTCAGCGCAAAAGTCAAATTACTCATATCCCGAAATCGAGGAATATTCTTTGAAAGAGCTTTTGCTTCTTGAAAAGGAAAGCTCGGGGATGTATTTCTCGGGGCATATGATAGATGATTATACGAAGCATATTGCCTCGCTTGAGACCGATAGTATTGCCGATATAGTCGAAGCGTCGGTTGAAGAGGTTTCCGAAAACAAAGAAAAATACAGTGATTCGGCCTCTGTAAGAATTGCCGGTATAATTACGGCAAAAAAGACAAAAACTCTCAAAAATGGTGACGTAATGGCGTTTATAACGCTTGAAGATAGAATTGGCGAGATTGAGGTTATAGTATTCGCAAAGCAATACGCCAAGGTATCCTCTGAGCTTACCGAGGAGAATGCTGTTATAATCGAGGGACGTATATCCGAGGAGGAAGGCGAAGCCTCTAAAATTATCCTCTCAAGACTCACGCCTCTTATGAGTAACTCAAGATACGAAGCAGAGACGGCAAAGGCTGCCAAAAATGAATCAGCAGCGCAACCTCAAAAGCGACTCTATATAAAACTCGACTCGTTTGACGAGTCCCGAATACTTCCGATATACAGGATAGCAAATCTCAATCCGGGAAAAACTCCCGTGGTCATATTCGACGCAGCGAGCAAAAAATATATAGCTATTAAAAACGTAACTGTAAATGCTGACCATGATAGTGTAATATCAAGGCTTAAATCTATATTTGGCGAATCAAACGTGGTTTTAAAGTAACGTTTTAATACGTTTATTTACATTATTTTATCTTATACGCTTATTGACATAATATAAAATCCGTTGTATAATATGTGATGCGACAAAATTTGTTTTCAGAAAGGAAATGACTATGTTTGAAAATTTAACTCTTCTTGACGGAATTTTGGCAATAGTTGTTGTTATCGGTCTTCTTCTCGGTTACAAAAGAGGATTCTTTGGAACTATTACGAAGCCGCTTAAGGTTATTGCTTCGATTTGCTTGACCGTAGTAATAGCAGCGCCCATTATAAATGCGTGGACAAGGCCTCTTTTTGTTGGAAAGGTTGAGACCTGGGTATATAATTCTCTTATTGAGAATAGCGCAAATATTACAGGTGAGAATGCCGCAGAATCAATGCCTGTTGTCTTAAAGCTTCTTGCAGAAATGCTAAAGGTTGATATCAGCGGTATAGGAGCTGACGCTACCACGGAAGAAATACTTCAGGCAATTTCAACCTCTATGGCAACGCCGGTAGGAAATCTGATTGCCGTTGTAGTTACTTATGCCGTTCTTTTCATAGCACTTATGCTTATTTTGACGGTTCTTATAGCCCTCCTCGACGTTTTATTCACCAAGGGAATCCTCGGACGCATCAATAAGTTCCTAGGTCTTTTACTTGGCGGCGTTATAGCGGCTGTTTTAGCTTGCGTTATAGCTAATATTGCATATAAGATTTCACCCACGTTTGCGGGCGGCCCCGTATCCGAATTCTTCAAGAATTTAAATCCCTTTGCGGTGATTATGAAAATTTAAAGATTTAATAAACGATAATTTTATAGGTGTACTAACAGATGAATTTACCAATGTGCGCAAGGTGCAAGAAAAGACCCGCTGCCGTTTTTATCACGAGAAGCGAGAACGGAAAGACGGTCAACGAAGGACTTTGCTTTGTATGCGCTCACGAATTGGGCGTAAAACCTCTTGACAATATGCTAAAGCAAATGGGAATGTCAGAGGAAACTATTGAATCAATGTCCGGAGAGCTTGAAGAGGCTATGGCTGAAGCAGCAGAAAATCTTCCGGAGCTATCCCAGACGGACGACGATGGCGGAGCGCCCGCTATTGATTTTCAGAAATTTCTCTCCGGTTTCGGCTTCGGCAGTCCAAATCCCGCAGGGAAAAAGCCCGTCGGAGATAAAACGAAAAAGCAAGCACCGAAGGACGATACTAGAAAGTTCCTTAATATGTACTGCACTTGCCTTACGAAAAAAGCCGAAAACGGCAAGATTGACAGAATTGTCGGACGTGACAGAGAGCTTGACAGAGTAATTCAAATCCTTTGCCGCAGACAGAAAAACAATCCCTGCCTTATAGGCGAGCCCGGTGTAGGAAAAACCGCTATTGCCGAAGCTCTCGCGCAGAAAATAGTTGATAAAACTGTTCCGGAGCGTCTTATAGACTCTGAGGTATGGCTCCTTGATTTAACCGCTCTTGTTGCGGGAACTCAATTCAGAGGTCAGTTTGAATCTAGAATACTTGGTCTTATCAAAGAAATAAAGACCCTAGGAAACGTTATTCTGGTTATTGACGAGGTTCATAACATCGTTGGCGCGGGAGATTCGGAGGGAAGCATGAGCGCGGCAAATATGCTTAAGCCCGCGCTTTCCAGAGGCGAGATACAGGTTATCGGCGCTACCACCCTCAAGGAGTATCGAAAGTATATCGAAAAGGATAGCGCCCTTGAGAGAAGATTCCAGCCTGTTATGGTTAATGAGCCGTCCGTTGATGAGACGATTGACGTAATAAGCGGTATCAAAAATTATTACGAGGCTTTCCACGGTATAAGAATAACGGACGAGGTAGCTAGAGCGGCAGTAGTTCTTTCCGAGCGATATATCACTGATAGATTTTTACCCGATAAAGCCATTGACCTCATAGACGAGGCCGCATCAAGAGCGGCTTTGACGTCTGCGGAGCTGAATGAGAAGAAGAGAAACGATAAGCTTCTTGGAACGCTCGAAAAGAAGCGCTCTGAGCTTGAAGCTATTATAGAGAAGCCTGACGGTCAAACCGAGGATAACTATAAGGAGCTTGCCGATATAAAGGTGCAGATATTACGCCTAGAGGAGCGCCAAAGCGAGCTTCAGAATATTCTTTCGGGACTCACGCTTACGGTTAACGATCTTGCAAAGGTAGTTGAAATCTGGACTGCCATTCCCGCATCTGATATTACAGAGGGAGAGCTCTCCGAGCTTGTCGGACTCAGTGACCGCATTTGTTCCCAAATTATCGGTCAGAGCGAGGCTGTTGAAGCTGTCGTGAGAGCTGTTAAGCGTAAGAGAGCAGGTATTTCGTACAGAAGAAATCCCGTGTCTATGATTTTCGCAGGTCCTACTGGCGTCGGTAAAACCGAGCTTGTCAAGGTGCTTGCAAATCAGCTATTCAAGCAGCCCGAATCTCTCATAAGGCTTGATATGTCAGAGTTTATGGAAAAGCATGCGGTATCAAGAATTATAGGCGCACCTCCGGGTTACGTTGGCTATGACGAGGCGGGGCAGCTTACCGAAAAAATAAGACGCCGACCTTATTCCGTCGTTCTTTTCGATGAAATAGAAAAGGCGCACCCCGACGTTCTGAATATACTTCTTCAGATTCTCGACGACGGTAAAATAACCGATGCTCAGGGACGTGTTGTTAATTTCGAAAATACTATAATTATAATGACAACCAATGCCGGAAGCGATAATTCATCTTCTATTTCGGGATTCTCGGAAAAAAGAGAGGTTCTTGCGAAAGAAAAGACAGAAAGAGCGCTTTCATCATTCCTGCGCCCCGAATTTATCAATCGCATTGATGAAATTATAACATTTAATCAGCTTACCAAAGATAATTTTGTGGATATAGCGAAAATTATGCTTGGAAAGCTTGGCGCAAGTATGGAAGAAAAGGGAATGAAGCTTACCTATTCGGATTCGCTTCTAGAATTTATAGCCGAAAACTCCTATTCCGCAAAATACGGCGCAAGAAATATGAGAAGGTATATCGAGAGAAACGTCGAGGATCTTATCGCCTCAACGATAATCGAAAAATATCCAGAGAAAATCATCGGTATTTATTTGGACGTTGCCGATGGCAAAGTTACTATAAAAACAATTTAATTCAAAAAAGACGGAGATAAAAAATGGCAGAATGCAATCACGATTGTTCTAATTGCTCCAGCAAGTGTTCTAAAGAATCACTTCTGGCGCCGCAGAACAAGGCAAGCAACGTAAAAAGAGTTATAGGAATAGTAAGCGGTAAGGGCGGTGTTGGTAAATCTCTTGTTACCTCTCTTCTTGCGGTTACTATGAAAAGAAGAGGATATAAGACGGCTGTTCTTGACGCTGATATTACAGGTCCTTCTATCCCTAAGGCCTTCGGTCTTAAATGCGGTGAAATTCAGGGCTCGGAGCTTGGTATGTTTCCCGCTGTAACAAAGACGGGAATCGAAGTTATGAGCTTGAATTTGCTCGTTGACGAGGAAACTAAGCCTGTCGTATGGAGAGGTCCCGTAATAGCGGGAACGGTTAAGCAGTTCTGGAGCGAGGTTGTCTGGAACGAGGTTGACTATATGTTCGTTGATATGCCTCCCGGAACCGGTGACGTTCCCCTTACTGTTTTCCAAAGCCTTCCGCTTGACGGAATTATCATAGTTTCAAGCCCTCAGGAGCTTGTTTCGATGATAGTCGAAAAGGCCGTCAATATGGCTTCCCTTATGGATATACCGGTGCTTGGACTTGTAGAAAATTACAGTTATATAGTTTGTCCCGATTGCGGTAAGGTAATAAGACCTTACGGTGAGAGTAAGATTGAGGAGCTCGCAAAGTCTTACGGAACTGACGTTCTCGCAAAGCTTCCCATAGATATGGACCTTGCTTCGCAGTGCGATAAGGGAGTTATTGAGCTCTTTGAGGGTGAATATATGGAAAGATGCGCAGATATCCTCGAGGAAAAAATTAAAAAGTAATATAGTGCGCAGAATACCGCGGAGAATAATTTTTCCGCGGTGTTTTTTATTTTTCTTATTGCGACAAATATTGCGTAGTTTTAATGATAGAATATTATTGCGCTGCAAGGCGCAGTATTTTTGTTTATCGCGTAAAATTTATGCAAATTATGAAAGGCGCATTATGAAAACGCTATACATAGACGTGTATTTTTTGATTAACTTCACTGTGGATATGCTTTCGCTGTATTTTGCGGCATCGCTCGCCAAAGTAAACAGTACCGCCCAAAGACTAATAATTTCTTCGGTAATAGGCTCGCTTTTTGCATGCTTTACAGCGTTATACGAATTAAAAGGAATATTATTTTTCGCGGCCTTGATTTTAAGCTCGCTATTGATAGTTTTTATATTTTGTAAGGAAACTACTGCTGTAAAAAGAATAAAGCTTTACGGTGCTTTTCTTGTTTTTGAAACCTTTATAGGCGGTTTTGTGAGCTTTATTTACGGTTTGTTTGACAGATACTTTTACAAATTCTTTTCCGAAAGTAGCAGCGGTGCGGAGAACCGAAAAATTCTTTCGCTATCCTTAATTATATTACTTTCCTACGGTATTTTAAGGCTGCTGTTTCTTATGTTCTTTGGGAGCAAAAACGAAGAGAACGCAATATTGACCGTTGCGCTTTTTGGAAAGGAAGTAACTATTTCTGCGCTGGTTGACAGTGGAAATCTGCTAACCGACCCACTTAACAACAGCCCGGTGCTTCTTATAAAGAAAAAAGCAGCGGAAGCTCTTATCGGAAAGGATAGCCCCGTTGAAACCACCGACCCGAAGCTAAAATCACGGATACGCTTAATTCCCGCAAAGGGAGTTGGATGCAAAAGAATTTTTGTGGGGATAAGATGTGATTACATAAAAGTAAATAAGGGAAAAGAAAAATACGAAAATATAACGATTGCACTCGATGAAGAGGAGGGGAATTTCGGGGGATATATGGCTCTTATGCCGGCTTCCTTAACCGACTGAACGATATGAAGAAAATATTTCGGGCAATAAAGAAACTGTTACTTAAGCTTTTTGGCAAGGATAGCGTATATTACATAAACGGAAGCGACACTCTGCCTCCGCCGCTCGATACCGAAGAAGAGGAAAAAATGATTTCCGAAATTGATACCGAGTACGCAAGGCAGACTCTCATTGAACATAATTTAAGACTCGTCGTTTATATTGCCAAGCGCTTTGAAAATACCGGTGTTGGAATAGAGGAGCTTATATCTATCGGTACTGTGGGCTTGATGAAAGCCGTAGGTACTTACAACTCCGAAAAGAATATAAAGATTGCAACCTATGCCTCAAGGTGCATAGAAAATGAAATTCTTATGTTTATAAGAAAAAGCTCGCAGCGTAAAAAGGAAATTTCAATAGATGAACCGCTTAGCGTGGATTACGACGGTAACGAACTGCTTTTATCCGATATCCTCGGCAGCGAGGCTGATGCGGTATCTCGCGCGATGGAAGAAGACGAGGAAAAGAAAATAGTGAGAGAGGCGGTAATGGATTTATCAGAGCGTGAGCGTATAATAATAGAAATGAGGTTTGGACTGTTTGGAAGAGAAGAGCTTACTCAAAAGGAGGTAGCCGACGTTCTCGGAATTTCTCAAAGCTACATATCAAGGCTTGAAAAGAAAATAATGCACAGATTACGTAAAAAAATTGAAGAAAAGATATAATATCGGGGTAAATTTAATACTAATGTCAATAAATAAATATTTTTTTTGAAAAAGGTATTGCAAATTGAAAAATTATGTGATATAATAAGCGAGTATTAAAATGAATAATTATGTAAAGAGGTGTTAAAATGAAAGCAGGAATACATCCCGAATGCAAAGAAGCTACCATTAGATGCGCATGCGGCGAGACTGTTAAGACTCACTCCGTAAAGGGCGACCTTAACGTTGAAATTTGCTCCAAGTGCCATCCTTTCTATACAGGTAAGCAGAAATTTGTAGATGCAGGCGGACGCGTTGATAAGTTCAAGAAGCGTCTTGCAATGACCAAATAATCATTGCCTATCAAAGAGCGTTGGATAGTCTACTTAAGGTTATCCGCGCTCTTTTGCGTTTTTTTGAGGAGGTTAATATGGAAGAAAATCAAATAAGACGGGCCATTCTCGTCGCAGCCTTAAAAAGCACCTCCGAGACAGAGGAATGCGAAAGAAGCCTTGACGAGCTTGAACGCCTTTTAAATACGGCAGGCGGAGAGTCCGTCGCACGCGTTATACAGATAAAACCAACCTTTGAGCCAAGAACAGTCATAGGTAGCGGAAAGGTAACCGAAATTAAAGAGCTCGCCGAAAGAGAAAACGTTGACCTTATTGTCTTTGACTTCGAGCTTTCTCCTATGCAAATACGAAATCTCGAGGACGATATTGGCGTTGACGTTATTGACAGAAGCATGCTTATTCTGGATATTTTTGCCCTTCACGCTACAAGCGGTGAGGGAAAGCTTCAGGTCGAGCTTGCGCAGCTTAAGTATACTGCTCCGAGACTCGTCGGAAAGGGCGCAAAGCTTTCACGTCAGGGAGGCGGAATCGGAACGAGAGGTCCCGGAGAAACCCAGCTTGAAAGCGATAGGCGTCATCTTCATACGAAAATTTCCGCCCTTGAAGCAAGACTTCGCGAGCTTGAGCATAACAGAAGCGTTATGCGAGCGCAAAGGGATAGAAGCGGTCTTCCCAAAATTGCCGTAGTAGGTTATACCAACGCCGGAAAATCAACGCTTTTAAATAGACTTACGGGTGCCGGAGTTCTTGCTGAGGACAAGCTTTTCGCAACTCTTGACCCTACTACCAGAAAGCTTCTTTTGCCCTGCGGAGAAACCGTGCTTCTTACCGATACCGTCGGATTTATAAGAAAACTCCCTCATCACCTCGTAGAAGCCTTTAAATCAACTCTTGACGAGGTAACCTATGCAGACGTTCTGCTCATTGTTTCGGATATAACGGACCCTGAGGTCTCAGAACATATTGAGGTTACTGAAAAAATAATAAGCGACCTTTCGGCAGAGGATAAGCCGAGAATATACGTTTATAACAAGTGCGACAGCATTGACGGCGCCTCATATGCCGTTCCAAAGGAACGCACGGTTGTAATTTCCGCAAAGGAAAACCGCGGTATTGATAATTTACTTTCGGTTATTGAAAAGGTTATTCACGAGGGAAAAAGAGAATGCACGCTCCTGATTCCTTACAGTGAGCAGTCAGTGGTAAGTAAAATGTACGACAACTGCACAGTTAACAGCGTTGACTATCAGGCTGAAGGTATTCTGGTTAAGGCAATTCTTGGCGCGGAAGAGCAAGGCAGCCTCTCAAGATATATCGTCGATTGAGGTGAAAAATGGACTCGTATATAACAGTTAAGGAATTAGCCGAATACAGATTTGAGGACAGAAAATCGGTTTTCATTGGCTTTGCCAAGCCTATCGTTGACGAAAATGACGCCATAGCCTTCGTTCAGTCAGTAAAGAAAAGATATCCTGACGCAAGGCATTGGGTATATGCATACGTTTTAAGAGAAAATTCCACTATGAGATATACCGATGACAGAGAACCTCAGGGAACTGCGGGTATGCCCGTTCTTGACGTTATAAGGAAGAACGGTGTTACGGATACGGTAATAGTCGTAGTTCGGTATTTCGGAGGCATTCTTCTCGGAACGGGCGGTCTTGTTCACGCATATACAGAGGCGGCTCTCGGAGCCTTGAAGGCTGCTAAAATTATTAAATACAGCACTTACACTTTTTTAGATATCACAGTGGGCTATTCGGATTTTCAGAAAATTTCACCGGTATTATCAAAAAATGAATTTTTAATTGAGAATACCGATTATTCGGATAACGTTAAGGTGAGCGGTTCGGTTATTTCGGATAATTATGAAAAAATGGAAAAGGAACTTCTTGAAATAACTTCCGGAAGATGTAAAGTTGATTTTTTAGATAAAAAATACGATTTTCGAGAATAATATAAAATATTAAAAGTGTTTTTTTATATCTTTGTCGTATATTGTGACGAAAGAAAAAGGGAAAGGAGAGCTTCTTTTGATAAGTAAGGATACTATCGAGGAAATTTTGGCAAGAACAGATATAGAGCCTCTGATTTCTTCATATATATCATTGAAACGCGCAGGGGACACTTATAAAGGTCTCTGCCCATTCCATAGCGAGAAAAGCCCTTCCTTTACCGTTTATCCAAGAACGGCAAGCTTCTATTGCTTCGGCTGCGGAATCGGTGGCGATGCAGTTACCTTTATAAAGCAAATGGAGCATCTTGATTATCCCGACGCTCTGCAGTTTTTGGCAAAACGCGCGGGTATAACCATAGTTGATGATGACAATAAATACGTAAGGGAAGAGAAAAAGTTCAACCGTGACCGTATGTTCAAGATGAACGTCGATGCGGCAAACTTCTTCCATAAGTGTTTAATGGCAAATACGACCGACGCAAAAGCAGCTCTTTCGTATTTCACAGAAAAAAGAGGTCTTTCTTTATCGACCATAAAGCATTTCGGACTTGGATACGCTCCCGATAGCTTTGACAGTCTTTTAAACTATATGACGGCAAAGGGTTATACAAAAGACGAGCTGGTTGCGGGCTTCCTATGCGGCAAGTCCGAAAAAGGCAGATATTTCGATGCTTTCCGAAAAAGAGTTATGTTCCCAATCATAGACGTTTCGGGAAACGTTATCGCCTTTGGCGGACGAGCTATGGATAACGAAACTAAGCCGAAATATAAAAACTCGTCGGATACACCTGTATATAAAAAGACACGGCACGTATATGCTTTGAATTTTGCAAGGCTTACTTGCTCTGAAACCATGGTGCTCTGTGAGGGTTATATGGACGTTATAGCGCTTCACGCCGCGGGATTTACAAACGCGGTGGCAACCTTGGGAACGGCGATAACCTCCGAGCAGGCGCGTCTTATGAGCAGATACACCAAAAAGGTCGTTATCTGTTACGACTCTGACGAAGCGGGTCAAAAGGCGGCAAATAAAGCGCTTAAGGTAATAGGTGATGTCGGACTTGACGTAAGAGTAGTTAAGGTTCCCGGCTCAAAGGACCCCGATGAATATATAAAAACATTTGGAAAAGAAAAATTCAAAGATGTACTTGATTCCGCAAAAATCGAATTTGAGTATAAGATGGAAAACATTCTGTCAAAGTTCGATATAAACCTTCCGCAAGATAGAGTTAAGGTTTTGAATATGCTTGAAAATGAAATTTCAGCGTTTTATTCTGAGGCAGAAAGAGATATTTATATTCAAATGGTTTCTAAAACTCTTGGCGTTGAAGCGAAGAGTATAAAGAGCGACGTTCAGAGAATAATACAGAAAAACATAAAAACGTTCAAGGCTTCCGAATCGGAGAGAGCTCGTCAGGCCGCCGCCGGATACAGAGATAAGGTAAATCCCGATTTTGCGAAAGCTCCCACCGTTGCTAAGCACGAGGAGGTCGTCGTAGGCTTACTTCTTCTTTTTGCCGAACACAGAAAGAAGGTGTTTGAAAATTCACTTCTTGATGAATCGGACTTTTTCACCGAGCTTAACAAAAGAATTTTCGCCTACATAAAGGAGTCTTACTTAAAAGGTGACGTATTCGCCGATTTAAATGAAATATTTACACCCGAAGAGGTAGGACGTATTACAAAAATCAAATTGTCACGTATGGAGCTTGTAAATAACGGCGACGAGGTTCTCGTTGACAGTATTAAAGCACTTAAAAGTTCTATGCAGAAGAAAACCTCCGCTACGGCAGAGACGTTCGACCAGCTTACTGATTTTATTAATAAAATGAGAAGTGAATCTTGATTTTGCAAAGGAACGAGGAAAGGATAAAAAATATGAGCAGAGAAAAAATCGACGTTAACGACTACATTGATTCTAAATCCGGTAACGGAATGGTTGAATCGGGGATTATGAAAGCGCTTGAGGACATCGACTTTGATATAACCCAGGTTGATATTGACAGTGCTAACCCCGAAGACATTGAAAACGAGAACTTTAAAGAAATCGAAAGAGACGTAAAGAACTACGAAAACGCTGAAAAGATGGAGAAGATTCTTTCTCAAGAGGGACTTGCCATTGACGATCCCGTACGTATGTATCTTAAAGATATCGGTAAAATACCGCTCCTTACTCCCGAACGCGAGGCATATCTTGCAGAGCGTATTTCGCTTGGCGACAAGGCTGCAAAGGACGAGCTTACCGAAGCAAACCTTCGTCTCGTTGTAAATATTGCGAAGCGCCACGTAGGAAAAGGAATGTACTTCCTCGATTTAATTCAGGAGGGAAATCTCGGTCTTATGAAGGCTGTTGAAAAGTTCGATTACAGTAAGGGCTTCAAATTCTCTACGTATGCAACCTGGTGGATTCGTCAGGCAATTACCAGAGCTATAGCGGATCAGGCGAGAACTATCCGTATTCCCGTTCATATGGTTGAAACTATTCATAAGGTTTCGAGAACCTCGCGTCAGCTTCTTCAGGATCTCGGACGTGAGCCCACTACAGACGAGATTGCTGAAAAGCTCGGTATGACGGCTGATAAGGTAAGAGAAATAATGAAGATAGCGCAGGACCCTGTTTCTCTTGAAACGCCCATAGGCGAGGAAGAGGATAGCCATCTTGGAGATTTTGTTGAGGACAGTGATTCTCCCGCCCCCTCTGACAGCGCGTCTTACGCTCTTCTCAGAGAGCAGCTTTGCAACGTATTACGCACTCTCACTCCAAGAGAAGAGCAGGTAATTAAGCTTCGCTTTGGACTCGAGGACGGACGCCCGAGAACTCTTGAGGAGGTTGGTCGTCAGTTCCAGATAACAAGAGAAAGAATCCGTCAGATTGAAGCAAAGGCTTTAAGAAAGTTAAGACACCCTTCAAGATCAAAGACACTTAAGGATTATCTTGCGAATTAAGCACTATAGCCAACAGTTTTATGACAAAAATGCATTTTTTGCTCTGTCATATTGAACAAAAAATAACACTTACTATTGGCTATTGTGCCAAAACGCGCAGGGGAAAATCTTTTAAATAATAAAATACTTGACTTTAAAGTCTTTTTATAGTAAAATTAACTAGTAATATAATGTCGCCTTGGAGGTAAATTACATAATGAAAAAAATCGTCAGCGCCGTTTTATGTCTTGTTATGGCACTCTTTATGTTCGTTGGTTGCGCAGAAGATATAATCGGTGAGTATATGGATCAGTACGAAAAGCCCACGAAAAAGGAAAATATTACGCTTAACTTGTACATCATCTGCGACCCTGCAACTACCGGCAACGCTCTTGATACCGTAAGAGAGCGTATCAAGACATACACTTCTGATAACTACGGTACTACGCTTAACGTAATATATTGTTCGGATGAAAATTATGCAGCTAAAATTACCGAGAAGACCGCAGCGGGCGCTACTGACCATGCGGATATCTTCCTTATCAATTCCGAAAGTATGTTCAACAGCTTATACGCGGCAGGACGTCTTGCTGATATTACAACGTATTTAAACGGTACCGCATACGGTACGCTCAATTCCGAAATTACGGATTCGCTTATTGACGCATCTGTAGTGCTCGAAAATGGCACGAGCGTTAATTATTGCGTTCCTAATAATCACGTTGTAGGTCAGTATGAGTATTTGGTTATAAATAAGGCAAAGGCAAGAGAATACTATTACAGCGATGAGGTTCTTAAGACCTATACTAGTATAGAAGCGCTTCAGAATGATGAAAATGCAAATCTCTGGAAGGACCTTGTTGCAGCCAGCGAAGATCCTACGCAGTACATAAAAACCGTTTACGGAATGTATGAAGATAAAGCGGTAATCGAAGCAGATGGTAACATATGCAATATATCCGTATATCCTACCGCTACAAAGGCTGACGTTTATTCTTCAGCGTTTGCTATCAGTGCTAACTCCGTTAGTGTTGAACGTTCTATGGAAATGATATATGCTATAAATAAAGATACCGACCTTTGCAATTATCTCCAATACGGTATTTTGGGTACTAATTATCTTCAGAATGAAGATGACAGTATCGTCAGAGTAAAAGACGGTGTCAACGACTATATTATGAATCCTCTTTACACCGGTAATATATTCAAGATGCTCTATTGCGAAGAGCTTGAATGGCTTCCCGAGGATGCCGCTAACGGAACAAATCAGAACAGAGAGTCAATTTACGCAAACTAAACTTTACTTTTTTAGGAGAACTGTTCTTGATTTGTATAAGGTTTCGGGATTGCAGCCTGTCATTCCGATTATAAAGGAAAAGTTTATGCCCGACGGATTACATCCGTCAAATGCGGGCGCCAAAAGAATAGCAGAGAGGCTTTACGGCTTCCTATCTGCGCTATAAAATCTGATTTATACACGCCGTGAACGTTCACGGCGTGTCTTTTTTGATATGAAACATATTGATTTTCACACACATATTCTTCCTCGCGCGGATCACGGCTCGGATTCGGTCGAAACGTCGCTCAAGCAGATAGAATTATCGAGGACGGCAGGCATCGAGGTAATAGTGGCTACTCCTCATTTTTATCCACATAGACACGCTTTGGATAAATTTCTTTCAAGACGGAGCTTAGCTGCGGCAGAAATTAAAAAACATTCGGATTCAAATGTCATTATAGGTGCGGAGATTCTCCTTTGCGACAGTCTCGATAAGCTGACAAATTTGGAGTCACTTTGTATCGAAAACACGCGCACTCTTCTTATAGAGCTTCCGTTTTGGGATTTCAGACAGGAATATATCACAACCGTTGATAAACTTATAGGCTATGGATATTCCGTTGTTCTTGCGCATGCGGACCGTTATCCAAAAGATAATATTGAAAAACTAGTAAATCTTGGAGCTAAAATTCAGCTTAACGCCTCGGCACTGTCTAAGTTCTTCGTCAAAAGGCATCTATATGAGTGGATAGACAGAGGGCTAGTCGTAGCTATCGGAAGCGACATACATATGGCGGACAAGTGCGCATATAAAAAATTCGCTAAAGCAAGAAAGCGTCTTGGTGAAGAATTTGATAAAATTATGCTTGAATCAGAGAAAATATTATTTTCCAAATAAAAAGATAACGCTCGGTATATATAACGTATATCGAGCGTTAAAATTTTGAGCCAAAAGCACAAAACTTTATTTTATAAGGATATTTTTCCGAAACTTTCAAATAATATATTTACAATCCATAAAAAGGATTTATATATTGATAATTGTAATACGAAAGGTTATTATAAATGAAAGCAACCGGAATAGTAAGAAGAATCGACGATCTGGGAAGAGTCGTTATCCCTAAGGAAATAAGAAGAACAATGAGAATACGCGAGGGAGACCCCTTGGAAATATTTACCGATAGAGAGGGTGAGGTTATATTTAAAAAGTACTCGCCTATCGGTGAGCTTCAGAATTTCGCAACCGAATATGCGGATACCTTGCAAAAGACCTCTGGACTTCCGATTTTTATATGTGACAGAGATGCGGTAATAGCAGTCTCCGGAGCCTCAAAGAGAGAATATTTAGACAAAAAAATAACACGAGAGCTTGAAGATATAATGGAAAGCAGAGTTCTTTATCAGAATATATCCGAAAAGAATGACAAATTCATTATAGAAGCAAGCAAAGAGCATTATATCAGCTCCGCAATGCCGATTATAGCCGAGGGAGACGTTATAGGATGTGTAATTTCCGGCTGGCAGGCAGGGAATTCCATCGGTGAAAAAATAGCCTCCGACATTGAGGCGAAGCTTATTCAAACCGCGGGAATATTCCTCGCAAAACAAATGGAAGACTAAAAAAAGCAAGTAGGATAGCGAGAAATTTTATCCTACTTGCTTTTTTTAGTCAAAAATTACAGAGCTTAAATCAGACGCCTTATAGTATCCTATATAGGAATTACCTCTGTTTACCGTAAGCTTATTTCCATTTAAATCCTTAAAGGTAAGATTACCGTTTTTATCTACGCTCCAACGAAGCTCGGTAAGAGTTCCGTCGGTTATGTAGTAACCGCTGCCGCCTGACGCCGTGTCAACTACGGTTTCGGTTCCCGAAGAGAGCTCGTAGGTTATCATATTCGAGAAGAGCACAAAAACGTTTTTATACGATGCGGTTTTTCCGTCAAGCATATCAACCTTTGCGCGCTCGCCCTTATAAAGATGATACGTTTTTGATGCTGCATCGTATTTGAGATAAGTGGAATTTGTGTCCGTATAGGGAATAAGAACGGTTTCCGCGGAAGCATTTCCCGATACAGTTTCATAATATTCCACAAATTCAAATGGCATATTTTGATTTTTATAACTTAATAAATCAATGCCCTCGGATTTAACAAGAGTCTCGAGATTTTCTCTATCTGTATAAATATTTTTACCGTTTTCCTTATAGACGTAATCGCTGTTTTTGCTCAAATCAATATGGAGCGTCGATGGAATTGATGAATAAGAAACAATATCGTCGTTTCCGTATGCTACCTGAATACCGCCGAAAAATTTAACCGTTTGCGAAATATAGTTGCGAGTTTTTGTTATAGCTCCGATTTTTCCGAGATTTGAAATATCGTTTCTGTAAACTACAAATCTTGTATTTCCGTTTTCGGTAGGTATTTCAATTGTCAACTCAGAACCGGAAATGCCGTAAATCGGCGCGCCAGGCTCTATAAGTATTGCGTAGGGAAGAATACCGTCCATATCCTCGGTTATCTTGAGTCCTGTAAGGTAGCTCATAAATTTAGGAATTTCGGGCTCCTTTTCTACTGTAATATTATCGGCGGTACCTTCGTTTTCGTCGGTATCGCCGTTTAGGTTATCGGCATTGTCGTTACTATCATCGACCTCGCCGCTATTTTCTCCGTTCAAGTCGTTTTGCCAACCGTTTGCCACTATGCCTATCATAAATATAAGCATAACGCCTATTATCACGGCGGCAATAATTTTGGTTATATTGCTCGCCTCAGCGTTTTTCATTTTTTACCTCCTTGCATATCCGGTGATATATATCCGGTGATATGCACGTTTTAAACACTTTTTAAATTACTTGTTGTAGCGGTCAAGCCAAGCCGCAGCAGTCTCAAAAGCATCGGAAAGTCCTTTAGCGGAAATCTGCTTCTCGGGGAAAGGCTTTCCGGGCGCGAAAAGCTGAACTGCTATGTTATCGGGAATCTTATCGTCTGTTTTTCCCGAAGCCTTTTCGGTTATTATCATCATTTTTACATAGTATTCGGAAAGATCTCCGTAATACAGTTCATCTTCTTTACGAACGAGAGGTCTGCCCTTGTATTCAAGGAACTCTCCGTTCTCAATGCCTTTTACGTCAAACATAGGTGTATAACTCCTTTCAATTTATTTGGAAGAGGTGACTGCTCGTCCACTTCGCATATCAATAATATCAAACTTGCTTTGCCTTGTAAATATATTCGACAAAAGAGGATATTGTTAAAATAACGCAGGATACGCTATTTTTTGATATACGGGGTAAATGTAAGCGAGCTTTTTCCTGATTTCGGTATCGGCTTTGTAAGCTCAAATATTGAATCAGCCTTGTCAGACAATAGCTTTTGCGCACGCTGCGTATCATTAAAATGCAGAAATGCGGAGGGCTTCGTCAATATTTCGAAATCGTCACGCTTCCGTACGGATTTCAGCAAACGCATTCCGACTTTATCCATAGCAAGAATTTGAGTGTAATGCGGTAAAGCTCTTATTTCGGAGGAGGTAACGCCGAAATAAACGTTAAGCATCGCACGTCTGAGTCTTGCTTTGGTGTACTTTTTAGTTTCGGTGAGCGTAAGCAGAGTAGAAATATCGTTTGCCTCAAAACTTGCGTTATAGAGACGATTATATAAACCACCCTCAGCATCGTGAATTTTTTCACTCTGCGATATAGGGGGATTTAAACGAAAATATGAAATAAACGATGCGGAAATTTTTGATATATCGGTAGGAAAATCTCCGCTTTCAGCTAAAGCTTCGTAAATATCCACCGACGAAGCCGGTATATATTCATACGCCTTAAAATCTGATTTTGAGAAGCATTCGCGGATAGACATAGCGCTTTGAAAAACCTCACGGGTTACGTTAGTCTCGTTATATCCCGCGCCCTCTCTTTTTATGGTATGAGGCTTAATAGAGCTGCTAAAATCTCTCAATGCCTTGATGTATTCGAGCGCAAGTATATTGTTAGGTGTAAAACTCAAGGACTCGTCGTGGGATACCGCTCTGTAAGCCTCTTCGCACGTCTCTGGATATCCGAGCCCTTTATTCTTGCTTATCTCGAGAAAAGCATTTTTATAATTTTCGGATTCGATAATATCAGCAGCCAATTCAAGCGCTTTTATATCGCCACTCTCGGAGCCGAAGGATAAATAATCTACTATGCCAAGAGAATCTGCTATTTTAACACCGCTTTTTGCGAAAAATTCAGCGCTTGATGATGAAAAAGGAAAAGGTATTTCAAGCACAAGGTTTACGCCGCCAATAAGTGCGCACCTTGCTCTTGTACCCTTATCGGAAATAGCTATATCTCCTCGTTGGGTATAATTACCGCTCATAATTGCAATTATTGCGGTATCTTCTCCGAACTCCTCTCGAATCTTTCTGATTTGAAATTCGTGACCCTTATGAAAAGGGTTGTATTCTGATATTATTGCTACTGTTACCATAACTTGCCCCTTTCATAAAAAAATATTTTTTTTGCTTTCGGTGTTGATAATTCAGATTAAATGGTGTATAATTGTTGTGTTATAAAAAAGAAACGAAAGGACTATAAAATGAAAGTACTTGTTGTAAACGCAGGCTCAAGCTCTCTTAAGTATCAGCTTTTCGATACTGATAGCGGCGACGTTCTCGCAAAAGGTAATTGCGAAAGAATCGGAATCGAGGGCTCGAGACTTATTCACAAAATCAGCGGCAAGGATGATTACATAAACGAAACATCCTTGAAGGACCACTCCGAAGCTATGAAGCTCGTAGTTTCAGCCTTGCTCGATAAAGAGGTTGGCTGTCTTAACTCGGTTGACGAAATTGAGGCTATCGGCCACAGAGTCGTTCATGGCGGACCTTACTTTACCCAGTCTGTTCTTGTAACCGACGAGGTTATGGAAACTCTTGAGAAGTGCGTATCATACGCTCCTCTTCATACTCCCGCTCACATAATGGGAATCAAGGGCTGCAAATCTGTAATGCCCGAAACGCCCGAGGTTCTTGTTTTTGATACAGCATTCCATCAGACAATGCCTAAAGAGGCATTTATGTACGGTATTTCGTACGATATGTATGAGGACTACCAGATTCGCCGCTACGGCGCTCACGGAACCTCTCACCGCTACGTAAGCGGAGAAATGATAAAGATTATGGGCAAGGGAAGCGAAGGCACGAAAATCGTAACCTGCCATATCGGTAACGGTTCTTCCATTTCCGCTGTAAAGGACGGAAAATGCGTTGATACCTCGATGGGCTTCACTCCTCTTGACGGTATACTTATGGGAACACGCTGCGGCGCTATCGACCCCGCTATCGTTCCTTTCATAATGGAAAAGAAGGGCTATACTCCCAAGGAAATGGACACTTATATGAATAAGAAGTGCGGTTTTGAGGGTATAAGCGGCGTAGGCTCTGATTCCCGTGACGTAGAGAAAGCTATGAACGAGGGCAATGAAAGAGCTAAACTCGTTTATGATATGCTTTGCTATCAGATAAAGAAGTTTATCGGTTCTTACAGCGCGGCTATGGGCGGTCTTAACGCAATCGTATTTACCGCAGGCATAGGCGAGCACGCTCCTTACATTCGTGAGCATGCGCTTGAGGGACTTGAGTATCTTGGAGTCAAGCTTGACAAAGAGAGAAATACCTTTGGTCACTCTTCTACACCCGTTAAGCTTTCCGCTGACGACTCTGCGGTAGAAATTTACATGATTCCTACAAACGAGGAGCTTGTAATCGCTAAAGACACCGAAGAAATAGTTAAAGCTCTTTAATTTAAAAACACCCGTGTGAAGATTAACCACGGGTGTTTTTTTCACTTTATTTATATTATCATAAATTATTACTATTGTCAAGAAAGTATAAAGATTTAAACAGAACTTAAAAATATTTTTTCTATTCTTTCAATAATACCGTCTCCAATTTTGTCGAGTAGGTCGAAATTCATATTGGGAGTATAAATATCCTCAAGCATAAAATGATACTCGGATGCCGTAACAAGAGCATCTGCGGCTCTCTTAAGATAAAATTCCTTGCTGTTTTCAATAGGTGTAATATAATCGTTAAACTCGGAGTAATCGTCTATATTCAAAAACGAAGAGGTGTCGCAAAGCTCTTCTCCGTCACCCATAGCAAGAATTGCCATTTTGCTTTCTCTGAAATATATTCCCTCAAAAATATCCTTATCAAGAGGCGAGGGGATTTTGCAAAACGAAACGTTCTTATCCGTAAGTTCGTCTATAAGAATTTTAAGAAAAATATTTTCACTTCCAAAGCGACCTCTGACCGAATAAATTTTATCGCATAAGAAGTATGGAGTCTTTAAGGAAGAATATCCGTTTTTTGAAAAAGAGCTAATAAGTCGTATATCTGAATTACCGAATTTAAAGGCATCGGAGAGAGTTGAAAAAGCATCGGACGACGCCTTTTTTGCTTTTTTAAAATCAAACCGCGATTCAATTTCTGCCTTAATATTTGTAGCGAAAATCGAAGAAAAACCAAGATTCTTGTATGCGTTTTTGTAAGATTTGTTCTTTTCAAAATTTATTTTTAAAATTTTGTTCTTACATTTTTCAAGTCCTTCCGAATCCCAAGCTTCACCGAGATTTACAAGCTCGTCAACAGCCCCCGGAATAACAGCGTCTCTTTCGTGAGGTGCGGTACCGTCAAGAATCGCAACACGTCTCTTTCCGTCATCGATTATCACCGCATCCAACGATGCGGGGTCAGACGAGCATCTGAAAATCTCGAAATTGATTTTTTGATTTTTAGCAAATTTGGCAATCTTTTTGAGTATCGTGCTTTTTCCCGTTCCGGGACCGCCTTTTAAAACAAAAATTTTAGTGAAGCGCGAAGAATTGAAAATTTCACCGAAGTATGACTCAAATCCGACGTAGCTGTTTGCCGATGCATAATATTCGTTAGCGGTTCCGTATTCTGTGTTCATATCTTTCTCCTTTTAGTAAGCCATGCGCAAAATAATTGTTACTGACTCAAAATTTCTAATAAAAAATATGTAAATTCAAAATGAAAAAGACTTTTTTGCAAATCTTGATTTACCAAACCTTGACAATTGAGTTAAATATATTGTATAATATTATATGTATGCGATAATTATTAATGTAATCAGTCAAAAATCAACGTTTATCGCTTTGAGGTAAAAAATGATAATAGGACTTTGCGGTACGAGCGGAAGCGGCAAGGGAACTGTCGCAAAAATATTTTCCGACCTCGGTATTCCTTCCATTGATGCAGATGCGGTTTACAGAGATTTAACTGTTCCCGGCTCACCGTTGATTTTTAAGCTTTCGGAAAGATTCGGTAATGAAATAGTATTTTCCGACGGCTCTCTTAACAGAAAGCGACTTTCCGAAACCGTATTTTCGGATTTTTCGGGCAAGCTTCGCAAGGCTCTGAACGAGATAACGCACGGCGCTATATTAGAAGAAACAGAACGTCGTATCGCATATTTAAAAGACAAAGGATTTGATACTGTAATTTTTGACGCTCCTTTGCTTTTCGAATCCGGTTTTGATAAAAAATGTGATATAATTATATCGGTAACGGCGCACACGGATATTAAAATTCAAAGGATTACAGAGCGAGATGCCATAAGCGAGGAAAACGCTAAAGAGCGCATTATTTCTCAAATCCCCGACGAAGAGCTTGTAAGGCGCTCTGATTTTGTAATTGTTAACAATGGCTCGCTCGATGAGCTTAAAGCTTCAGTCGAAGAGCTTAAAAATAAAATTTTTGAATGGAGAAAATAAAAATGAGTGAAAAAAACATGGGAAAAGAAATGCTTGAAAAGCTTTCATACAAGAAGAAGAACGTTTATGAAGAAGCAAGCGCGGAAAAAATCAAGGCAATTTACGACTACGCAGACGGATATATGAAATATCTTGACAATGCGAAAACCGAGCGTGAGGCGGTTGATTATTCTATATCACTTGCCAAAAGCTACGGCTATACCGAATATCACCTTGGTGACAAGGTTTGCGTAGGTGATAAGAAATACTACAATAATCACGGAAAAGCTCTTATGCTCTTTAAGGTTGGAGAAAACGACCTTGAAAAAGATGGTATAAGAATTATTGCCTCTCATATTGACTCTCCGAGACTCGACTTGAAGCAGGTGCCTATGTACGAGGATTCGGGAATGGGCTTCCTTAAAACTCATTATTACGGTGGTATCAAGAAGTATCAGTGGACCGCTATTCCTCTTGCGCTCCACGGCGTAATGGTTAAGAAGGACGGTGAGTCTGTTAATATTGTTATCGGTGAAGACGATAAGGACCCCGTTTTCTATATAAACGACCTTCTTCCTCACCTTGCCGCAAAGCAGAGCGCAGAGGCGCTCGGCACAGCTATATCGGGCGAGACGCTTAATATTCTTATTGGCGGACTTCCTTATAATGATGAAGAGGTAAGCGACAAGATTAAGCTTACGGCACTTTCATATCTCTATGAAAAGTACGGTGTTACGGAAGAGGATTTCCTCAGCGCAGAGCTTTCTCTCGTTCCCGCATTCAAGGCTCGTAACGTAGGATTCGACGGCGCTCTTATAGGCGCTTACGGTCATGATGACAGAGTTTGCTCCTATCCGGCGCTCACCTCGCTCTTTGAGGCTGAAAATTCTAAGCACACAGCCCTCGTAGTCCTTGCTGATAAGGAAGAGGTTGGCTCTATGGGTCTTAGCGGTATGCAGAGCGACGTTCTCGTTGACCTTATAGACGAAATCTCGCTGTCGCTCGGTAAGAATCCCAGAGTCGTAAGACGTAACTCAAAATGCCTCAGCGCAGACGTTAACGCTGCTTACGACCCCAATTTCCCCGACGTATATGAAAAGCGCAACAGTGCATTGATTTCTTGCGGAACCGTTATGAGTAAATATACGGGCGCAAGAGGTAAGTCCGGAACGAGTGACGCATCTGCGGAGTTCGTAGGATTTGTAAGAAAGCTCTTTGATGAAAACGGTGTAATCTGGCAGACCGCAGAGCTTGGTAAGGTAGATGCAGGCGGCGGCGGAACGGTTGCTATGTATATCGCAAACCATAATATTGAAACCGTTGACCTCGGAGTACCAGTAATCTCAATGCACGCTCCTTACGAAGTCGTATCCAAGGCTGACGTTTACTCTACGCACGAGGCATGCCTTGCATTTATTAAATAATTTACTGAGAACAGCGTGAAAATAGCTCGTGCGCGGCTTTGACTTCCGTTTATTCACGCAGAGAATTTTCGCGTTTTAGACTCTTACTCCAAACCGCCGCAGTGCGATACAGAAAATTCATAAATAATTTGTACGGTCGCCTGTGGCGGCAGAATGAAGGTTAATATGTTTTTAGAAAAACTGATTCCCGCCGAAAACAGATATAGAGAAATCGAGCAGCTTATGACCTTGCCAGAGGTCACCACCGACGGCAAAAAATATACGGCTCTTGTCAAGGAATATAACGGTCTTACGCCTATCGTGGAGAAGTTTCGAGAGTACAAGGCTGCTGAAAAAGCCTTGCGCGATTCCGCTGAAATGCGTGATGACAGCACGCTTGACAGAGAACTTCGCGATTTGGCAGAGGAGGAGTATGCGGAATACTCAGAGCTTTTAAAAAAGCTTGAATCCGAGCTCAAAATTTTGCTTATTCCCAAGGACCCTAACGATTCGAGAAACGTAGTCGTTGAAATCCGAGCGGGAGCCGGCGGTGAGGAAGCGGCGTTATTTGCGGCAGACCTTTTCCGTATGTATTCTATGTTTTCAACGAAAGAAAGGTTAAATCTCGAGCTTGTTAACGTTAATGACACCGAGCTTGGCGGATATAAGGAAATTACCTTCAACGTTATAGGCGAGGGAGCGTATTCGAGATTTAAATTTGAAAGCGGAGTTCATAGAGTGCAAAGAATTCCCGTAACGGAATCAAACGGAAGGATACAGACGTCAACCGTAACTGTTGCTGTATTACCCGAAGCTGAGGACGTTGAGGTTGAAGTAAATTCTGCCGACCTAAAATTCGAATCCTGCAAATCAAGCGGAGCAGGCGGTCAGCATATCAACAAAACCGAATCTGCCGTAAGACTTACTCATAAGCCTACGGGTATAGTAATTGAATGCGACCAGGAAAGAAGCCAGCTTCAGAATAAGGAAAAAGCATTGCGAATTTTGTACACAAAGCTTTACGATATGAAGCAAAAGGAGCAGAACGACGCAATAGCTTCAGCAAGAAAAACTCAAGTCGGCTCGGGTGACAGAAGCGAAAAAATCAGAACATATAACTATCCCCAGTCAAGAATCACCGACCACAGAATCAACAAAACAATATATACCTTTGAGGCATTTTTAAACGGTGATATCGGCGGACTTGTCGATGAGCTTATAGCATTCGATACCGCGGAGCGTTTGCGAGGCGACGGCGAATGAATACCGAAATAATAAAGATAGCATCGCTCGATGAAGAAACTGTAAGAAATCTTGAAAGAGCGGCAAAGATTATAAAAGAGGGCGGACTCGTCGTTTTTCCTACCGAAACCGTATACGGTCTCGGAGCAGACGGAACTAACGCCTCCGCTGCGAAGAAAATATACGAAGCAAAGGGAAGACCGTCAGATAACCCTCTGATTATCCATATAAACTCCCCGGACGATGCAAAGCGTTATACCTATACGAATGAAACGTATGACGCAATTGCAAAGGCATTTATGCCGGGCCCCATAACCGTAGTTATGAGAGCCAAGGACAACGTTCCCTCTGAAACGAGAGCGTCCTTACCCACTGTAGCTGTAAGATGCCCGTCAAACAAAATAGCAAATAAGCTTATCGAATTGGCAGGCGTACCTATTGCGGCTCCGTCAGCCAATCTTTCGGGCAGCCCATCGCCGACGAAGGCATCTCACGTTATCGACGATATGATGGGAAGAGTGGATATGATAATCGACGGGGGCGACTGTGAATTCGGACTAGAATCTACGATTGTCAAGATTGAAGATAACGGAGATTTGACACTTTTGCGTCCAGGTAAAATAACGGTCGAGGACCTCGGGAAAATCACCAAAAACGTAAAAATTGCCGATGCGGTTACGGACAAGCTTAAAGAGGGCGAAACTGTTTTATCTCCCGGAATGAAATACAGGCATTACGCTCCGAAAGCTCCCGTTTACCTTTTAGACGGTGAAATTTCCAAAATCTCGGATTACATAGCAAAAAGAGCAGAGAGCTCTCACGTTGCGGTTCTTTGCTATACCGATGACGTAGAGCATATAAAAGCTTGCGCGCCAAGTGCGTTTATTTATGAATTTGGCGATAAGGAAAACGAGCTTTTGCAGGCCCATATGCTATTTGACATTTTAAGAGATGCGGACAAGAAAAGCTTTGATGAAATTTATGCACCACTCCCAAGAAAAGAGGGCGTAGGTCTCGCTCTTTACAATAGAATGATAAGAGCGGCAGCATATCATATTATAAGAATGTGACGGTACAAAAAATGGCAAAAAAGAAAAAGATTTCTTTAGAAGACTTAAAGCAAAATGAGGCACCCGCTACCGAGCAGCCCATAACCGAAACGCTTGAAAAAAATTATATGCCATACGCTATGAGCGTTATAGTTTCAAGAGCGATTCCGGAAATTGACGGTTTTAAGCCTTCGCACAGAAAACTTCTTTATACAATGTATAAAATGGGGCTTATGACGGGTCAGAAAACCAAAAGTGCGAATATCGTCGGTCAGACGATGCGACTCAACCCTCACGGTGACGCTTCCATATATGAAACAATGGTACGTCTTACAAGGGGTAACGGCGCTCTTTTGCACCCCTTTGTCGATTCCAAGGGCTCATTCGGTAAGCAATATTCACGTGATATGGCGTATGCTGCGTCACGATACACCGAAGCGAAGCTTGACAGCTTTTGCGCAGAGCTTTTTGACGGTATTGATAAGGATGCGGTTGATTTCGTTCCAAACTATGATAATACCACGGAAGAGCCTACGCTTTTGCCAACCACGTTCCCAAACATTTTAATCTCACCAAACCTTGGTATTGCGGTAGGTATGGCATGCTCAATATGCTCGTTTAACCTAGCCGAAATATGCGACGGTACTATCGCTCTGCTTAAAAATCCTAAAACAACCGTAGAAAGAATTATGGATATAATCAAGGCTCCCGACTTCTCAGGCGGCGCTACGATTCTTTATGATTACGAGCAGATGAAGAAAATTTATCTCACGGGCTCCGGAAGCTTTAAGATGCAGGCAAAATACGCTTATGATAAGAAGAATAATTCTATTAATATTCTTGAAATCCCGTATTCTTCTTGCATTGAAGCGATAATCAAGAAATCGGTTGATATGATAAAGGCGGGAAAGCTTCGCGAGGTAACCGACGTAAGAGACTCGGTAGATATCAGCAGCTCGCGACTTTTGACGTTCGAGCTCCGCAAGGACGCTAACCCCGACGTCGTCATCAAAAAGCTTATGGCTGCTACCGAGCTTGAAAACAACTTCGACTGCAACTTCAATATACTCGTAGAGGGTAAGCCCATGCTCCTCGGCGTGCGAGAGATTCTTCTTGAGTGGATTAAGTTCAGAACTAAATGTCTCACAAGGGAGCTTAAATTTACGCTGAACAAGAAAGAGGACAAGCTTCATCTTCTTCTAGGTCTTGCCGCTATACTTCTCGATATAGATAAGGCAATTAAAATCATCAGAAACACTGCAGAGGAAAAGGACGTTGTTCCTAACCTTGCCGCAGCATTCAATATAACTACCGTGCAGGCGGAATACGTTGCGGAAATCAAGCTTCGAAACCTTAACAGTCAGTATATTTTGAACAGAGTTAAGGAAATTGAGGAGCTTCGCAAGGATATCGAGGATATCAAGGAAAAGCTCCGCGACGAGCTTAAGCTTAAGAACGTAATTATAGAACAGCTTAAGGAAATAAAGAAAAAATACGGTAAGCCGAGAATGACCGATATAGTAGAGAAGAGCACCATTGAAGTTGTAAAGAAGGACGAAATATTCTTCGAAAACTATAACTGCCGTCTTGTTATGTCTCACGGCGGATACTTCAAAAAGCTTTCGGTTCAGGCAACGCGCTCCGCTGATGAGCAGAAGCTCAAAGAGGGCGACTACATCGTATATGAGGAGGATACCGATAACCGCGGAGATATACTGTTCTTCACCGATAAGGCGCAGATTTATCGCGCGAGAGTTTCCGACTTTGATTTGACAAAGCCGTCTCAGATGGGTGAATATATTCCCGCAAAGCTCGGTATGGATTCCGACGAGCACGTGGTTGCGTGCCAGATGATTTACGATATCGTTCCCGAGCATCACGCTGTGTATATCTTTGAGAACGGCAAGGGAGTAAGAATCCCGATGTCCGCATACGAATCAAAGACCAGAAGAAAGAAGATTACAGGCGCTTGCTCTTCGGCATCACCTCTTGTTGCGGTATTCTACGAAAAGGAAAAGCCGATTCAGATATTCCTTCGCAGTGATATGGGACGAGGAATGCTTATAAAGAGCGACGTGATTCCCGAAAAGGCTACAAGAACCTCCGCAGGCGTTCAGATAATGCAGTTCCCGAAGAAGAAGGGCAAAATCGAGCTTGCCACCGATAGAATACAATCACTTGGAGCAGACGTAACGAAATGCAAAAAAACGGCAATACCTTCAACAGGAACGATACTCAATCAAATATCGTTTAAATTCTAGTCTGCCGCAAATTAACATACATTTATCAAGAAAACGAGAGGTTTGCAGAAATCTGCGCCTCTCGTTTTTATAGTTTATTATTCTTTAGTTTGCAGTATCAAACTTATATCCTACGCCCCATACGGTTTTAAGCGACCACTTGTCCGAGATGCCCTCGAGCTTCTCACGAAGACGCTTGACGTGAACGTCAACCGTTCTGGAGTCACCGAGGTAATCAAATCCCCAAACCTTATCAAGAAGCTGGTCACGGGTGAAAACTCTGTTGCAATTTGATGCAAGGAAGTAAAGAAGCTCAAGCTCCTTAGGAGGAATATCAATAGCCTTACCGGCGAGCTTAAGCTCGTACTTCTGAAGACTGATTTCAATATTTTCAAATTTTACAACTTCTTCGTCGCTTGCGTTTACGTGAGCGTTATATCTGCGAAGAACAGCCTTTACTCTTGCCGAAAGCTCTTTCATATCGAAGGGCTTAACGATGAAGTCGTCAGCGCCGAGCTCGAGTCCGAGAACCTTATCGAAGACCTCGCCCTTTGCAGTAATCATAATCACGGGCTTTGAAGACATTTCTCGAATTTCGCGGCAAACCTGCCAACCGTCCTTTTTCGGCATCATAATATCGAGAAGCACGAGGTCAGGCTCGTAAACCTTAAAAAGATTAACGCCCTCAACACCGTCGTTCGCGCACTTAACCTTGTAGCCCTCATTTTCAAAATAAAGTCTTAACATTTCGCAAATATTAGAGTCATCATCTACAATAAGCAATTTAGTATCCATTTTTGTACCTCCTAATTATTAACATTGTTAAATCATTTAAAATCTTCACAATTCAATTATAATCGATATATGTGTAAATGTCAAGAATAAAGTATGAATTTTTTAGAAACAAGTGTATTATAATCTAAATATTTTTCAAACCCCTTGACAAAGCGATTCTACAGGTGTAGTATATATGTACTACAAGTGTAGGAGGGACAATATGAATATATCAGAAAAAGAATGGATGGTACTCAATGCGCTATGGAAAACAAATGGTGCAGAACTCGGAGTGCTTGTCGAAGAACTATATAAAGAAACGGGGTGGAACAGGAACACTGTTCTTACATATCTGACACGTATGGAAACAAAAGGTTTAGTTCGAATCAATAAAGAAGTCACGCCGCATATCTATTGCGCTATGATTGACCGTGAAAGCTGTCAGAAGAAGGAGCGTCATAGCTTTTTGAACCGCGTATATAGTGGCTCGGCGGGAGATTTAATAGCGGCATTTTTAAAGGAAGAACCGATCTCGCAGGAGGAACGGGAGAAGCTTCGCAAAATCCTTGATAATATGGAGGTGTAACAATGTTTGATATTTGGGGTTTCCTTCTTCAAACGCTCTCCATATCGGGCGTGGCAATGCTTATACTTGTTGTCAAAGCATTGTTCAAAGATAAGCTACCGCCAAAATGGCAATTTGCAGTTTGGGGAGTTCTCGGTATTGTGATATTGATTCCTGCCGGAATTGGCGGGCGCTATGTATTGTTCCGTTGGCAGTTGGTCGTGGAGGTTATAAAGTCGTGGTTTGGAGATTTTAGCTTTACTCGGATATGGCTTCCAGTACCGGTTATCACGAAAATATCAACTACCGTCAGTGATTGGATTTTTGCACTCTACGCCCTCGGGATACTTGTTCACATATTTAAATATGTTATCTCTTATCTTAACTTGAAGAGAGTTTTGCGTATGGGCGATGAGCTTGGCGGTGAAAAGCTGAGCCGTATCCAAATGCTTGCGACGGAACGGGGAATAAAGATGTTCAAGGTTATTGAAGTGTATGACCTTCCGAGCGCGTTTGTGTACGGAGTCTTTCAACCGGTTTTAGTCTTACCCGCAAATTCTGATGTTGATGAAAAGATAATTTTGCACGAGCTTTTTCATTTAAAAAACAAGGATACCTTATGGAGCGTTATCATTTGCTTATTAAGATGCCTCCATTGGTGCAATCCACTTATCGTCTATTGTGCTAATCGAGCGCTTAACGATATGGAATCCCGTTGCGATCAATACGTGCTTGAAAATCTTCAGGGAGAGGAGCGCCGAGAATACGGTCTTATCCTTTTGTCGATGGCAAATGAGCGATTCTCAAAAACGCCCGGGAGCACGTGCATTAACAATGGTGGAAAGAATATCAGAGAACGCATTGAAAATATTGCCCGTTTTAAAAAGTATCCTCAAGGTATGCAGCTGGTTTCGATATGCGTAGTGATACTGCTTACGTTTCCTCTTGTAGTGGGCGCGCAATCGGCGAAGGTGGTTGAATTCAACGATTCTGTCCGCTTGACTTTAGCATCTGCTCGCAGCATTCCTTGCACTACTCCCGCTGGTGCGTTTGATGCTTACGGTAAAGCGATATTGGATAGGAACGGTTACTACCGAGCTATGTGCGCTCCCGAGGATATACAGGATGAGCTTTTATTAGAGATGGTGCAAAACGAAGAATTTGGAATATATCCGCTATGGAATCCGGGACTTGACGAGTGGACCAACGCACAGAGTGGCTATTATATTTATAACCTAAAAAAAGACGGTAATAACGCATACGAGGGGTTATTTGTAGTTGAATTAAGCTATCCTCCGGACGGTAAAGCTGAAAAAATAAATACGATGTATCTTGCTGTTCAAAATCTGCGTGTGCAAAAGCAGAACGGCAGATGGGTTACTATACCGCTTGAAAGCTTCAGACACGTAGAAACGTTGAAGCAAAGCATAGCTTGGGGATGCACGGGACTCCCGGGCATTACCTATGTGGGTGAAACCAACAACATAAGAACCGAGCTTTCATTTCAAACGATTCATACAGTTGACAGCACCGTAACAAATCAAAACGATAATTTCTTGTTTGACTCAAGCTCCTATTATGATAAAACGCCTAAACCGAATGCAAAATTTACCTCCGCAAACGGAAGTTATAATACGAAATCAACCTTTTTGGGTACTGATGCAGAGAAAGATTTAATAACGCATATTGGTTTATCTATAGCCCCTGTGTATGAAGGAGAGAAACGTCCTGCGGAACTGCACAAGCCTATCGGAGATTATACGGTCAGCAGTTCAAGCACCGGTGAACTTTGGATTAGCAAAAAGCTCAATTCGGGTTGGGGTCCTGTAGTCACTATGGATGGCGGTGGCAGCAGTTATGATCCAAAAGAGGATATAGAATTACCATTGTATTATGCTGCCGACCTTTATCTTAATAACGAATGCGTTGCAGAGTTTGACTTAACCTTGCAGAAAGGAGAAGCGGAATGACGGACTATCAAAAATTATATACGGGAATTGGTAGAGCCGCTTGGGGATATTTCTTTATCTACTTTGATTTCAATATCAATACCGTTAGTGTTATTCCTTCGTTTATTGGCTATTTGCTTTTCTTATCTGCTATCAATTATCTATGTGATGAGGAACGAGATCTTAATCTACTGAGAACATTGGTAACAATTTTGACGGTGTGGCATATTGCATCGTGGCTTGCAAGCTTTGCATCTGCCGACCTTGACGGTATGCTTCAAGTTGTGGATATCATTATCGGTGTGGTTAATATATATTTTCATTTTCAGATTCTTACCAACTTGGCATCGATTGCCGCGAAGTATCAACCCGAGGATTATACATTAGACCAAAAGCTGCTTGACTACCGCACATTACAAACGATTATGCTGACTGCGGTTATAATTTTGAGTTACTTTGCAAAATTGCTTGACGGCTTCGGAATGTTCGTTTCGATATGTATGATAATTGTATATCTTATTGCAGGCATACTTCTGATGAAAGCTTTATTTGATCTCCGTCGGTGTTTGCCGGCAGATACTTAATTTTACAAAGCAATGAAGTACAATAACCAAATGTATCTCATTGCTTTTATTTGTTCAAAACGCTTGATTTTATGTTAAAGGAGTGATATAATATAAATGCTCAACAAACCGAATATTAACGCAAGTGGGTTTATTTTATCCTGTGGATAGGTATACTCTTTTTTTGTCATACTTACTTTATGAATTTGATAAAAATGCAAATTCCATTTATGTAAGTATGATTAAACCCATTTTTTGCGTAAAGTTTGTTGAGCGACAAATCGGGGTTTGCGTTTTTTGTGCGTGACTTCGGTCACGCACTTTTTAATTATTATGAATTCTCTTAAATATTTTTCATATTGACAGGGGAAACAAGGCTATGGAAGAAAACAAGAAAAAGTATGATTTTAAGAATATTATCTTTATTATAACACTTGTGTTATTGGTGGTTTGTTTGTTTAAGCTTTATAATATGGCTGATGATATCACCTCGCTTGAGAATAGAGTTGCAAACTATCAAGCACAGATTAACAGTTTAGGTTATGACATCGATTCGATGTATGATAATGTAGATAATTTACTGAAAAAGCAGGCAAGTCTCTTATCAAGCGTTGAATATACTTTAGGTGAGCTGGACGGAACAACGCACCATGTCCCATTAACGTTAAAGGTTATTCCTAAAACGCTTACCGATGACACGGTTCTTTCTGTTCGTATAGGTGCTACAACCGCCGATTTTACTCGAGACGGTGATGAATTTACAGTGACCGTTCCCGTTGAATTGTTCATCAGCGAAGAACAGTACCCGATATTAAGTATTAAAACCGGCAGCGAAACCAATACCGAAAAGCTTGAGAACGTTTGTATAACAAATCTGCATTACGATTACCTGCCAAATGTCTATGCTCACATTTCTCCGTTTTATGATTATTCAAATGGAAAGCTAAAAATAGACAGCGATTTTCAAATTTCTATTTATTCCGAAAGCTCGGTATCGATAACAAAAATAGAGCTTATAACCGAGAAAAACGGAGAAGAAATTGAACGTAAAGACGTAAAATCGTTGATAAAAGAAGATTCTTATGAGGGCGTTTTCAATAAGACGTATAGCGCAAAAGATGGCGATGAGTTTAAAATCTACGTAATTGCCGAGGATTCTCTTGGGTATATCCATAAAACAACTGTGCTGCATTGCATACAGGAAGATAATGGAGTATATAGCGAAGGAATTGTTGACAAGGGTGACGAAATTTACGACAAAAACGGAAATTTGTTAACCGAATAAAAATGGTTTGATGCATATTGCAAAATGTGAGAGGATAGATGAATAATGATACTTGAACTAAAAAATATTGACAAATCCTTTGGGGAAAAGGAAGTCCTCAAAGGCGTAACCTTTACCGCAGAAGGCGGTAAGGCATTCGGGTTGCTCGGAAGAAACGGCGCAGGAAAGACCACTTCTATCCGTATTCTTATGAACGTATTTCCGGCAAACAGCGGAGAGGTTTTTATTGACGGAAAACCTATCGATTACGATAAAATCGGCATCGGATATCTACCGGAAGAAAGAGGTCTTTATCCTAAAAAGATTATCATCGATCAGCTTGTATATTTTGCAGAGCTGAAAGGTATGAACACAAAGGATGCCGTAAAATCAGTTGATTACTGGCTTGAAAGACTCGGTATGACCGAATACCGTAATAAGCGACTTGATACCTTGTCAAAAGGAAATCAGCAGAAAATTCAGTTAATCACAGCGCTTGCGCACAATCCTGATATTGTTATTCTTGACGAGCCGTTCTCCGGTCTTGACCCTGTAAACGCAATGCTTCTCAAGGACGTAGTAAAAGAGCAAATATCAAAGGGTAAAATAGTTTTGTTTTCAAGCCATCAAATGAGCTACATAGAGGAATTTTGCGACAGCATTGCAATTATCAATGCGGGTAAGGTTGCAATCAGCGGAGATTTGCACGAAATAAAGAGAAATTATGTTCGTGATAAGTTAGTTGTAAGTACTACGAATCCGGAACAGATAAAAGCTGACCTCGGAAATAGCTGCTTCAAGCGTGATGACGGAACTTTGCTAATTCAGCTTGGAACCCCCGACGAAAAGCAGGCTATGATGAAACGACTCGTAGAAAACTACGACATCGATGAGGTAAAGGTGTTTGAGCCTTCTCTGAATGATATTTTCGTAGAATACGCAGGGGAAAAGATTTGAGGTGGTGATACAATGAAACAGTTTGCTAAAATACTGAAATTTGAACTTAAGGGTTATCTTAGAAATAAAATATTCGTTGGAATTACGATATTCCTCATTGTTGCAATCGCTATCGTAATGTTTATTCCCAACATCATAGCTGCGTTTCAATCAGACGATGATGGAGAAGCAATAACCACAGACCTTCCCACAATGCTTATATATGCCGAAGATGAAAACCTCTCAGCTATTGTAAGCGAGTATTTCGGAAACACTTTTGTTGAATATAATGTCAAAGTTGCCGGCGGAAGCCTTGACGACGTAAAAAACGAGATTACCTCAGGTTTTGCGGAATGTGCCTTCGTTATGAACAGCGCATCATCATATACATATTACGTAAATAATCTTTCAATGTACGATTCTAATACGGCAATTGCAGATACAGTACTGCAAGAGGTATATCGTATCAACGCAATGATGCAAAACGGACTGACGCCCGAGCAAGTGGGAGAAATTATGTCCGTGCAAATCGTAAGCAGTACCGAAACGCTTGGTAAAGATCAAATGCAGAACTTCTTTTACACATACATTATGATTTTTGCTCTGTATATGGTTATTCTGCTTTACGGACAGATGGTTGCCACTAACGTTGCTACCGAAAAAAGTTCACGTGCTATGGAGGTCTTAATCACGAGCGCAAAGCCAACAAGTATGATGTTCGGCAAGGTTCTTGCATCTTGTATTGCCGGCTTCTCGCAGCTTGTACTTGTATTTGGTACGGCAATACTTCTTTATAATGTAAACAAAAATGCGCTTTCCAACCCCTTGATAGCCTCTATATTCGATATTCCGCTTGAACTCTTTATCTATCTGATTGTGTTCTTCGTTCTTGGATTCCTAATTTACGCCTTTATGTTTGGCGCGATAGGCTCGACAGCATCTAAGCTTGAAGATATCAATACATCGGTTATGCCGATCACGTTCCTCTTTATTATCGCGTTTATGGTGGTTATGTTCTCTATGAGTAGCGGTTCTGTGGATAACACCGCAATGCTCGTATGCTCCTATATCCCGTTTACCTCTCCTATGGCTATGTTTACAAGAATTTGTATGAGCACAGTGGCGTGGTATGAAATTTTTATTTCTATTGCAATTCTAATCGGTTCTACCATAGGGATTGGTGTTCTTTCCGCAAAGATCTACCGTGTTGGTGTTCTTCTTTACGGCACACCTCCGAAAATTTCCACAATTTTAAAAACAGTCTTTAAAAAACAGTAAAAATCGGCCCTCGTTCCAAATAGGCGCGAGGGCTGATATAATACCTGCATTACGCTTTAAAATTACGTAAATTACGACAAAATCTCTCTTTGATATATTGAATTTTTAAATTGCGTATGTTATAATTAGAAGATGAAAATTGTAAATAGGTTAGTAGCCGAAGCTCTAACTGTGAAAATCAACCGAAAACAAGTAAAAATCAAAGGAGAAATAAAATGAAACTTGGAATAGTAGGACTTCCAAACGTTGGAAAAAGCACGCTTTTTAATGCGCTTACTAATGCGGGAGCAGAATCCGCGAACTATCCGTTCTGCACTATAGACCCCAACGTAGGAGTTGTTGCCGTTCCGGATAAAAGACTCGAAGTTCTTCGAGATATGTATAACCCCGAGAAGTTTACTCCCGCGGTTATCGAGTTCGTTGATATAGCGGGTCTTGTAAAGGGAGCGAGCAAGGGCGAGGGACTCGGAAATAAATTCCTTTCCAATATACGAGAGGTTGATGCGATAGTTCACGTAGTTCGTTGCTTTGTAAACGATGATATAATTCACGTCGAGGGCAATATCGACCCGATGCGTGACGTTGAAACTATTGATATAGAGCTTATCCTTTCCGACCTTGAAATCGTGGAAAGAGCTATCGAAAGGACGACTAAAGCAGCCAGAGCGGACAAAAAGCTACTCGAGAAGCTTGCTGTGCTTGAAAAAATCAAGGCTTGCCTCGAAGCAGGAAAGTGTGTGCGTTCGCTCGGTCTTACTGAGGAAGAGGAGGCTTGGGTCGAGGAATCGAGACTTCTTACCAATAAGCCCATAATCTACGTTGCTAATATATCCGAAGACGAGGTTTCCGGCACTTACGTTGAAAATGAGGGCTATAAGCTCCTCAGCGCTCACGCCGCTTCGGAGGGAAGCGAAATTATCGCTGTCAGCGCGCAGATAGAAGCAGAGCTTGCCGAGCTTGTAGGCGAGGAGAAGCAGGGCTTCCTTGATGACCTCGGAATTGACGAAAGCGGCCTTGATAAGCTTATAAAATCGGGATATTCGCTTCTCGGTCTTATCAGCTTCCTTACCGCAGGTCCTAAAGAGGTTCGCGCCTGGACCATAACCCGCGGAACTAAAGCTCCCGGCGCCGCAGGAAAGATACATTCCGACTTCGAGCGCGGATTTATTCGCGCGGAGGTTGTTGCCTTTGACGATCTCGTTCGCGAGGGGGACAGAAATAAGGTAAAAGAAAAGGGCTTGCTTCGAAGCGAGGGAAAAGAATACGTTATGCGTGACGGAGATATCGTAGAATTCCTCTTTAACGTGTAAATAGAATTTATCTTTTATGTATTTTACTTAATACAAAATTAGCAGGGGTGCTGAAATTCAGCGCCCCTGCACGTTTTTTAATATGCTTTGATTTTTTCTTTCGAGAAATAGAATTTTGGCTTTTCCCAGATTATATTCTCTGTATCAAAATTGATGCTCTCGTCAAATACATATACGTTTTTGAGCGTTTTACCGAACTCATCGATTGTTTTACCGTACGTATATTCTTCTCCCCAATTTCCGAAAATCAGAGTATCGCTTACGTAAAGAAGCTCTTCTGACGTAGGAACGTATTCCATAATGCCCGAGGAAAGATACGAATATATCTTATCCAAATGCTTGAACGTAACCGCAAGCGCATCTTCGGTGTAAGACCTGAAAGGAACTAAAATCTCAACGTCGCCAACGTTAACGAGCTTCCTGTCCTCATAGAATGCAACTTCTGTTCTATAGTTATTTACGGTCTTAAAAACTTGAATAGCTATCTCTTCTTCGTCGTACGAACGCGGCATAGGAAGTAATACGTTTGAAACCGCATTGTTTCTTAATAAAACGTCAAGTGAATCGGGCAAGTATCCGGAATAGCTTGCAACCATATAGTAATCAAGGTCAACTATTTTCTCGCTTGCCAAAGCATCGCAGGCTTTATACATTTCAGAAACGTCATAGCCGGAGGCATCAAAGAGTAAAGCATAGCCTTGGCTTCTTACAATTATCCTATCGGACTCACCCGAAAACGCAATCAAGCTATCATCGGACTTTTTGCTTTCAGTAAGCCCTACAGGAAGAATCACCGTAATGGCAAACAAAACAGACATAAGCACTGTAAAGCGTTTCTTGTTTTCTATTTTCAAAACTGCAAACAGCGCAAAAATCGCACCCAGCAATATGAATATAGCTTTAACGATAATGAAAGACGATGAAGCAAAGGCGAATGGAATTTCTGAAAAATTTTCCGCAAGCTTCACTATTATGCGCTCGGATAAAACGAGTAATTTACCAATAGGAATAAGCTCGCCGAAAAGCAGAACAATTATTCCAAGATAAACGAATATCTCTATAATCGGCGAGAAAATCATAGTTGAGAGCACGGACAATGAGGACGTCGTGTCAAACGTAAGAGCAACTATAACGTAAGTTGACATAATAGCAAAGAGCGAGAATATTACCGACGCATAAATCGAACGGGCAGCTTTTTTAAATCCCACGTATTCGCTGTATTTTTCATTCATAAATTCACTTGCTAGAATAATACCCGCAGTAGCCAGAATTGAAAGCCATAGTCCTAAATCAATGGCTGAATACGGATAAATGAGAATTATAACCGCGGCCGCCAAAAACAGCGAGGTTATAGCGTCCTTGCAGCCGGTCAAGAGATATACGCATGACGATATAATAAGCATAAGACCGGCTCTGCATACGGTAAGAGGGAAGCCTGTCAGCGCCATGAATAAAAAGCAGGCTACCATACCTAAAACAACTCGCCACTTCTTGTTAACTCTGAATAAATAGAGAAGTCTGTCAATTCCAACCATAAGCATAGCGACGTGCATACCGCTTAATGAAAGAATATGGGTAATGCCTATTCTCATAAAGTCGAGCGTAACCTGACCGCCAAGCATCTCTCTTTCACCCAGAAGTAAAGCGCCAAGCATAGCACCAGCGGATTCGCTTGAAAGTCGGGCGGCGCGGTTGCAAATGCTTTTTCTGAACTGCGTTATGTAGTAAGATATCGGCGGTGAGCCGCTATCCGTAACTTCACATGAGGTTGCGGTAACGGTAGCGGAAAATCCTCTCGTCGTATAGTATTGCTTATAATTGAAGCTTCCACCGTTTTCCATGGCGCTTATAGAGGTGTCAAACTTTATCGTATCACCTACGTCAATTTCATCATTTCCGTATAAATAAAGCTTTATATTATAGTTGCAGCGCTTGCCGTTAATTGAAACGGTTTTTAAATCAAGAGCGCGGCTGTATTCGGAGTTTTCTTCCAGATTCACTACCTTTGCTTCAACCGTAACGTCCTCACTGTAAAATTCATTCGGATAAAAGATAAAGGTGAAATAAACGAAAGATGCAAAAAATGAAAGAATTAGCGCTATTACCGCGATTTTTATAGAAGTCGCGAATTTCTTTTTTGATATAAAGATATAGCCGAGTAAGGCGATAGCGAGTGAAAGAGCCAGAACACGCAGCGTGTCTGATAAAATTGTAAAAACAGAAAAGCCGCCCAAGATAACACAAAGTATTAACCCGAGCGGTCTTTTGTGAAATATGTGCATAAAAATGACCGGTCCTTTTATAAAAAAGAAGTCTTTTAGAAATAAATCTGAAATAAAGTTTAATTCTGATTATTCCGCGCTATGAGCACTGTATTTAATTTGAGAGCCCTTGGGAATGACAAAATTAAATCCGTTTCTAACGACAGAGAAATCAATGCTTCTTGCACCTTTGATTTCACCGTCAATGCAAATTGGAATAGGCTCTTCAAATTCCATCTTGAAATGGGGAACTCTCTTATAGATTATGTATTTCATAGCCTTCTCATTAGAAAGATACGTACCCTTTTTATAAGAGCCTACAAGACTTATAAACGTAAGACGTGAAATCTTTTTAATAACGGCAACGTCCATAAGACCGTCATCAAGCAAGGCCTCGGGAACAGCATCAAAGCCGCCGCCGCAATATCTTCCGTTACCGATAGCGGTAAGAAGGAGGGTCGAATCAACAACCTCACCGTCATCAAAAACGAGCTTCATCTTCGTTCCGTATTTTTTAAAGAGCGCGACAACGACGCCACCAATGTAAGAAAGACCGGGAGTAACAAGCTTCATCTTCTTGAGCTTTGCGGCTTCCTTAACAACAGAGCAGTCAAATCCGATGTTTATCATATTTGCAGAATAAACATCGTTGCACTTTATAAGGTCGAGAGAAATGGTATCGCCGTCAATTTGAGCGTCAATGCTTGAAAACAAATCGGTATTGGTAAAGTTTTTTACGAAATCGTTACCTGAGCCGTGAGGAATAACGCCGAACTCAACGTTTTCAGCGCAAGGAGCACTGTTAACGATTTCATTTATAGTACCGTCGCCGCCAACGCATATAAATCTCTGTCTATCCTGCGTGCTGTTAACCATAGAACGAACGTATTCGGTAGCGTCACCAACGCTCGTTGTGTAATATATACGATAGCTAAGCTGACGCTTCTGGCAGGCAGCTCGAATTTTATCCGTCATAGATTTTACTGATTTCTGAGCTTTTTTCAGATTCTTTCCCGACATGGGATTAAGAACAAAATGATAAACCATACTAGGTAATCTCCAATGAAAATGTTATAAATATCAAATAAAACTTAAATGCAAAATTGAAAAATGAACACTAACTTAACAAGTTATAGTATACCATATAAAATATTTTTTGTCAAGATATAAGACTTCTTGTAAAGTATATACTAGCGTTGAGCTATTTTTTTGCATTTGCCTTTATGAAATCAAAATAAGCTTTGGCTGCTTGCTCGGTTTTGTTATTGCCGAATACGTAATATTTCTTTCCTAAAAGATCCTTCGGTAAATAATCCTGCTCCACGTAATGATTCTCGTATTCGTGAGGATATTTATATCCCTTAAACAGAGGACTTTTCAAAATTTCCGGTGTCTCCGTGCCACGACCGGCATTCATATCCTCAAGAGCCGCATGGTATGCCATATACGAGGAATTGGATTTAGGAGCTGTGGCAAGTATGCATACCGCGTTTGCCAAAGGAATTGCCGCTTCGGGAAGTCCTACTTCTTTTGCGCTCTCGGTGAGCGAGCGTGTTATAACGCCAGCAAGTGGATATGCGCAGCCAACGTCCTCGCTTGCTATAACCTGAAGACGTCTTGATACAGAAAGCAGATCTCCCATAGCCAAAAGCTTTGCAAGATAAAAAACAGCAGCATCAGGATCAGAGCCTCTTATTGATTTCTGCAGGCAGGAGAGAAGATCGTAATGCACGTCACCGCTGCGGTCGAAATGACCTACGACAGAGGGGATAAGCGATGTTACTGCATCCTCGGTTATTTCACCGTCAGAAATGTAAAAAGCATTTTCTATTATACCGATGCTCATACGAACGTCTCCCGCGCACGTATTGGCAACAGCAAGAAGAACGCTGTCATCAACCGTCTTTTGCGTTCCGAATTCCTTATTAAGTATATCAACGGCTCTTTTCAGTGTGGGAACGCAATCCGAGCCCTTCACCGACTTGAATTCAAAGGTGGAAGAACGTGAGAGAATCGCATTGTAAACGTAATAATAAGGATTTTCGGTAGTAGAAGCAATAAGAGTTATTTTTCCGTTCTCGATAAACTCAAGCAAGGATTGCTGCTGCTTTCTGTTAAAATACTGAATCTCGTCAAGATAGAGAAGCGTACCGTTTGAGGAAAACATATTATCACTAGATGCTATAACTTCCTTAATGTCCGAAAGAGATGCCGTCGTAGCGTTAAGCTTATAAAGCTGCATATTTGAAGCTTTGGCGATAATATTCGCAACGGTGGTTTTTCCCGTGCCGGGAGGACCGTAAAAAATCATATTCGGAATTCTGCCGTTTTCAACTAGACGTCTTAAAATTCCGTTTTTTCCAACTAGATGAGCTTGACCCGCAATCTCGTCAAAAGAGGTCGGGCGAAGCTTGTCCGCAAGCGGTTGATTAGACATTTGTTATTCCTTTCAAAAGAAAGATTTATGAAATATTTGATGAATTGATTTTCTGCAAGGAAATAATCTCTTTGCGTAAGCGCTGATGCTCCGGAAGCGACAGTTCCGGGTCGGACTGAACTATGGATTTTGCATACGAAAAGGCTGCGGCGAACAGCTCGTTATCATCGCATAGCTTTGCAAATTTAAATTCAAACCCACCGCTCTGCCTAAAATTATCATCAGAATTATTAGAAAAGAAGTCTCCGGGACCCCTCATCGCTAAATCCTTGTCCGCAATTTCATATCCATCATAGGTGGTTTTCATTATATTCAGTCGCTCTATTGCTTTCTCGGTTTTCATATCCGACACGAGAACGCAGAAGGACTTTCTCGTTCCTCGACCGACTCTTCCTCGCAGCTGATGGAGCTGCGAAAGACCAAAGCGCTCGGCATTTTCAACTATCATAAGAGAAGCATTTGGAACGTTTATACCAACCTCGATAACGGTCGTGGATACTAAAACGTTTATCTCGTTATTTGCGAATCTATGCATTATCTCATCTTTTTCTTCCGCTTTCATTTTGCCGTGGAGATACTCGATTTTTAAAGATGGCAAGGCTCGTTTTAGGTCTTCGGTATAATCTATCGCATTTTTTAGCTTTGGAGCTTCATACGAGAAGCTTGAAATCGAGTAGGGCTCGAAGCGGGGCTCATCGTTCTCATCGTCCTTTGATTCTATAGCAGGGCAAACTATATAACACTGACCGCCAAGCTCTACCTGTTTTTTTATGAAATCATTCAGACGGCTGCGATAGCTCTCGTCAACCGCAAAGGTATCAACCCTCATTCTCCCTCTCGGCATTTCTACAATACGAGAAATATCAAGGTCTCCGTAAAGAGTCAGCGCAAGCGTTCTCGGAATAGGAGTGGCGCTCATAACAAGCATATGTGCGCGGCTCGATTTTTCTTTCAGAGCGGTACGCTGGAGAACTCCGAAGCGGTGCTGCTCGTCTGTTACGACAAGACCGAGTGACGCAAACTCAACCTTGTCCGAAATTAAAGCGTGAGTACCTATTACTACAGATATCTCTCCCGAGGCAAGTCCTGCGTAAATACGCTTTTTCTCCTTTTGAGAGGTATTTCCGAGTAAAAGCTCGGTTTTTATATTCAATTTTTCAAAAAGCGTCTTTATATCCGCATAATGCTGGCGCGCCAAAATTTCCGTTGGCACCATTAGGGCAGTCTGATAACCCGATTTTGCGGCAATATACATAGCGGCAACGGCGCAAATTGTCTTACCCGAGCCAACGTCACCGACGATTATTCTTGCCATTGGAGAGATTTTCCCGTCCTCATTTTTTATTACGGTATCTCTGTATATGTCATTTATAGCGTTTTTTTGATCACCGGTCAGTTCATAAGGTAAGAGGTTAACCAGCGGCTTCATAGAGCAAGGCGAAAAGGGAATTCCATCGCCCAGATTTTTATATCTTGAGCTCATAGCTATCCCAAGACCGAAGAGAAGCATCTCGTCAAACGCAAGACGCCTAAGCGATTTAGAAAGTGCTTTTTCGTTTTCCGGGAAGTGCGCATTTTTTATAGCGTATGAAAGAGACGGAAGCGCTTCCTTAAGTCTTATATCTTCGGGTAACGGGTCACAAAGCTTTGACAACGCCTCGTCGATAACGCCGAGTATAAGCTTGTCAATAATTTTAGATGAAATTCCTTCTGTGAGCGGATAAATAGGTACGAAATCGGGAAGAGGTACAGATTCAAAATAAGGCTCGTATTTGGGACTTACCATTTGCATCTGCTTCTTTGAATAAGTAATTTTCCCGTAAAAGCGGAAGGTTGCGCCGATTTTAAAAACGTCTTTGACAAACGGGGAATTGAAAAATACTATTTCAACCGCTCCGCTATCGTCAAAGGCTCTGAACTTGGAGATTGTCAAACGGTTGTTAAGTCTAGCCGTTTTGACAGACGTACCTACGGTAAGTAAAAGAGCGGAAGAAGTGTCGGGAAGAACGTTCGAGAGAAGCTTTATATCTCCCCGTTTTTCATATGCGCGAGGGAAGTAATATATTAAATCTTTTACCGTTGAAATTCCAAGCCGCATAAGCTGCTTTGTTCGTACCTGGCCAACGCCTTTTATATCGCCAACAGGCATATCAAGATAATTCATACGTCCCTCCTTGCATTATGTTATTTTTTATTTTACTACATTTCCGTGTTTTTTTCAATAATAAAAAGCAAAAATGTGCATTGTAGCAAAAAATATTTTAAAATACTGTAAAATTTTTATGACTTTGCAAGAATTTTTGTCATACTTATTTACTTTCGGGAGTGTTTGTGTTATACTGAATAAGTATATTTATATTATTTTATATAATACGACTATATGCGTACGCACGTGGCGTAAATTTGGTTTAAGTTTGGAGTCAAAAAATGATCAGAGAACTGAAGGGAACGCATAGCTATTCAAAGCTTATGCTTTTGCTCTCAATCCTCACTTTCGCGTTTGGACTTGCAGCAGGATTGATAGGTGAGCTCTTCTTGCCGTTTGCGGCAGGTTTTCTTTCTGCTTTATTTCTGTTTGAAAAGCCTAAAAGCAGATTTCTTTCATATATAGTTCCGCTTCTTACGGTGGCAATATGTATTTTAGTAAACGGCATATACGCTTTAATTTCTGTTGAATACATCATTCTTGCTTTGATAATAACCCTTTGTTATTTACGTTCGAAGAGCAAGGCGGAATGCTCGCTTTATCTGACGCTGACGGTAGCGCTGTTTATACTTCTTTCCTTATACCTCGGAGCCGCTTCTTCAATAGGAGACTTTGCTCCCGAAAGCGTTATGGAGCATTACACGGCGCTTTATAATGAAATCAAAATATCATTCGTCAATTTTGTTACCGAATCCCAAGTGACGCTCGAGGACGGAGCCGTTCAGCAAATTATGACAAGAGATGATGCGCTCTACTATTTCGGGGAGCTCTCCAAGATGGCGGTTTCTATTATCGCAATCGTTGCCTTTGCTATCTCGGGTGTAGCATTGAAAATTTTTACCGCAACAGCTCTTCGGGTTTCAAAAAACGGTATTCTTAAAACGTTTGCGCATTTTCTTCCGTCAAACGCTGTGGCTTACGCGTATATCATTTCTGCCATAATTTCAATTTTTGCCCCTGCGACCGATTTGTTTGGAATAACGCTAGCGAATATCACTCAGATTTTATTGATGGTATTTGCCTATATAGGTATAAAGTACGTATTCACCGTTGCGAAAATTTCTGATAGAAAAACAACCGTTTATCTGTTTTTGGCTGCGGCGATTGTACTTTTACCCGGTGTTGCTTTCCAGGTGCTATCTTACCTCGGCGCGTGGATTACGATAAATACCAACAATCAGTTAAGCTATTCATCTGACAAGTAAAATTTATCTCCCAAGGAGTTAATATGAACAACAAGAATAATAAAAAACATATTCCTTACGCCTCGAGAACGCAGCTCTCTATATGCGTAATGCTTTCTCCGATAGCTATAACGCTATACGCTTTAATCAAGGAATATACAAATATTGATTCTGCGTTTCTCGCCGTTGGAATTTCACTTCTTTATCTTCTTACGGTTTCTTTGGTTGCCGCATATCATTCGCAGTACGTTAAAAGTCTTCCGTCTCACGATATAGAGAAGCTATTGCAGGAGACGGGAAGCTCGGTGTTCAAGACTACCTCGTCTCCCGTGATAGCCGTTGACTCGTACGGAACTGTTCTTTGGTATAACGACTCGATGCACGTCATTCTGGACGAGCACGGAAATTATGTTGAAAGCAATATATCATCACTGCTCGAAAAGCCGCTCTCCAAAGAAAATTTTGCGGGTGAGCCTATAACACTTTTTGGCAGACTGTATACCATCGAGGCTTTTGAATTATCAGAAAAGGAAAACGGACTCTATATAGCTATCCTTTCAGACGTTACCGATTTTTCGGAAATCAAACGCAAATACGCAGATGAACGCGTGGCGGTTGCTTATATTGCCATAGACAACGTTGAGGATATACTTCAATACGTTCACGAGAAATTCAAGGACGCCGTTGCGTCTGTTGATGATAAAATCAAGGCTTGGGCGTCGTCTATGAACGGTATTGTAAAATCGTATGACAACGATAAATATATAGTTTTGTTCGATTCAGCAAAGCTTGACGAATGCATTGATAACAGATTCGAAATACTTGACGATATAAGAAACAGCAGAGTAGGTGACGGAGTTTCTGTTACAGTTTCCATAGGCGTTTCAAAGGCTACGGGAAGTCTTAAGGATAGAGAAGCCGCAGCAAGAGAAGCAATAGATATGGCTCTTCAGCGCGGAGGCGACCAGGTTGTTTATAAGACGGAGAATTCTATTGAATACTACGGTGGACGAACAAAATCTCTGTATAAGCGTTCGAACGTTCGTTCGAGAACCTTTACCAACCAGCTCTCATCGCTTATCACACGGGCTGACAATGTTATCGTTATGGGTCACAGATACGGAGACTTTGATTCAATCGGTGCTTCGGTCGGTGTAGCTCGTCTTTCAATGCTTCTTGGCATAAAGGTAAACGTTGCAGTTGATATGCGCGATGCCAATCTGCAGCCCTGCATTGAAATGATGCAAAGGTGCGAGGATTATTCTCAGGTGTTTATAGATAGCGCTGAGGCGTTCGACCTTGTAAGCCCCGATACGCTTGTAGTTTTGGTTGACCACAACAATTTTGAGCGTTCACAATTCTCGGATATTGCTAAAAGAGCTAATAAGGTTGTAATTATCGACCACCACAGAAAGATTGACGTTATGCCCGAAAGCGTAGATATATCCTATATAGAGCCCTCCGCTTCGAGTACGTGCGAGCTGCTTGCCGAAATGCTTGAGGTTGCGGTGCTTTCACAGAATATCAAAAAGGAAGAGGCGGATCTTCTTCTTTCGGGAATTCTGCTTGACACAAAGCAGTTTACGAGAAATACGGGTACACGTACGTTTGGAGCAGCTCAGTATCTTCAGGGCGCGGGCGCAAGCCCTACAGACGTTTACGATTTATTTAAAACGTCCCCCGATGACCTTGCTAAAGAATCAAGATTCCATACTTCTATAACGGTTTATCGCAATAACATAGCAATCTCTTGCTGCGACGGAGATACCGATGACTCTTACAGAATCGTAGCTTCAAAGGCTGCGGACAAAATGCTGACTCTCAAAGACGTGAGCGCGGCATTTACTATGGTTAAGATTGGCGAGCAAATTCACATTTCGGGACGCTCGAACGGAACTGTAAACGTTCAGGCAATTCTTGAAAAGCTTCACGGCGGCGGTCACTTTGACGTTGCGGGAGCGCAAATAAAATCCGATTCGGTAACGTCTGTTCTTGACACTCTTAAAGCCAGCATAGACGATTATCTTGACCAGAATGAAAATAATAAGATTAAAGAGTAATAAATAGGAGACACAGATATGAAAGTAATTTTGCTTTGTGACGTTAAAGGTCAGGGAAAAAAGGACCAAATAATCAACGTATCCGACGGATACGCAAGAAACTTCCTTTTTCCGCAGAAAAAAGCTATTCCCGCTGACGCTAAGGCTCAAAACGAGCTTCGCGGAAAGGAAGAAGCAAAGCAGTATAAAATAGCAGAGGATAAGAAGGCAGCCGAGGAGCTTGCGGCAAGAATCAAGGACAAAGAAGTGAGCATTCAGATGGGCCACGGTCACGATGGCAGACTCTACGGCAGTGTTACCGCAAAGGATATCGCAGATGAGCTTGGAAAGCTTATAGGCACGTCGGTTGACAAGAGAAAAATCAACCTTAAGGACAGTATTAAGGCTTACGGAAAATATTCGGTAGAGCTTAAGGTTCACCCCGAAGTTATTGCGTCATTCATAGTTTACGTTCACGAATAATAAGCATAAGCTTATGAAAGGAAAATAATAAAATGGAAGATAGCTCAATTATCAAGCAAATGCCGGTTTCTATCGAAGCCGAACAGGCTTTTCTTGGCTCTGTTATAAGAAAGCCCGATTCCTTCGATGCGGTCGGCGGTATGCTTACAGCTGAAGATTTCTATCTCGAAGAGCACAAGCATATTTATCTTTCACTAACAAAAATGTATACCGAAAGCAGAACGATTGATCCCGTAACCCTTGCAAACGCTCTCGTTGAATCGGGAATAAAGGACCAGACGGGCGGAATACAGTATATTGCGCTTTTGGCAGATTCCGTTCCTTCGGCAGCCAATATCAAGGACTATGCAAAGATAGTTAAAGATAAATCCACCCTAAGAAAGCTTATAAACGCATGCGACGAGATAAATAAGGAAGCATACGAGGAATCCGCTCCCGTAAGAACTATAATTGACGTAGCAGAGCAGAAGATATTCGACATTTCAAATAATAACGACACGAAAGAGCTGCGCCACATAAGCGATATTTTGCATAACGTTTACCGTGAGCTTGAAATGAGCTCTGAGATGAGAAACGAGATGAAGGGAACTAAAACCGGATTCTCGGGACTTGACGAAAAGCTTATCGAAATGGGTAAGGGCGATTTCATAATCGTTGGCGCGCGTCCCGGTATGGGTAAGACCTCTTTCGTATTGAACATAGGCACTAACGTTGCAAAAAAGACCAAGAAATCCGTAGCTATTTTCTCGCTCGAGATGTCTTGCGAGCAGCTCGTTACACGAGTTATATCAAGTGAAGCTATGGTTGACTCGCAGGCCCTTCGTACAGGTGTTCTATCAACAGAGGACTGGGAGAATATCGCAGGCGTAATTGCGGACCTTTCAGGCTGTGATATATACGTTGACGATACTTCGCAAATAGGCGTTACCGAGATACGCTCGAAATTAAGACGAGTTCCTAATCTCGGACTCGTAATTATAGACTATATAGGTCTTATGCAGTCGAGCACTAATACTGATAACAGAGCTCAGCAGGTCGGTGATATATCGCGTAACCTTAAAATCATGGCAAAGGACTTCGGAGTACCAATTCTTTGCTGTGCTCAGCTTAACCGTGGTACAGAAGCAAGAGGCGTCACAAATAAACGTCCGACACTTGCCGATTTGAGAGACTCGGGTTCTATTGAGCAGGATGCCGATATAGTTATGTTCCTTTACCGCGACACATACTATAAGGATATAGGCGCTACCACAGAGAAGGAAGGCGAAGCGCCCATAGAGGACACCGCAAACACGGCTGAGGTCATTATCGCTAAAAACAGACACGGATCCGTCGGCAACGTAAAGATGGGCTGGATTGGTCAGTTTACAAAATTCAGAACTCTTGAGGAAGATAGAAGAATTGATTGATAAAGCGTTTTTATTAGAAGCTTGCGATAATCTCTTTTCGAGCACACTCGGTAAAAAAATAGAAAACGAAATAATGGATAATATATCCTTATATTCGATGAACGAGCACATAAAAAAAGGGGTTATTCTTGGCTTTTCCGGTGGCGCAGATTCTGTTCTGCTTCTGATTTTCTTGCGTAATTTGCAAAAAAAGCTTGATTTTCCCTTGAAAGCTGTTCATATCAATCACTTGATACGCGGTGACGAGGCAAACGATGACGAAGCCTTTTCTAAGGAATTTGCAGAGGCGCTCGGGATAAAATTTATCTCAAAAAGAATTGACGTGCCCGCTATTGCCAAGACGAAGAAAATAGGAATTGAGGAAGCGGCAAGAGTGGCTCGGTACGAATTTTTTGACGAGGTCCTATCCGAATCGGAAAATTTTGAAACCGTAGCAACAGCTCATAACAGTACGGATAATCTTGAAACGTTTATATTCAATTTTATGAGAGGAAGCGGACTTCGAGGACTGTCGGGAATAGCTCCCGTGCGTAACAATATCATAAGACCGTTGCTTTCGGTCTCAAAAAGCGATATTTTGAAGCTTCTCCTTGAAGCAAAAATTCCTTTTGTTACTGATAAGACGAATTTTTCATGCGATTATTCGAGAAACTATATTAGACATGAAATTTTGCCTAAGCTTCAAAGGCTGTCATCTTCTCCCGAAGAGATGGCAACTAAAGCTATCAGAAATTTGAGAGCCGATGCCGATTACATTGATTCTGTCGCAGAAAGCTTCTACGTTTCAAACTCTCATAACGAAAGAATTTCAGCTGATGAATTAAGAAAAATTCATTCCTCGGTCTTTGCAGGTGTATTAAAAAGAATGACGGCGAAGGTAACCGATGCTTCACCGGAAAAAGTCCATATTGACAATATATACGGTCTTTTACAAAAGAAGAAAAATTTTGAAGTCGATATTCCCGGAGATGTTACGTTCTTTTGTAAAAGTAACCTTTGTTATGTAAACAAAAGAGCTGAAAAAGTCGATATTTCAGATAAAGAATTCGAGCTCAAAGAAGGATTTAATGAAATTCCCGAGCTTGATATAGCTATTGGAATTTCAAGTAAAAGAAGTGAAATTTTTTCTTCAAATGTTTACAAAATTTCAATACAAGCAAACGTTTCATCTGCTATAATATGTGGTAGATTGTACGTTCGCACAAAAAAAGACGGAGACTCATATTATTACGGCGGTATGACCCGAAAGCTTAAAAAGCTTTTCCTTGACAAAAGGATTGCCGAGGAGGACAGAAAAAAGCTTCCCGTGATATGCGATGAAAAAGGAATCGTTTGGGTTAAAGGCTTTGGTGTACGTGACGATTCTCCCGTGATAAAAACTGATAAATGGATAACCATTTACGAAAAATCCAAATAAATCATTTGTACTAGTAATTCAGAAAGGCTTGGAAATACTTAGATGAAGTCAAACATAAAGAGCATAATATGGCTTATCGTTATTTTTGCCGTTATAATGGCTGCGGTTTCGCTGTTTATGACTACTCTTAAAGATAATGAAGAATTCGGATACAGTGATCTCGTGTATCTTTTGGAGGAGGACCTCGTAACCTCGTTTGAGGTTGACGGAAACCTTTCTATAAGCATAACCTCACTCGTGTATCAACTTGACGAAAATGGAAATAAAGTACTTGACGCAAACGGGAATCCGCTATATAAAAAGGATTCCAAGGGCGAAAACGAAACGGAAAAATTCAAATATCAGCTCAGCTATAATTTCCAGCTTGAACAGATTAACAAATTAGCAGAAGCAAATTATCTTAATGAAAACGGTAATCTTAAGCATTACGATTACGAAGAGCCTGCGCAAACACCCTGGTGGCAGGTAATACTTCCTTACGTTATCCTCTTCGTCATACTCGGCGTTTTCTACTTCTTTATGATGCGCGGTGCAGGTGGCGGCGGAAAAATCAATTCATTCGCTAAATCCAAGGCAAAGCTCTCAGGAGAAAAGAACAATGTTAAATTTTCGGACGTTGCCGGAGCTGATGAAGAAAAAGCAGAGCTTGAAGAAATCGTAGAATTCTTAAAGGCTCCCGAAAAATACGTTAAGCTTGGTGCGAGAATCCCTCGCGGTGTGCTTCTCGTAGGCCCTCCAGGTACGGGTAAAACTCTTCTTGCAAAGGCAGTTGCCGGAGAAGCGGGTGTTCCGTTCTTCTCAATCTCGGGCTCCGATTTCGTAGAGCTCTACGTAGGTGTCGGCGCTTCAAGAGTACGTGATTTGTTTGACAACGCGCGTAAAACCAACGCAAGTATTATATTTATTGACGAAATTGATGCCGTTGGACGTCACAGAGGCGCAGGTCTCGGCGGCGGACACGACGAAAGAGAGCAAACACTCAACCAGCTTCTCGTTGAAATGGACGGATTCGGCACGAATTCGGGCGTTATCGTAATTGCGGCAACAAACCGCCCCGATATACTTGACCCCGCTTTGCTTCGTCCCGGTCGTTTCGACAGACGTGTTACCGTAAATTATCCCGATATCAAGGGAAGAGAAGCTATTCTTAAGGTTCATTGCAGAAACAAGCCCCTTGAAGCGACCGTTGATCTTCACAAGATTGCTCAGACGACAATAGGCTTCACAGGAGCAGAGCTTGCAAATCTTCTTAACGAGGCAGCTCTTCTTGCCGCAAAGAAAAACAAAGCTCTTATCGGCATGGAAGACATTGAGGCTTCTTATATGAAGATGCTTCTCGGTCCTCAAAAGAAAGCGAAGGTACGTACAGAGGCTGATAACAGACTTTGCGCATATCACGAGGCAGGTCACGCAGTTGCCTCATACTTCTGTAAATATACAGACCCGATTAAGCATATTACGATAATTCCCGCAGGCTCTGCAGGCGGAGTTACAATAAGCGTTCCTACTGAGGACAGAATGACGTCTTCGAGAAACGAAATGCTTGACCATATCGTCCTTTCGCTCGGCGGAAGAGTTGCTGAGGAAATAGTTCTTGACGATATTTCAACAGGCGCTTCGAACGATATTCAGAAAGCTACGAATATTGCAAGAAATATGGTTACCCGTTACGGTATGAGCGAGAAGCTCGGAACTGTCCTTTACGGCTCGGAGCATTCTTCCGACGAGGTATTCCTTGGAAGAGATTTCTCGTCAGGTAAAAGCTATTCCGAGAAAACCGCTGCGGAAATTGACGAAGAAATCAGAAGAATTATTGCTTTATCTTACGAAAGATGCAAAAAATACCTTTCGGAAAACATTGATAAGCTTCATTTCGTTGCCGAATTTCTTCTAAAGCATGAATTTATGGATGACGAGCAGTTCCGCGCTGCTATGGAAACGGAGAATCCTACTTTCGAAGAAATAGAAAAAATAGCAGAGGAGAGAATTCGCAAGAGCGAGGAAGAAAATAAAACAGCTCATGAGAACAATCAGAAAGCCGAAGAAGAGGAGAAGCGTCTCAACGATTTAGCTAAAAAGATTGCTGACTCCAAGAACGACGACTTGCTTGATAATTTCTTCCGCGATATGCAAAACGGCACGCTTCACAACGTAGATTTATCCGATTCAACCAGTGAACCTCTTGACCTCGATAATAATGCAAATTCCGCTGATAACGCAGACGAAAATGCAAAAAATGATGATCAAGATAACTCGGATAACAATTAATTAAGGTATTATACAATCAAAAACAACAAAAAGCTCGGCTAAAGTGCACAACCGCACAGTAGCCGAGTTTTTTGTATAAAAACGCATTAACCTGAGATGATACCCTACAATGTCCATCTAGTTATTTGTTCTGTCACACTTAAATGAAGCAACACATTTTCGTAGAAAGTCCTTCCAGACTCTTGAAGTATAAAACTGATACGTTATCTCCACCGAGCCTCTATTTCCTCGCTTGGAAGCAAAGAGTCGGCACAAACATTTATATACTTGCAGGCTTCAACAAGTATCTCGGCATATTTTCCGTATGTACCAGATACGTGATGAATATAAGGACCTTCAACAATTTTTCTTTCCCATTTCGGCCAATCGTCAACCTCGATCCAAACGTAGCCACCTCTGTTCTTGGGGCCGTCAGTGGTCTTTGCCTCGCCTATAAGCAAACTGTATTTACCGTGATCACCGTCAAATCTTGCGATCGTGAGCTCGCCAGACTTTAACTCCCAGTCACCTATGCCGTAGGTGTTGTTCTGATATTTGCTATATGTGACGCTTGCCTTTTTCTTATCCTTAACCAATGAATATGGAAAATTTCCGCAGTGCCAGAGCAATTCGGCATTATCATTTTCAGGATGTCTTACCGTAACGTCAGCAAAGAATGGAGTGGAGGCTTCAAGAGAAACAGCCTGCATAATAATTGCGCTGATCGCACCGTGAATATCCGTTTCGCATACGACGGGAATACCCTCGTCGGTAAGGAGTGAATTGGCAAAACAGGGCATAATATCTGCCATATCCTGAAGAGATGTCCAGCACTGAATAGCAACTGCGCGGCAGTTATACTTCTTCGCAAGCTCCTTCATAGCTACCTTGAGTGACGCAACCTTGCGGATTTTTTCCTCGTTTCCGTCTGTTCCTATTTCTTTAATAAGTTCAACCGTATCCTTAAAATCTTTTGGTTCCGTTCTTAAAATCTCGTCCATTTTTAAAATGAGATCATTAATAGTGATAGGATATAAATGAATGTTGAAGTTCTCAAGCAGCTCGTTCTCATTACAAATAACACTGCAAAAAGGTTCGGGACGGGTCGATATTTGAAGAATGTTTAAATTTTTAAGTGCCTTAACGACGTTTGCGACACGAATAAACTTTTCCACGCCCGTTTTGAAATTATCGCTGTCGACCCAAGAGTTTGTAAGATAGGTAAACGGAACGTTATGTCTGCGCAAAACCTTTCCCGTAGCAAATATTCCGCACTGCGAGTCACGGCTTCTGATATTGTTTTCGTCAGGGAAATCATCGCGTGGACCCCATAAAAGCACGGGAACACCAAGCGCTTTTGCAACCTGTGCAACTCTGTTTTCAGAGCCGAAATTACAGTGAGGAATAAACAAGGCATCCACCTTCTCATTTAAGAATCTGTCTATAATAACAGGAATATCCGCATCGTCGTATAAAAGCTTTTCCGCGTTGATCCCCTCAAGATCAACCACGTCAACAGGGAACTCTTCCAGCTTAGCGCGTATAATTTTGCTGAAGCGCATAGCCTCCTCTCGACTGAAAACGTCTCTTCTTGTAGGGCAGTATGCAAGCTTGATTTTTTTCATTTTTATTACTATTACTTTCGCATCAGCGAAAGTCTCCTATTTTTGAATTTGGCTGATTTTGTAAATTAAAACCGTATATATCAAGTGGATAAAAGGCACAAAATACGTTTTGAAAATTTATTTAATAACTTTCACTTTTTGTTTTCATTGTCAGATTTTTGGCGCGTTTGCAAGCAAATATTCCTCCGCCTCAACACACCAAAGACCTCCGTTCTTCTTGACTATTCCTGCGAGTTCTGCGTAAAGTGTATCTTTATTGCCCCACTCGTCGAGCTCATCGATAGCGATAAGCGGAATGTCAAGTCCTGTATAACACAGCTTTTTGGCACCAGTCGGGGTTGACATAGTCATCATTGTATCAACGTAAGCGTTCATACCCAAGATGTGAGATATGAGCGCTGCAGGGCGGATTGTGTTTGTTTCGATAAGCTTTAGCACATCACGCATATCTTGAGGAATACTGCTGCCCGTACCTAAGACGTGAATTCCGTCATAATGAATACGGTAAATATTCAGCGATCCCTGCAAATCGTGCTGAGAGGGGCCTGCAAAAAAGTTGATGCAACCGTCCTCACGGCAAATCTGCTCTGCCATTGTGAAGAGTGCCGGAACAGGTGCCATTACGAATACGTCATCAAAACCGCCGTCAGAGAGCTCAAGCAGCTTCGCAACGGGATCCTCTAATTCCGCGGTGCAAAGGTAAGTAAGCTCACAGCCTCTCTCCAGGGCATACTCAGGTGAGCATTTTAAGGCGGCTTCATTCAGTCTTACTTGGTTCAGATCAGTAACGACCACCTGAGCCATTCCCGCAAAACCATACGCCAACTCAATACAACCGAGCCCCATGGGCCCGGAACCGCCGAGAATGGCAAGCTTACCGCCCTTTTTAGTGCCGTCGGTACGTGTATAGGTGGTGTAATCTGTATGATAACAACCAAGGAAGCCACGGTAGCAGCAAGCGAGCGGCTCTACCATTGATGCTTTGAAATAACCCTCGCCATTATAGGGAATGAGACAGTTGCGCTCCAGAACTATCTCGGGTACAATGGCGTAAGTAGATGCACCGCCGATGTAAGGATAGGAATAGCCGGGATCGTAACCGCTCTCAAGCTTAAGCGCAGTCTGAATGATTATTTTCTGACCAATCTTCCATTTCGGGTCAACGGCAGAGCCAATTTCAACTATCACACCGCACATCTCGTGTCCCATCATAACGGGATTCTCGGCTATGTCGGGAGGTACGCGCTTGTGATTAGTACCAAGCTTTACTGCCTTGTATGTAGATGCACAAAGTGAATCTGTAATAAAATTAACCAATATTTCTTTTTCTCCCAATGCGGGGAGCTCGAACTCATCCACGCGGAGATCCATTTCCCCGTGGAGACGAACTGCGGTGGTCTTCATTATAATCCTCCATAAATCTCATATTTTCGTGCGACGGCACTCTGAAATAAAGTTTAAAATATAATCCTTATCACGCATGCCACTGACGGAGTCAACGGCTGATAAATTACAGCAGGCAGCACCCGAAGCAAATTCAAGGATAGTCTTGTCGTCAAAGCCCTTGTAAATTCCGTACAAGCAGCCTGCGCAGAAAGCGTCGCCCGCACCAACAGAGCCCTTAATATAGTCATCGGGCAAGATAACAGAGGGGACTACGGTAAATTCTCCGGATCTGTTCAGGCAAAAGCCCGCTTCGGGACAATGGACGATTACGCGTTGACCGACTCCCTCTGCCATAACGATTTCCATTGTCTTTTTGATGTTTTGCACCAAGATTTTGCCGTTTTCGTCACGTGGGGAAAGACCCGAAACGCCGCAAGCCTCGATTTCGTTCATAAAAGCATTGTCTGTGTAACGCAAAGCAGGGATTACCTTTTCGGCAAAAAGCTCACCGCTGTCACTGACCACATCAATAGAGGTAAGTATGCCGACAGACTGCAGATCCTTCAAAAAACGCGCCATAACCGTGCCGTACACGGGATCCTCGGCATCCATCGAATCCAACATTAAAATATAAGCTACGTGAATCATACGGCAATCCAGAGCAGACACATTCACGTCCTCGGGAGAGAACTCCGCATTTGCACCGCTATAGTGAAAGAAGGTACGCTCACCTGTTTTCTTTACAGTCATAACCTCGGTAAAGGCGGTGCCCGCTGTTTCAGAGACTATAACGCCGTTCACGTCAACCCCATTTTTGCGAAGCTCATCCAGTAAATAGCGCCCGTTCAGGTCATTACCTACGCGACCCATTGCATTTACCTTTAAATTGCGATCAATCTTTGCTAAATCAATGCTTACGTTGGGTACATTTCCACCCACAGCGTGAGAAACAGCATATATTTTGGATTGCATATTCATTTTGGGGTAAGAGTTGATCAGCTTAATTCGATCCTCAACCAAGCAGCCCGCAACGGTGATACCGCAACGCTCGCTCATCATAAGCGCATCAATGGTAGTTCCAAGAATACGCGAAAGGCTAAAGAACTGGGTGATCTCGGGATATCCTGCTCCACGCTCCCACTTGCTTACGGTTTTGTTGCTGACGCAAAGCGCATCGGCAAGCTGACGTTGGGTCATTCCTTGCTTTTTGCGCAACTGCGAAATATTCGCGCCAATGTTTAACTCGGTATCTTCTTTTGCCATAAGGGGACTCCTTTGCGGTGCTTTATGTTTTAATTATACACCTTGTAAAAATACCTGTCAACCGACTTTTTATAGAATAGTAGGGAGAATCTCGTGCGGACATATCTACGAATCATAGACTTTGAATAAATCATTAAAGCAACGAGCGCGCCATTAGCCCACCGAAAAGTGTGAGAGTAATACGACACATCTTTCTTTCTAATAAAATAGATAAAAAAGCAGAGACGTTGATTTACTTCAACGCCTCTGTTCTTGATTTCAGCCTTATTTTTAGGCTTCATTATTTAATTAAATAGGATGAACTCCGTTTGCAGCGTCTGCATTAGCGTCAAGCTTGTAATTCTGCTGCTTTCTCCACTCGAAGAATTTGATTGCAACCTGCTCGAAGAGAGCAAGAGAAAGAAGGTCCTCGGGCTGCTCTTCGTAAGGAGCAACTCTTTCCTTGAGGGATTCAATTTCGGGAGCAATCTTATCGGCGGGTCTATAATCAATTATATCGTCATCACCGATAATCTTCTTCTTGAATTCATCGGTAATAGTTGCGGGGCACTTACCGTATTCACCGCGAACAAGTCCCTTGAATTCCTTGGTAACTCTTGCGTATCTGCCCTCATTACCGAAGATAACGTTATTAACAGCCTGCGTACCTACTATCTGCGAGGTAGGTGTAACGAGAGGGGGGAATCCTGCGTCCTCGCGCACCTTTGCAACCTCTTCAAGCACAGCGTCAAGCTTATCCGACTTACCAGCCATCTTAAGCTGTGAGATAAGGTTTGAAAGCATACCGCCGGGAACCTGGTAGCGAAGAGCGTTAACGTCAACCTTAAGCACCTTTGGGTCGATAAGACCGGAAGCAATATACTTTTCTCTGATAGTATTGAAGTATTTAGCTACAACATCAAGCTTTTCAAGAGAAAGGCCGGTATCGTGAGGAGTACCCTGGAGCGTTGCAACGAGCGCCTCGGTAGGAGTATGGGAAGTACCCATAGCAAGAGGAGAAATAGAGGTATCAACACCGTCAACGTCAGCCTCGATAGCCTTAAGGAGAGTCATAGAAGCAAGACCTGCGGTATAGTGAGTATGAATGTGAATCGGAATCTTAACAGTATTTTTGATAGTCTTTACAAGCTGATATGCCTCGTAAGGCTTAAGAAGACCAGACATATCCTTGATACAAATAGAGTGAGCGCCCATTTCCTCAAGCTGCTTTGCATACTGAGCAAATCCCTCGTTAGTGTGGAAGGGAGAGGTTGTGTAAGAAATAGCAGCCTGAACGTGACCGCCCTCCTTGATTGTAGCCTTAATAGCTGTTTCAAGGTTTCTTGCATCGTTAAGAGCATCAAAGATACGGATAATGTCAATACCGTTAGCTATGGATTTCTGAACGAAGTATTCAACAACGTCATCCGCATAGTGACGGTAACCGAGAATATTCTGACCTCTGAAGAGCATCTGAAGCTTAGTATTTTTAACGTGATCCTTGATAGTACGAAGTCTTACCCAGGGGTCTTCGTGAAGGAATCTGAGGCAGGAGTCAAAAGTAGCTCCACCCCACGCTTCAAGAGAATAATAACCAACCTGATCCATCGCATCAAGAATGGGAAGCATCTCTTCTGTGGTCATACGAGTTGCCGCAAGTGACTGGTGAGAGTCACGAAGGACAGTTTCTGTTACAAGAAGCTTTTTAGCCATTTTTTAAAAATCCTTTCTAAAATAACCTTATCTGAAGAAGGTAAGGAATACGCCGGCCGCGACTGCCGAGCCGATAACGCCTGCAACGTTCGGACCCATAGCGTGCATAAGTAAGAAGTTTGAGGGATCTGCTTTTCTACCCTCGTCCTGCGCAACGCGCGCAGCCATAGGAACAGCGGAAACGCCTGCCGCTCCGATAAGAGGGTTGATTTTACCACCGGTAAGCTTGCACATAATCTTACCCGTAAGAAGACCTCCGCAGGTAGAAATAATGAATGCGCAAAGACCAAGTCCAATGATGAAGAGCGTTTGCGGTTTCAAGAAGTTCTCCGCATTCGCTGTTGCGCCAACCGAAACACCAAGGAATATAGTTATAATGTTGCAAAGCTCATTTTGAGCTGTCTTCGAAAGACGGTCCGCAACACCGGATATGTTAAACAGGTTACCGAGCATAAGGAATCCTACGAGAGGAGCTGCGTCTGGAACAAGCATAACAACGAGAAGGGTAACAATGATGGGGAAGAGAACCTTTTCCGTTTGAGAAACAGGACGAAGATTCGTCATCTTTATCTTTCTTTCCGCTTCGGTAGTAAGAAGACGCATGAAAGGCGGCTGAATAATAGGAATAAGAGCCATATAAGAATATGCCGCGATAGCGATAGCTCCGAGAAGATGAGGAGCAAGCTCTTTGGTTACAAGAATAGCGGTAGGACCGTCGGCTCCGCCTATGATACCTATTGCGCCCGCCTCCATAGGTGTGAAGCCCATAAAGAGCGCAAAGAAGAATGCCGCGAATACGCCAAGCTGGGCGCCCGCTCCCATAAAGAGCGATTTCGGGTTAGCGATAAGAGGAGTAAAGTCGGTCATAGCTCCGACACCAAGGAATATTAGCGACGGATAAATACCGAGCTTAACACCGAGGTAAAGCACGTCAACGAGACCGCCGTTATTAACTACCTCTTTAATCATAGTGGTAAGCTTAATGTGAAGAGCGCCGTCGGTGATAGTAGCGTGGTTACCGAGCGTCTGTCTGAAAAGCTCGTTAAAGGCTTCAAGCTGCCCCTCGCTCAATGCGGAAACGTTAAACGTAAGCGCGTTCTCTGTAATAGTATAAACACCTTCGGGGAAGAGCGGTGTAGTATGCGTGTAGTAATCCAAGGAATATAGGAACTCATTCATTTGACCCGCTAGCGTTCCGACAAGCTGACCGTTCTCAACCGAAATATAATATTCGTCGAAGAACATATCCATATGCATAAGATTTGCGCCTGGAAGGTTTGCGAGAAGCATACCGAACGCAATAGGCATAAGTAGAAGCGGCTCGAATTTTTTAACAATAGCGAGATAGAAGAGAACACCGATAATTACGTACATCACAAGGTATAAATACCAATCGGACTGACTAAAAAGTCTTGCAATACCGGTTGATTTTAAAAAAGTAAGAATATCGTTAAGCATAATGGAACTTTATTTCTACCTTTACGCGAGAGTGATGATTACGTCGTTAGCGCCAACGGACGCACCCTTCTGAACGTTAACAGAAGCAACAACACCGTCCTGAGAAGCGGGAATATCGTTTTCCATCTTCATAGCCTCAAGCACGCAAACTGTATCTCCCTTCTTAACGGACTGACCAACGGATACCTTAACGTCAAGGATAGTTCCTGGCATGGGAGCGGTGATAGAAACGCTGCCCTTTGCGCCTGCAGGAGCTGCGGGAGCCTTAGGAGCTGCAGCGGGTGCGGCAGGTGCAGCCTTGGGAGCAGCAGCCACGGGAGCTGTAACGGGTGCTACGGGTGCCGCAACGGGCGCTGCGACAACTCCGCTCGTGGAAACCTCTTCAACAACAACTTCGTACGAAGTTCCGTTTACGGTAATATTATATTTTTTCATCTTACAAAATCCTTTCGAAATATTATCTTATTTGCGTCTGAAAGAGACAACTCTGAATTTAGCAGCGCTTCCGGATTCACTTTCTGCCGCCGCTATTGCCGCTGCAATTACAGCGACTATCTCATCATCGTTAGCAGTATAAACCACAGGCTCTGCTGCTGTGACACCGACGTTATCGTTTGAAACAGCATTTTCTTTTCTTTTTGCCGGTATATCGTGGAACACGAGCTTAAATACGGTAAGGCAAGCCCAGATGAGTCCGAGTACCGCAAAAATGGTTACCATACCTATAAGAACTATCTGACCGCCGAAAAGAAACGTTTCTCCGACTCCCTCGGTTTCGATGATTGCGTCGCCATACTGGCTTTTATCAATACCTAGTAAGAAGTTCATCATCAACCTCCGAAACTATTAGAGGGGAAGAACCTTAAAGCCCGTAAGCGCATTCTGGCCTTTTGCGGAAAGCATAAGAAGCGCCGAGCAGATTCTTGCTCTGAGTTCATTAGTGCTGATTATATCGTCGATTTCTCCCGACGCTGCAGCGCGAGCAGGCGAGGAAACGTCTCTGCGCCATTCGTCGATGAGATTTTCTCTTGTGTTTTCAAGGGTAATATACTTGTCCCAAGCAAACGCTACTCCGCTTTCAGCCGCAAGAGCGCAAATTTCGGAGTTATCGGTAGTATATACTACGTCAGCGCCAAGTGCCTTTGAGCCAAGAAGCACGAAGGAAGCTCCTATCGCATGACCGATAACAACGGTAATCTTGGGAACGTTAGCTCCTGCATAAGCTGTTGCAAGTCTTGCAAGCTCGGGAGCGAAGAAGTTCATCTCGTTATCCTTGTCAATAGCAAGTCCCAAGGAATCAACGAGAGTAACTATCGGAAGAGAGAATGCGTTACAGAAATTAATGAATTTAGAAATCTTTCTTGCCGATGCAACGTCGATTCTGCCCTCGTTATTAGCGAATGAGTTTGCGACGATACCGCATCTCACGCCAGCAACGGTTGCGAAAGCGGTTACAACAGAGGGAGCAAAGCCGCCACTTACTTCATAGGATACTCCGTTATCGGCTACGGTAGCGATAACAGAATAAGCGTCTCCGGCAAAATCAACTTCACCAATCATCTTATTGAGGTTATCGGTGCAGCTTTCAACGACTATACCCATATCGGAGTTAACGGGCAAGAATGAAACGAGATTTCTTACGTATCCTGCGCACTGCTCAAGAGAGCCTGAGTACGCAATAAGGGAATCCTGCGCGCCTTCAGCACCTGTAAGGGCAGGGGATGATACGTAAAGAGAAGCATCCGTAGCCTTTACCGTGAAGTCAAACATAGCGGCAACAGCGGAGCAGAGTCCAATGCACTTACCTGTAACAAATGCAATCTGAGGAATAACACCCGAAGCATTTGAAACGCTTGCCATAATTTTACCGTATGCGGCAAGTCCTGCTGTACCGGCAAAAATATCCGTACCGTTGGAATTGAAGATTCCGATTACGGGAGCGCCGTTCTTTACAGCAAGATTGTAAAGATCGACAATTTTCTTTGCGTGGCGTTCATCAATTACGCCGCCCATTCTCGAAGCATCTTCCGCGAAAGCAAACGCAAGCTTACCGTCAATAGCGCCGTAACCGCAGATAACTCCTTCGAATTCATTTGCTTTTTCTGTGGCTACGAAGTCAGAGAAGCCTCGTTTTACGTATGCGCTTACTTCAACGAACGATGAATCGTCAAAGAGCATAGCAAGCTGATTTCTCACGTCGGAGTTTTCGCTTGCGAGAAGAGCGCTACGAAGCTCGTCAACCGTAGGAAGTCCACAGATTTCTGGTTTTGTGTATTTGTCCAAACCGAATTCCCGATTTGCCAATAGGCAAATCTCTCCTTCCTTAATAATAAACGTTTTTGAACATTTGACCTTTTTCTTTAAAATAGCCCAAATTTCACTAAATATAATATACCACCAAAAAGCATTTAAGTCAATACTTTTTCGAAAAGTAATAATTTATTATTAAAATAATGTGTAAACGTCAAACTAAATGGCAATCGTTAAGATTTAAAGGCATTAATCAAAGACAGACGCTTCGAGGAATACCTGTAAGCATTCTCGAAATCTCCTATCTGCTTATATGAAAGCTCAATATCACTGTAAACGCCAAACATAACGTAAGCGTTGTACTCGTTTGTTTTCGTATCCTCAAGCTCCTTCAGTATATTGAGGGCTTCAAAATAGTTGTACCGTTTGATTAAAAGCTTTGCGTCAAGATGCTTTTTGAAAACAGAGTTTCTATAGGGAAAATCATAGTCGAGTGTTATGTATTTGAAAAACTCGTAATCAAAGGCTTTCATATGAAGCTCTTCATAAATATCCGTATCAAGCTCCAAAAGCGGAGACTGAATATTTGACGCAACCGAAAGATACAGCGGAGCTGTCGCTTCTATCTCCGACGTGCTGTATAAAGTCTCGCGCGCCTTATCAAGCGCTGAATTCAGATGTTTTTCAGCGCTTTCAAGAGAACCGGACATAACAAGAGCTTTTCCGTGCTCAAACGCGCAAAAAGCATATATAAAGCTTAACTCATCATCCGTTTTTTCAAGCTCATCGATTATCTTCATACAGTATTCGTAATTTCCTTTACCGAACAGCTCTCGGATATAACCTATCTTTATGTTTTTTTCTATTACGAACATATTTTCGTCGGTAGAAAACAAATAGGAAAGGGGAATGTCAAGCTTTGCTGAAATATACTCGGCGGTTTCAATCGACGGCATAGCGTTTCCCGACTCAATAAGACTTAACATATTTCTCGTTATATGACCGTCGGCAACCTGGCTTTGAGTTAAGCCGAGCTCTGTTCTGCGTTTTTTGATTTTTTCACCTATCTTAAAATTCATACAACCTCTTTTTTGTTAAAAACAATATTTAAATTAGGGCAGTTTAGTTTCTTGGCTTCTTAAGTTTAACGTCAGCAAGTGGATTTCTCTCTACTGCCTGTTCAAGATTTCTGTCAACAACATGAGTATATATCTGCGTTGTGTTAAGCTGCTCGTGACCGAGAACTTCTTTTAATACTCGTATATCAACCTTTCCGCTTTGATACATAAGCGTCGCGGCAGTGTGACGCAGCTTATGAACCGAGAAGCCCTTATATCCAAGTCCCGAAAGTCCGAAATACTTATGCACCATCCACTGAACTGTTTTTGCCGATATTCTTTGCTCTCTGGAGCTTAAGAAGAAGGCTTTATCCGACGTTCTGATATATTTCGAATCGAGTCTTATCTGCAAATATTCCTTTACGGCGCTTCTTGCGAAATCGTTCAGATATATAAGTCTTTCCTTGTTACCCTTACCAATTACTCTTACCGTCGATAAATCCGGGGAAAAGCTCTGCAAATTAAGTCCGACCAGCTCGGCAAGTCTCATTCCGGTATTCAAAAAGAGAACTACTATTGCAAAATCTCTGCTCGAGGTAGGGGAATCGACGTCGTTTCTTATTGTTTCAAGAAGCTTCAAGCTCTCTTCGTACGTCAAATATTTAGGCAATCTTTTAGATGCTTTCGGAGAATCCACGTCAACGGTAGGGTTATTTTCAAAGTAGTGCTTTTTATTGCAAAGGTATTTATAAAACGAACGTAAAGCGCTTAATTTTCTCATTCTTGTTGATGAATTATTGCTACGACTTGTGCCGATATACATCAAAAACTCAATTATATCGTTTTGTTTTATCGCCTTTACGTCTTCTATAGTTAAGTCGCTTATCGATATGCTTTCAAGCTCGTCGTAAGCTCCTGAATCCCTTACCTTTGTATATCTGAAAAAGGTACGTAAATCAAGCATATATTCACAAACCGTTTTTTCTGAGTTACCCTTTATAGTCCATTGATATCTGGCATACTCTTGTATAATCGCCGGAAAGGTCTGATATTCGGTGCTCTTAAAAGTTAATACTGCCATTTTTTCCTCCGTAAATCACATTTACACTATATATTATACAAAATTATTATCGAATTTAGTGGATAAAATGTAAACATTTTGTTTTTGCACTTGTTTTTTTAAGCTTTTATGTTAAAATAGACGTATAATTCAACCTGGAGAGGATTGTATGCGTTTTTTCAAAGATAATTTGGATAGCATTGTAAAATTATATATAAATCAAATCGGAGTTGCGATATTCTCAATTTTCATTTACACTGCGGCGGGATCCTTTACCGATGACGGTAAATCGTCGCTTCTCGTTAAGGTTCTGATTTCGGTATTCGCAATTCTGTTTTATTTCGTTCTTATCTATAACGTTGCCTGGGAAATAGGAGCTAAAGATAAAATACGTATCGACGGCGGCAGGGCGGAAATGAAAAAGTCAAAGGGAATACTTCTCGGCCTTTATGCTAATATTCCAAACTTCGTCGTTGTAGGTATAGCGTTTATTTTATTCGCTGTTTATATGATGAGCGGCGCGGAAGGTCTTAAATCAACCTTTGCTGTTCTTAATTTGATTTTCAGACTCTTTATATCTATGTATCTTGGCCTTATTCAGGCTTTGACCTCGGGCATTTCCGAAAACGTAGATTTAAGTTATCTTATCCAGACGCTCCTGTACCTCGTTTTCTCGGTTATTGCAGCGCTTATAACCCACGTCTCATATCTGCTCGGTCTAAAAGACTTCAGAATACTTCCGGCATCCAAGCCGAACAGAGAATAATATCAAAAATACCTCCATATATTTAATAGGAATATAGGGAGGTATTTTCTTATGAAAAACCTTAAAAACAAATTTTTTATCTGTCAAATTTCTGTATTTATAATTTTTACAATCCTTTTGTCCTATCTTTCGCAAGCTAACTACTTATTCCGGGATAACGACGTCGATGCTTTCGCAAATCAAAATTCAAAATTCACGGTAATAATAGATGCGGGGCACGGTGGTGAAGACTGCGGAGCAATTGGCATAAACGGTGTTTATGAAAAGGATTTGAATATGCAAATTTCCTTAAAGCTCGGAGAATACCTTGAAGCCGCAGGCTTTGAGGTTATATATACGAGGACGGATGACGCTTTATTATACTCAGCACAAGAGAATATCAAGGGTATGCGAAAGATATCAGATTTAAAAAATCGGGTTAAAATTTGCAATTCATACGATAACGCTCTTTTTGTAAGCATACATATGAATTCGTTCGGAAGTGAAAATTGCTCGGGACTGCAGGTTTATTATTCACCGGACAGTGAAAATGCACGTTCGGCTGCCATAAGCGTGCAGGATAACGTTAAGTCAAAGCTTCAGCCGACAAACAAGCGAAGTGTAAAATCTGGAGAAAACATATACGTGCTTGAAAATTCCGAGAATCCCGCAATTTTAATTGAATGCGGATTTATATCCAATAGTGGCGAATGTAAAAAACTTTCTGAAAAAGAATATCAAAAAGAATTGAGTTTTGCGATACTTTGTGGTATTATAGAATATGAAAAAAGTAAAAAATGAAGGGAATGTCACGTTTGACAAAATAAAAAAGCTTGAATCAAGCGTAGAAAATCGCTATAAGAGCTATTTGCATTTGAGTCAGAGTCACCCTCCGGAGATGTATTATGAAATCGGGAAAAATCGTTTTTGTCTGCAGAGAATGCGGCGCCACCTCGCCTAAGTGGCTTGGAAGGTGCCCTGAATGCCAGGCGTGGAACACCTATGATGAAATTGAAGTGAGCGAAAAGCGTCGCTCAAGCCAAAATCAAAAAATGGCATCTAAAAATCAGGCAGAAAAAATTTCAGAACTCAAAATGCCTGAGTACATAAGAACAAAAACAGGTATGCAGGAGCTAGACAGAGTGCTTGGCGGTGGTCTGGTTGACAGTTCTGTAGTTCTGCTTTCGGGAGAGCCCGGAATCGGAAAATCGACCTTACTTTTGCAAATATGCCGCGACCTTTCGATTACAAGAAAGGTGCTTTACGTATCGGGAGAGGAATCGCAAGGTCAGCTCAAGCTTCGCGCGCAAAGACTTGGTATCAGCGGAGACTCCATATACCTGCTGACCGAAACGGACCTTGATAATATAATATCGGAGTGCGAAAGACTTCGCCCAGACGTTATCATTATGGACTCGGTACAGACTATATCCTCCGAGAACGTATCGAGCGCACCGGGAAGCATAACCCAGGTTAGAGAAGCCTCTATGACTCTTATAAACTACGCAAAATCATCGGGCGCTGCTGTATTTCTTGTCGGTCACGTAAACAAGGAAGGTGGAATTTCCGGACCAAAGCTTCTTGAGCATATGGTTGACGCGGTGCTTTACTTTGAAGGCGAAAGAACAAATTCTTACAGAATAATCAGAGCAATCAAGAACAGATTCGGCTCTACAAATGAGATAGGTGTATTTGAAATGGGGGATAGAGGCCTTATAGAAATACCCAACCCAAGCGAAGTAGTAATGGCAGAGCGTCCCAAAAACACGAGCGGGTCATGCGCAGGCTGCGTTATGCAAGGAACACGTCCCATTATAACCGAAATACAATCGCTTGTAACTAAAACCGTTTTTCCTACGGGCAAGCGCGCAGCTGACGGATTTGACCATAACAGAATGGGACTTCTTATCGCTGTTCTTGAAAAACGAATGGGACTCAAATTTTATGAAAACGACGTATATATAAATGTTGCCGGCGGTCTTCATCTCGATGAGCCGAGTGCGGATTTGTCAATAGCCATGGCGCTTATAAGCGGAATTACCGACAGAGTTATACCTGACGAGCTTATTGCGTTTGGAGAAATCGGTCTTTCGGGCGAAGTAAGAGCCGTATCTCACATTGATTACCGTGTCAAAGAGGCTGTAAGACTCGGATTTACTAAAATAGTCCTTCCTAAGAAAAACGTCACCTCTTCCTTGCAGGTTCCCGAGGGAGTAGAGCTCATCGGTGTTTCAAACATATATCAAGCGCTTGCTTGCATGAAAATGAAAAAAGCCGATTAATTTACGGTTTAATAGGGGATTAAATGCATTTTTATAACCTCTTTTTATTCATTTTTAAGGTCTAAAAACTCAAAGAGCAGTTCATATAGGGCTGCTCTTTTATCTTTTTTGTGCAAAAGCAATAAAACAAACGGCTTAATTTCTACGTTTGATGGTCAAATACTTCAACCAATTTTCTTGAAATCAAAAAAGAAATAGTGTATAATTTTAGTATGTGATGCATAATTTCTACATTTAAACATCATAAGCACTAAACCAAAGGAGACATTTACACATGGAAAAGGTTTATACCAAAAGTATTCGTAACGTAGCATTACTTGGACATAGCGGAGGCGGTAAAACGTCACTTGTAGAGTCAATGCTTTATATTTCGAGATTAACAGACCGTTTGGGAACTACTGCAGACGGTAATACTGTTTGCGACTATGATCCAGAAGAAATTAAGAGAGGTTATTCCGTTTCCGCAGCTATGGCACCTATGCTTTGGAGCGGTACTAAAATAAATATACTTGATACGCCCGGTTTCTTTGATTTTGAGGGCGAAGTGAGACAGTGTGTTAGAGCTGCTGACGCTGCGGTTATCGTTGTTGACGGTAAGGCGGGTATAGAGGTTGGAACAGAGTCTGCTTGGAATCTTGCAACGGAAGCCGGAATCCCCAAGGCATTCTTTATCAACCGTTTTGACGACGGTGAAGCAAGATTCTACCGTGTATTCGGTCAGATAAGAGAGAAGTACGGCGTTACCGTTTGTCCCATTCAGATTCCTATTATCGACGGTGATACGGTTATCGGATTTGCTAACCTTATCGAAATGAAGGTTTATACATTTGAAAAGGCAACCGGTGAATACGCAATTTCTCCCATTCCCGAAAAGTTTGCGGACGTTTGCGCAGAGTATCACAATATGCTTCTTGAGGCCATAGCTCAAACCAGCGACGAGCTTATGGATAAATTCTTTAATGAAGAGCCCATTTCCCGCGAAGAATCGCTTGACGCTATCCACGAGGGTATTATACGCGGTGAGATAGTCCCCGTATTCTGCGGAGCGGCTACGAAGAACTGGGGAATTAAAACCCTTCTTGACACTATTGCTAACTCCTTCCCGAGACCTACCGCACGCGGCGTAGAGCACGTTGTTGCCGATGACGGCTCTATTAAGGACATAGAGATTGGTGTGGATTCTACTGATACCTCAATCTTTGTCTTCAAGACCATAGCAGACCCGTTTGTTGGTAAGATGTCCTTCTTCAAGGTAATGAACGGCGAGCTTAAAAAGGATATGGTTCTCCGTAATACAACTAACGGCACAAATGAGAAGATGGGCAAAATCTTTATGATGCGCGGTAAGAAGCAGATAGAAATTGATGAATTTTCTTGCGGAGATATCGGCGTTGTTGCAAAGCTTAACGCTACGGGTACAAACGATACTCTTACAACTCTTTCTGAAAATATCAAGTATGCGCCCATTTCATTCCCCAAGCCCTATATGAGTATGGCGGTTGCTCCCGCGTCCAAGGGTGACGAGGATAAGATTTCCGGCGGTATTGCGAGAATTCTTGAGGAAGATCTCACCGTTAAATACGTAAACAACTCCGAGACAAAGCAGCTCGTTCTTTCCGGTCTCGGTGATATTCACCTTGATATTATCGTTGCAAAGCTCAAGGCTCGCTTTGGCGCTACCGTAACCCTTTCCAAGCCCAAGATTGCTTACAGAGAAACAATTAAGGGAAAGTCTGACGTTGAAGGTAAGCACAAGAAGCAGTCCGGAGGCTCAGGTCAGTACGGTCACGTTAAAATCAGATTCTCTCCCGGAGAAGACGAAGGACTCACATTTACCGAAAGCGTATTCGGCGGAGCAGTTCCGAAGAACTTCTTCCCAGCAGTTGAAGCAGGACTCCGTGATTGCATGCAGAAGGGTATTCTCGCAGGCTATCCCGTAGTAAACCTTGCGGCAGAGCTTTATGACGGTTCTTATCACGACGTTGACTCTAATGAAATTTCGTTCAAGCTTGCGGCAGCTATCGCATACCGCGAGGGTCTTCCCAAGGCTAAACCCGTTATTCTCGAGCCCGTAGGAGCGCTTAAAATTTGCGTGCCCGATAACTACGTTGGAGACGTTATGGGTGATCTTCCCAAGCGTCGCGGAAGAGTTCTCGGCATAGAGCCCGTTGAGGACGGCAGAGGAACGCAGGCGGTTATCGCTGAAGCTCCTATGGCTGAAATGGCTGATTACGTAATTTCACTTCGCGCAATGACTCAGGGACGCGGTAGATTCGATATGGAATTCGTTCGTTACGAAGAAGTTCCCGGACCTATCTCAGAAAAGATTATAGCTGAAGCTAAAAAGGACGCATAATTAAGATTTTCGCTTGACTGTTTTTGCATATATCTCATAGAGAGTGGAGGAGCAAGAATTTTCTTGTTCCTCCATTTAAATTTTACTACTGTACTGCATATCGCTACAACGATTTACAATATTTACCAATATTCTGCATTTATATTGACTAATATTGAATAATATGTTAAAATAAGATGTCTAGATTATTATCAAAGGATGTTTACTATGGAAGATAAAAGACTAGAACCGATAGTAGAATACGATACTCCTGCGTATAAACCTCGTAAGCGTCGTCTTGGCGATAGAAAAGAAGGGCGCAGAATCAGAACACTTCCTGCTATGTCTCAATTCACACCGTTTATTATGAAAACCAGAAATGACACGCAAAATCAGTTCGAAGATGTCATTGATATAACAAACGTTGAAAAATATCTTGATCTTAAGCACGAAGAAGGATATACCGATATGGCGCTGCTTCACGTTATTCTTGCAGCGTACGTAAGAATCGTGGCAGACAGACCCGGCGTTAACCGTTTCATCGCGGGTCAGAGAGTTTTCGCAAGGAAGAATATCGAGTGCGTTATGACAATCAAAAAGGAAATGTCACTCGAGTCTCCCGACACCTGTATCAAGGTAGAATTTGACCCCAGAGATGATATATATAATGTTTACAAGAAGTTCAGAACAGAAGTTAACAAAGCAATTTCTGAGGATACGGATTTCGATAGCACTGCAGGTATTCTTGCAAAGCTTCCGAGATTCGTATTAAGAGGCGTCGTCCGTCTTCTTAATTGGCTTGATTACCACGGCTGGCTCCCGAAAGCCCTACTTAAAGTAAGTCCGTTTCACGGCTCAATGATTATAACCTCTATGGGCTCGCTTGGAATTCCCGCAATATATCATCATCTTTACAATTTTGGTACGCTACCCGTATTCATTTCTTACGGTAACATATTTACTGCCGATGCAATAAAGCGCGACGGTACTCGTGAAAGACATCATTTTATAACCATAAAGGTTGTAACAGATGAAAGAATATGCGACGGATATTATTATGCGTCTGCCTTCAAGCGTCTTAAGCGATATATGCTTCACCCCGAAATTCTTGATAAATCACCGGAAAAGATTATTGAGGATATAGACTAATTGAAAATAACCGACTCAAACGCTAATTGATATGCGATGAGTCGGTTATTTTTACTAAAACTTTATATTAATTTAGTTCATACCGTCTGAGAAGTGTATATAGAACTTGAGGAATTTTTAAACATTTTTTTCTTATAAACTATTGACTTTTATAAAAAGTTCTGTTATAATATGAGAGTCGTGTGGAGAGATGGCCGAGTTGGTCTAAGGCGCACGACTGGAAATCGTGTATACCCTAACCGGTATCATGGGTTCGAATCCCATTCTCTCCGCCATAAATTAAGCACCCTAAAAATAGGGTGCTTAATTTATTTATGTCGGAGAGAATGCCAACTCGAATCCATTTTCTTGCCTTGGCAAGAATTGGGTTCGCATACCGCAACAGCGGTATCTGGCGTTTGCGTGGGAATCGGTACGCTGCATTTCAAAGCGGTACGTTTATTGCAAGGTTACCGCACGCTAGCCATATCCCATACACCCTATTTTTAGGGTGCTTAATTTATTTATGTCGGAGAGAATGCCGACTCGAATCCATTTTCTTGCCTTGGCAAGAATTGGTTTCGCATACCGCGACAGCGGTATCTGGCGTTTGCGTGGTGAGCAAGCAAAAACGATTAAGTATCGTTTTTGTGAAGCGAAGTCCGCAGAGCACGAGCGCACGAAGAGGTTTATCCTCGACACAGCGCGACTTGCGAACGGACAGGGGAGAATACCAAAGATTAGAAATCATCGCTTCAAATATCGAAGAGTTACCGCACGCTAGCCATATCCCATTCACCCTATCTTTAGGGTGCTTAATTTATTTATGTCGGGAGAATGCCGACTCGAATCCATTTTCTTGCCTTGGCAAGAATTGGGTTCGCATACCGCGACAGCCACATCAATACAGGAAATCGCAAAAATTAATAAAGCGACACATACACTTTTATTTCCTTCTATATTTATGAAATATTTTATTTTAATCAAAAAATACGTAAAAAATGCGTTAAAAAAGCGTTTTCGACTTGACAAACAGCAATTGTTTTCATATAATAGTAGTGTATTTTTTACGGCACATTTTGCCGAATGACGCTATTTGATGAGCCTCTAACCAGAGGGAAAGGAAAAAAGATGAGTTTAAAGGTATTAAAATTTGGCGGAAGCTCTCTCGCCGATGCCAATCAGTTTAAAAAGGTTGCTGAAATTATTAAAAGCGAGCCGGAGAGAAGGTATATCGTCGCATCTGCGCCCGGAAAGAGAAAAAGCGGTGATACCAAAGTTACCGACCTTCTTTATAAGTGTTACGAGCTTGCAGCTAACGAAGAAGATATAACAGAAGTATTTAACGAGATTAAGTCTCGTTATACCGATATAATAAGAGATCTTAAGATTGATCTTGATCTCAATGATATATTTGAAAAAATTCAGATGTCAATGCTTCACAATTCGGGTAGAGACTATATTGCTTCCCGTGGAGAATACATTAACGGTTTGATTTTAGCAAAGTATCTCGGCTTCAATTTCATCGACGCGAAGAAGGTTATATTCTTCAACGAGGATGGTACGTTCAATTCGGAGAAGACCAATGACGTTCTTTCTGAATATTTGTCAAGACATCAATATGCGGTTATTCCCGGTTTCTACGGCTCGATGCCTAACGGAACTATAAAAACCTTTACAAGAGGCGGATCTGATATCACGGGATCTATTGTCGCAAGAGCAGCCAGAGCAACCGTATATGAGAACTGGACCGACGTATCCGGCTTCCTTATGGCAGACCCCAGATGCATAAGCAACCCAAAGGTTATTGACACTATCACTTATAAGGAATTACGTGAGCTTTCATATATGGGTGCTACCGTTCTTCACGAGGACGCCATTTTCCCTGTAAGATACTCGAAAATTCCAATCAATATCAAAAATACCAACAAACCGAGTGACAGAGGTACTTTTATAGTTCCGGAAACAGATGAAATCAGCGATACTGTAATCACGGGTATTGCAGGTAAAACCGGATTTTCGACTATCAACATTGAAAAAGATATGATGAACGCAGAGCTTGGATTCGGCAGACGTGTTCTTCAGGTTATCGAGGAAAACAATCTTTCCTTCGAACATTTCCCGTCCGGTATTGACACTATGTCTGTTATTGTTCCAACTAAGGAGCTTCACAATAAGAGAGCCGATATTACAGCAGGAATATGCAAAGCAGTTGATCCCGAAAATATTTTTGTTGAAGAAAACCTCGCTCTTATAGCGATAGTTGGTCGCGGTATGATCAAGGCAAAGGGAACCGCCGCAAGAATCTTTACAGCTCTTGCCAATTCGGGCGTTAACATTCGTATGATAGACCAAGGTTCATCCGAGCTTAATATTATCGTAGGAGTAGATTCTAACGACTATATTACAGCGCTCAAGGCTATATACAATGAATTTGTAAAATAAACAAATAGGTGCTGCTTCATTTAGGCATAACCGAATAAAAACACCGAGGTGTTGTATTACGCAGCACCTCGGTTGTATTTTTTACAATTTTCAAGAAAATTAAGGTTGAAAACCACCGGTTTTCTTTATTTTTATGGTGTTTTTATT
>JAFTRA010000016.1 GCA_017462485.1 Clostridia bacterium | reverse complement strand
TAAGCTCGATATATTGTCGCTACGCTCCAATTCGATATGAGATAAATCCCTCGTTTGCGGAGCAAACATATCGAGCCGTAGGCATATCGAGTTGCGTTAGCAACATATCGAAAATCCCACAAGGGATTTATCTCGATGCGCAATTTGTCCGTTAAGGACATCACGCATAACCGGAGAATTTGTATATTTTAGTTATAGCTTTTATCGAATTTAATATTCACGACAAAGAGGCCGCCTCAAATTGCATTGAGGCAGCCTCGCATAGTTTTTTGCTGTAATCGCAGCGTCGCAAAAGACGATGCGATAAAATTTTAAACGTTGATCTTTTTCTTTGATGTCAGCTTATCAAGGAAGCAAACCCACTTCACGCTTGCATTAATGTTAGGCTCCGGATAAACGTATATAAGGCGGCCGTTGTGGTATATATCGAAATGGTCGCCGGGCGATATTGGGAAAGCACCGATTTTCGCAGGCTGCACCGAGAAATCTATTTTTTCTCCGTGCAAAGCTCCGGATAGCTTGAAAACGTCTTTGTCCATATAAATTTCGCCCTCGCCGGCGTATGGGTCCATAAAGCCGTCGTCCTTGCAGCAGCCGAGCCTTACCTTTGATGAAAGGCTGCCGTTTTCGGTATCGAGCGAATCCTGCTGCCACTCAAACCACTCGTTTATGCGAGCAAATGGAGCGCCGTGGAGTCTGTAAGTCGAGTCGAGCGTCGCGTCAAGACCGCAGTCGCAGCGAATGTGATTTTCAAAGGCGGTGATAGTGTCCTCTCTGTGACAGATGGGGCACTTGAAGAGTATCTTATCAAGTCCGCGAGTCATATCCCTGCACTTGTATTCAACACCCGCCATCGCAAGCTCGTCATCGTGAAGTATAGCCTGCTCTGTAATCTCCTTGATTTCGGAAACGTCCTTTTCCGCTATCTCTTCTGCGGATAAAAGAAGCTTTACAGAGGTGTTTATTTTACCTATTCTGTTGTCGCCCTTGTCACGCCACTTGGGGAAGGTTAGGTAAGCGCCCTCGGCTTTCCATACGTAAAGATTCACGCCAAGCTTTTTGATAAGCTCCGCAGTGCCGTCGGCAACGGGAAGCGTGTGTCCGTAGCAGGAAAGTCTGCCCTCGGGGAAAATGACTATTACCGCGTTTTCGTTTTTCGCGCGCAAAACGTTCATTATGGTCGAAACGTCGGGCGTGAACATTTTTTTTGTAATAACGTGCATAAGCTTTAAAAGCCTTGCCGTTGACGGATTGTGCATAAAATGCTCGCTTACTATGTAAGTCGGGCGAATGGGATGAAGCGTAAGCGCGGAAAGAATATGGTCCTCGTCGCAGGTATGCGAAGCAACGACGATAGCAGGCCCCTTGATATCCTTGACTATATCCTTGTCCATACTGATGTTGTACTTTTTAGTGTATATTCTCTTGATAACTGCGTGCGCAACCGCATAAATCAATGGATTAGGCTTGCCTATGTGCTTTTTAGATTTATTTTTCTTATTCATGTCGCATCCCTATACCTTATAAATGAAGTCAAACGTGCTTTGTAGATAAAGTTAAACGTATTTTATAGCCGAAGTTGATGTGTTTTGTTATATTATATCATTTTTCTTGTAAGCTTGTCAATATGTTTCGAGTTTTCACGAAAAGGCAAAGAAAAATATAATTTTTCTTCGGCAATATTGCTTTTTTTCTATTTGTTTGCTAAAATAGAAAGGTGAAGCGCTATCAGTATTACCGATAGCGTGTAATAGTTTGTTTATATTTGCAAAAGCTTTTCATTTATGATATAATTTCCAAGGAGAATTTTATGACTATCCAGCAATGTCGATACGTTCTCGAGATAGCTAGATTCGGCTCGTTCAGCCGAGCGGCAAAGCATCTTTTTATAGCGCAGTCGTCTATCTCGATTAGCATTAAGTCTCTTGAGAGCGAGCTTGGTATCAAAATATTCAATCGTGCCGCAAACGGAGTTTATCTCACGGATGAGGGCGCGGAGTTTGTCAGATATGCCTCAAAGATAGTTGAGACGGACGATTTCATTTTAGAAAGATATTCATCTCCGAAGGAAATGAAGAAGCTTTATATTGACACTCAGCACTACGACTTCATAGCCGATATATTCGGAAAATTTATTTCCGAGAATGGCGACGAGCGATATAAATTCTCTATCAAGGAGATAGAGACCTACAATGTTATCGGAGAGGTAGAAACCGCAAGATGCGATATAGGAATAATCGCTATCAAGGACGGCGACTTCGATCTTATGAAAAGATATCTTACGAACAAGAATATTCTTTTCACCCCCCTTCTTCGTTGCGCACCGCACGTTTTTATGCGGCGTGAGCATCCATTGTCAGCCTGCGAAAAGCTGACGCTGCCTGAGCTTAACAGCTTCCCCTACGTTTCATACGAGCAGGGTGAGCATAACAGCGCCTTTTTCACAGAGGAGATGATAGACGGAGCGGCTGTTGATAAGCATATCGAAATATCAGACAGAGCGACGCTTATGAACCTCCTTCTTATCTCGGATGCCTACACGATCGGCACGGGTATTATGCCCTCCGCACTCAATAGCGGTGACATAGTCAGTATCCCCCTCGAGTCAGACGAGCATTATATAATAGGCTATCTCAAGAATGAGGAACGGAAGCTCTCGGATACCGCTGAAAAATTTATAGAATATTTAAGTAACGCAATAAAAATAATCAAGTGAGGAATTAAAATGAAAGCTCTTGTTAAGAAGCTCCCCGAAAAAGGTCTCTGGCTTATGGACGTGCCGGAGCCTGAAATTACAGACAATGACGTGAAGATAAAGATTCACAAGACAGCTATCTGCGGAACTGATCTTCATATCTATAATTGGGACGAATGGTCTCAGAAAACCATAAAGACTCCCAGAGTTATCGGTCACGAATACGTTGGCGAGATCGTTGAGGTTGGTAAGAACGTTACAAACTGGAAGGTTGGCGAGCTCGTTTCAGGAGAAGGTCATATAGTTTGCGGCAAGTGCAGAAACTGCCTTGCGGGTCACGGTCATCTTTGCAAGGAGACGGTTGGCGTAGGCGTTAACAGAGACGGTGCCTTCGCAGAGTATCTCGTTATCCCTCAGCAGAACGTTCGCAGATGCGAGCCCGGAATTCCCGAGGAGATGTACTCCATCTTTGATCCCTTCGGAAATGCAGTACATACCGCTCTCTCCTTTAATCTTGTCGGAGAGGACGTTCTTATTACGGGCGCAGGACCTATAGGTATAATGGCGGCTGCAGTCTGCAAATTCGCGGGTGCGAGAAACGTAGTTATCACAGATATCAACGATACGAGACTTGAGCTTGCCAGAAAGCTTGGAATCAAATATACCGTTAACACCGCAAAGGAGGATCTCGGTAAGCTTATGAAAGAGATCCTTATCAAAGAGGGCTTTGATATCGGACTTGAGATGTCGGGCAGCGAGATTGCCTTCAATACGATGATAGACAATATGGTTCACGGCGGTAGAATAGCGCTCCTTGGTCTTCTCAAGAGCGATACTAAGATTGACTGGTCGAAGATTATCTTCAACGGACTTGTTATAAAGGGCATTTACGGACGCGAGATGAGCGAGACCTGGTACAAAATGTCCGCAATGCTTCAGGGCGGACTCGATATTTCGAATATCATTACCCACAGAATGAGCATCCTCGACTACGAGGCAGGCTTTGAGGCTATGAACAGCGGCAAGTGCGGAAAGGTCATTCTCGACTGGACTTGCCTTGATAAAAAGGAGAACTGATATGAAAAGCGCACTTAAATATTTTGTCGAAACCTGCGAGTCCATCGAGCGTGACGGACTCAAGAAAAATGAGAAGATAATCGAGACCCCCCAGGGTGCTAAGGTTGGTCTTTCCGACGGACGTCAGGTCATCAATATGTGTGCCAATAATTACCTTGGTCTTGCAAACGAGAAGGCTGTTATTGACGCGGCAAAGGCAAGCTACGATGAATTCGGATACGGTCTTTCCTCAGTTCGTTTCATCTGCGGAACTCAGTCTCTGCATAAAAGACTTGAGGCAGCAGTAAGTGATTTTCTCGGAACGGATGACACCATCCTCTATTCCTCATGCTTTGATGCAAACGGCGGTCTTTTCGAGACTCTGCTCACTGATGCTGATGCTGTTATCTCCGACGAGCTTAACCACGCAAGTATAATCGACGGTATCCGTCTTTGCAAAGCAAAGAGATTCCGCTATAAGAACAACGATATGGCTGACCTCCGCGCAAAGCTTGAGGAGGCTAAGGATGCAAGAATCAAGCTCATCGCAACCGACGGTGTTTTCTCTATGGACGGTATAGTTGCAAACCTTGCCGCTATATGCGACCTTGCGGATGAATACGACGCTCTCGTTATGGTTGACGATAGCCACGCGGCAGGATTTATGGGTGCTACCGGCAGAGGCACGGCAGAGCATTGCGGCGTTTCGGGCAGAGTTGATATCATAACGGGTACCTTCGGTAAGGCACTCGGCGGTGCTTCGGGTGGCTTCACCTCGGGCCGTAAAGAAATCATCGACCTCCTTCGTCAGAGATCGCGCCCCTACCTCTTCTCGAACACTCTTGCTCCCGCGGTTGCGGCAGGCTCCATCAAGGTTCTTGAGATGCTTAAGAACGATACCTCGAAGAGAGAGAAGCTCTTTGCTAACACCAAGCTCTTCGCAGAGAAGATTAAGGAGATTGGTCTCGACGTTATCGACGGCGGAACGCCTATCATTCCCGTTATGCTTTACGACGAGCACGTTGCGGGCGAGATGGCAAGAAGAATGATGGAGCGTGGCGTTTACGTAGTTGCATTTTCCTACCCCGTCGTTCCCAAGGGTAAGGCGAGAATCAGAACTCAGCTTTCCGCAGCGCTCAGCGAGGAGGATATCCTCTATATCGTTAAGTGCTTCAAGGAAGTTAAAGAGGAAATGGGACTTTAATAAAAGACTTGCTTTGCATAAGAGATTCGCAATAAGAGTTTTGTGATAAGCGCTTTGCAATAAGAGTTTTACAATAAGAATTAAATAAAAAATGAAGCGTATGCTCACCACCAATCAGGTGCGGTCATACGCTTCATTGTTTTTAAAAAAGTAAATATTTTTCGTGATTTTGACAACTATAATTTACATATATGCGTAATTGTTCATAAGATGCAAAATGTTTTAGTTTTTTATCACTCTAAGCCTTGCCAAGTCATACTTGTAAGTCTCTCTTCACAAAGAGGTGTTTGGTTATCTCGGCAAAGCTAAGCTTTGCTTACATAAATATTAACCAATCTGTGTGATTACAAGATGCGCAGACACAGGGCGAGTTCCACCTGCGAGGGGCGTAATAGTAAGTGCCGCGGCATTTCCCGCAGGATTGCGAACCGTTAGAACCGAGTTCACAGCCGTAGTCGATACAATAGCCATGCCCACTATTTCGGACGTTCCCGTAGCACGACCTACAACGGTATATTCTAAGTCCTGACCGTTCAAGGTTAAAATCAACTGTCCTGCTTCGGTAACACTTACCTGGAACAATATCTGATAGGTGCCAATAGGACCCAGGTTGAATGATGACGGACCGAGTCTGCCGATGTTCGTGTTGGCAATAGGGCCATTCTGTGGGAAGCTGACGTCCGTACCCGGAGCAACCGTTGCTGAGTTATCGGGAGGCATCAGGGCATAGAAATCTGCATAACCGAGCACACCTCCGGGAAGCCCCTGAGGACCGACAGGGCCTACCTCACCCGCAGGACCTTGTGCGCCTGTTTCACCGGCAGGACCTTGAGGACCCGGGAGTCCTTGAAATCCCCTCGGACCTTGAGGACCAATAGGACCTCTCTCTCCCACGGGACCTTGTGCGCCTGTTTCGCCGGCAGGACCTTGAGGACCCGGGAGTCCTTGAAATCCCCTCGGACCTTGAGGACCAATAGGACCTCGCTCACCTTCGGGACCTTGAGGACCGGGCGGACAAAATACGCACGGATTTTTATCCTTATCGTCGCAACAAGTAGGTTTATTATTGCAGTCATTTTTGCAGCCGCTTTGACAGCTATTGCAACAGCGATTGGTACTTCGCGTAAACGGATTTTGTTTGCTCATAAAGTTATCTCCTTTATAAATTTTGGTGAAGCACCATTACAGTATATGTTGTTTTTCGACAGTTAGATACAAACCATATAAGGTAAAATGACCACCGTTTTAATCAGTTGCCCTCAAGTCGTGATGAATGAAAATTAATCAGGCGGTTTCAATGGTTTTATTGCGTTTTTCTCCCAAATTATTTACTACGGTTAAAAGGTGAAATAGGCTGAAATTCACCGCGTGTCGCAAATAAGCGTGCTCTAAGGCAAGCGTCCCTTAAATAGTTTTCCGGGTGATTGTAGCGAGTTTTCGTCCCTGAAAACCCGCCTTTTTGCGTCTGTTTTTGAGAGGGATAATGGCAAAATTTATACAGCCTAAAAACAAAGAAAAGAGAATTTTAAATAGCAAATTAAAGTGCAGTTTTTAAGTGCAAAAAGCAAAAAAATTGCACTTTAAGTATTGCACTTTAGAGAAAATTGTGGTATACTATATATACAATAAAAAACTCGGAGCGCACTATGAAAGACGAAATCTTTGAAGAATATTCAAGAGAAAAAGAACCGACTAAATACTATAAGACTTATGCATGGAAAACTGCGATAGGACTGCAAAAGGTTGATGGACTTGAACCGTCTGAATACCTCATAAAAACCGCTGAGCAGCACATTGACGGTGACATAAGTTTTGACGATGCGCACAAGCTTATAACTTCATATTACAAAGAGAATAAAGCAAAGTCCGAGCGTACGGAAGAAGCGGACAAAGTATCTGTACGTATAGCGGAGATTATATCCGAAAGGTCATTTGTATTCTCTCCGATAGAGTTCACTACAATCCACAAACGGCTTTTTGAAGGCATATATTCTCATGCCGGAAGAATCAGAGATTATAACATCACCAAAGATGAATGGGTGCTTGACGGTGACACCGTTATTTACGGCAACGCTATAAACTTGCGTGAAACATTGGAATACGACTTCGGTGTAGAAAAGAACTTCGACTACAAAGGTCTATCCACCGAAGAGGTTATTAAGCACGTCGCGAGATTTATATCGAACATTTGGCAGATTCACATCTTCGGTGAAGGAAATACAAGAACTACCGCTGTCTTCCTCATAAAGTATCTTTCGAAGCTCGGTTTTAACGTAACTAACGATATATTTGCCGAAAATTCTTGGTATTTCAGAAACGCGCTCGTAAGAGCGAACTACAACAACCGTGAAAAAGGCGTTACCGAAACTACCTACTACGTAGAACTCTTCCTTCGAAATCTTCTACTTGGAGAAGATAACATACTCTCAAATAGAGAAATGCATGTCGCTTACAAAGAGCCAAAAGAACCCGCCCCCATTCTTAACGAACGGGAAAATGCTATTATCGAAATTCTCCGCGCAAATCCGAGCATCACGCTCGACGAGGTTGCCGAAAGAATAGACAAATCCCCTCGCACAGTAAAAACCGCTGTTAAATCCATGCAAGAGCGTGGAATCATAGAGCGCGTAGGCGGTAAGAAAAACGGCAGTTGGGTAATTAAATAAACGCAAAACACCCTCGAAATTCGAGGGTGTTTTCATGTGGTGCAGGTGGCGGGACACTTGAACATGGATAGCAAAGCTATCCTAACGAGTTTGCCTGCGGCAAACGTCGCCACAAACGCTCGTAAACTCGCGAGTGGGCTCTGCGCCCGAGGGTCCTTACAAAGCAAAAAGGCAGAGCCACAAGGACTCTGCCATTTCACTTGGTGCGGACGACGGGACTTGAACCCACATGAATTGCTTCACTGGAACCTGAAACCAGCGCGTCTGCCAATTCCGCCACGTCCGCAAATATAATAATGCAGAATGCAAAATGCATAATGCAGAATTATTTGGTTGATGTTTTACATATAGATGATAAGATTTTAATCAGTTCTATAATATCGTTTTCGATACTGTTGAATTCCTGTTCGGTAAGAAAATCTGTTTTATATAACAGCCTTATCCAATAATGAGACTCATTAGCTTCTTTAAGCGCAATACACATTTTTGCAGAAAAATCAGCTTTGCTTTGTCCTCTGAGAGCTTCGGAAACATTCGCTCCTATACTCGTTCCGCTTCGTAGCAATTGCTTCGAAAGAACAAACTCTTTTTTCTCAGAAGACAGATGTTTATGCAGATTAACAATTCTTACTGCAAAATCAAATGATTTGTTTTCAACAACATTATCGCTCATTGATTTTCTCCATTCTGAATTTTGCATTATGAATTATGCATTAGCTTTCGTCACCGAGGTGTCGAAAGCTGAAACCAGCGCAGTCGCTAGGGAATGCAGGGCATTCCGACAAGAACGCAGAGCGTTCTTGCTACGCCGACGGGTTCGGCTTGTTCCGCCACGTCCGCATTTTTTAGTTTTTCGTCCTCTATTTTTACACGGGAAGGACACCCGAGGCGGTGCTTACTACTGAGTTAGACTCTTTCAGCATACTCCGCATGTCGAATTATTGTGCATTGGCTTTAGCCAAAGTGCTCGTTGTCAAAGACAACATTGAAATTTTATCATAAATTCGTGGGTTTGTCAATAAGGATAAGGAAAAAAGAGGGAAGGAGGAAAAAGATTTTTCCTTTTTTAAGGATATTTTATAATAAAAGGCTTGACAAAGTAGAAAAAACTTGATATAATAGTCGAGCAGATTAACGAGCCACAGTCTGCATTGCATGGAGAAATACTCAAGTGGTGAAGAGGCGCCCCTGCTAAGGGTGTAGGTCGGGTTTACCGGCGCGAGAGTTCAAATCTCTCTTTCTCCGCCAAAAATACGGAATACCCATTCGGGTGTTCCGTATTTTTCTTTTGGCTGAGAAGGAGAGATTTGCTGCGACTCACGTCGCAGCTCGCAGAGCGAGCGACGGCGCAGATAACCGAGCAAAGCCGAGTCGGCAAGCTTGCTTGTCAGCGAGGCGGCGAAGGTTGCTCCGTGGCGGCTTGTCAAAGACGAGCGTAGTGCGTAGCACCAAGTGGGCATAGCGCACTTGCGCCACAAAGGAGTAGAGTTCAAACTCTTTGCTTCTAATTTAGACAGAAACCACGTAGCAAAATTGAGGGGGAATACCCATTCGGGTGTTCCGTATTTTTCTTTTGGCTGAGAAGGAGAGATTTGCTGCGACTCACGTCGCAGCTCGCAGAGCGAGCGACGGCGCAGATAACCAAGCAAAGCCGAGTCGGCAAGCTTGCTTGTCAGCGAGGCGGCGAAGGTTGCTCCGTGGCGGCTCGTCATAGACGAGTATAGTGCATAGCACCAAGGGCGCAAAGCGCACTTGCGCCACAAAGGAGTAGAGTTCAAAAAATACGTTTTGCGTGGGAATACCATAGCTTTGCACAAAAGCGGAACAAATAGAAAAAACTATTCGCACGCTAGCTGTACATCTCTTTCGACAAAAAGTACATAGCATAATTGAGGCGGAATACCCATTTGGGTGTTCCGTATTTTTTCTTATTTGGCGGAGAAAGAGAGATTTGCCGCAATCCTGCGTCGCAGCTCGCAATTAAAAAACGACAAGTTCCTTTAGGGTATGCCCCTATTAAAACTTGCCGTTTTTCTTTAATTATACCGTAAATAAAACAACCGCATCATTCAGCATGAAATTCATTCGTGTCAAGCGCTTCGTTGACGTAATGGAAATAGTAGATAGTTCCAATGAACTTATAATTGCTATTGTATCCGCCGAGGAAATATTTGAAGGTCAGCTCCGAAATATCGCCCAGAGTCGTGGTGGCTATTTCCGTACCGTTCTGATAGAACTTCAATGACTGCGTATCGGCGTTATATACTATCGCAAAATGCATTTTATCGCCTTTTGTTAAGCTTGTGCTCTCTGCTTGATTATTGCTATCAGCAAAACGCAATCTAAATTGATGTGCGTTAAGGAAAATAAATTGACCGGACGCAGAACCGCTTGACAGGATAACACCGGGATTTTGGTTTCCGGGATTTTGATAATCAACAATAAATTCAAAGGTGAAGCTTTCATCCGGGGAGATATGTATGGGCTGCATAAGAGCGATTCCGTTATTGGCGTTGGAATCAGCGGTAACAGTCAAAGCACCGCTGCTTAACGTTCCAATATCAGAAAGGTTTATGCCGTTTTCATTGTCTTGATTAAATAAAAATTCCAATTCTGACACGGGCTCTTCGCTTGGGATAACGTCCGTAGGATAGGTATTATTGTATTCGGGATCATCAAAAGTAGGCTCTGCTCCGGTTTTGATATAATTTGCTATATTTTTTCCGGCATCAGTGCCCAGAGCATTGTAACCCGCTTGGGTATAATGAACGCCGTCGCTCTTCATCATACCGTTGTTAATAAAGCCTGCGGCAAGTGCAGATGCCAGTATCGCTTTATCGCTGGATTTGCAATAATTGGTTTGAGCGCCTATTACGGTGTCATATTTTGTGGGATTGTCCGTTCTGTTTCCTGTTCTGACAACTGCGCAGAAATCGGTTCCGGCTTCATTCGTCATTTCATCGATGATAGCATCCAATTTTTGAGTATATTCCTTTGCGCTATCACCCTCATCGCCGTCCTGCTCGCCTTGACACCAAACCATAAATTTTTCGGAAATAACATATCCGTTTTCAAGAAGCCACTCTTCTGCGGCTTTATAACGGTTAATAGCATCGTTGAGAGCGGCGCCGTCCGGAGCCCAATACTCAATGTTAGTGCCGCCACGAGAGCAGGATACGCCAACGATGGGAATGCCGCGCTCATTGTAATAGGAATTCATCAGAGCAGACACCATCGAGCCCGTTTTGTTGGTGTTTTCCGTCACGCCGTCAGGATTGTTTTCATTCAAGCCAAAGGGCTCGCTTACCGAGTAAAGCTTAGTGGGATCTGATATTGCTCTGAATTCGTAGCCGTGTCCCTCGGTAACTAGAGGCGCTTCGCTTGCAACGCCTCGTCCGGACATATTGGATTGCCCCATAAATATAACCAGATCTACTATCTTATCTCTTCTGCAAACAGAATGAAGTCCTGCAATTTCGGTTTGAATAACTGTATATTTGATGCTTTCTTCAGCAACAAGTGCGGCAAGAGCATCATCTTTTGAAGCATAGCTGCCCTCAACCACGCCGCAATTCAGCGCTATCCAACTATCAGAGTTATCGTAAAGCATATAATCGGGCGCATTCGCGTTATTTGCTACAAGATAGCGAATGTAAGCAATTCTTGCGAGTTCTTTTGCAGAATTTCCCGACTCATCATTTACTGTTGCCTTTACACCAAGCGAGGTCCATGATTTGCCGCTGTCGTAGGAAACCTCCCACTCATTTGTCACGTCGTTTATACGGAGCTGCGGCGTAATTCCGTCCGAGCCGTCTTTACCGTCTTCTCCGTCTTTTCCGTCTTCACCGTTTGCTCCGGTATTACCCGTCTCACCCTTTTCCGTTGCCTTAACACCGAGCGAGGTCCATGATTTGCCGCTGTCGTAGGAAACCTCCCATTCGTTTGTCACGTCGTTTATACGAAGCTGCGGCGTAATTCCATCCGAGCCGTCTTTGCCGTCTTTACCGTTTGCACCGGGAATACCTTGATCGCCTTTTTCTCCTTTGGTACCGAGCTCACCGTTTGCGCCTAGCACACTGTCGAAGCAAGAGGTAAGCATTCCTAAAATCATAGCCAATATCAAAAGAAAAGCGAAGCCATGCTTTAACAACGTATTTTTCATATCGAAACCTCCACAAATAATTTGAATAATAGGGTTAACCGTACCCTTATATGAACAGTATAGCACACATTATTACATATTTATATGAGATTTTCACCATAAAACATGAGATTTTTTACATTTTCAGTCTTTTGAAATGAAAAAACGCTGTTATACAAAGAAAAGGAGCGTGTTAGCGTGTTATCCTTAACGGAGAACACGCAGCGATATAAATCCCCCCGGGGATTTGAGATATGTTTTGAACAACTCGCCAGAGGCGAGATATGCTAAAACGAGGGGATTTATATCATATCGCACCGAGCGGCTGGGGTTCCCCGAAACGAGCAGGCGAGTTTTGTGGGGCGCAGCATAGCGAGGTATATCGCAATCAAGTGAAACGAGATTATATCGCATTCGCATAGCGAATATATCACCTAACAGAAAAAGAGGGAACATTTCGATTATGAAACCGATTTGTTTCTTTACTGTCTGAAGCCCGTAGCCTTACGCACGTCCTCGTCGGATGGGTCTCGGTATTCTTCGGCTGCGGTGTCGAGCTTTTTGAGTTCGGTCTTGCTTTCCAAAGCGGGAAGAATAGCCTCGTCGTAAGATGCTCGGAAATCGTCGTTTTTGGAGCTTATGGGCAGTAGCGTGTATGCATAACGCACCGTTTCGGGCAGGAGTCTGTACTCGGGGAGAACGTCAGGACCGCAGGAGCGGTTGCCGAGTCCGTTTTGCGCAAAATCAACCGTAAGGACGGTCTTTTCACGTGCAAACGTATCGGGCTGATGCTTCATACTGTCAAGCTCTTCGGGTCTGTGCGGCAGGGCTGACATAGTGTAGGGAGTCTCGCCGAAGACTGCGATTCCCGAACCTGCATTATTAGTGATCATCATGTATACCGTGTTCATTTTTGAGCCGCATTCCTGTGGCATAACGTAGTTCTTTAAGGGGTCGCCCGAGAGCTCCTCGTAAATGCCCATTCTGCCCGACGCTTTTCTGTCGGGATAGGTCTCGAAAGGACCGAAGCCGTACCAGGTAACTCTTTCGCAGCTTGCGGGAAGCTCGGTAGTAGCTCCTATGCGCAGAAGCGTGGGAAGATTGCCGTAGGGGGCTACCGTGTTATCAAAGAGCGCGCGTCCGTCACCGAAAACGGTAAGACGGGTGATAACCTCAAATCCCGAGTCGGCTGCGCCGGATAAAGTGCGCTTGATTTGTATTTTAGCGTATGTGTCGGTAACTTCACCGAGAGTTACCTCGCACTTTTCTGCCTTGAGGTCTTTAAGACCTGCGCTCTCCCAGGTGGAAGATACGTTTTTATTGTTTCTGTCGAAAGCCAGCTTTCTTACGTCATTATCGGTAAGCGCTCTGAAGAAGCAGGGCTCGCCCACTCTCTTTAAGGAAAGCTTTCCGTATTCTATAGATATATCCGCACTCGCAAGGTCTATGTCAAGGGTGAAATTCTTTCCCTTTACCGTAATTTTTTCATCCGTCTCGGTTACCGAAATAGCGGGAAGCGCATCGGTGCTCAAAGCGGCGGGCTTTGCCGCCCCTAGCTTAAACTGGCAAAACGCTACCTCGTGGCCTCTTTCACAGAATAATGTCTTATCTTTGTAGCGGAAGCTTACGTCGAGAATATACTCGTATCCCGAAAGCTCGGATATCTCGTAGGGAAGCTTCATTATAGCGTCTTCGCCAGGCAAAGCACTTGGGCAATCTATCTCACCTGAGAAAATTTCCTTGCCGTCGCAAAGGATAGAATATTTAACGTAAAACTCGGATAAATCGGTGTGATAATGACGATTATGCACACAAAGGTTTGCATTTTCTTTATCAAAACTCTTGCACACGATGAACTCGTGCACTTTTTTAAGCTCTGCGAGCTTTGGGGTTTCGCGCCTGTCAGGTGTGATTAAGCCGTCACAGCAGAAGTTACCGTCGTGCTTCTGCTCGCCAAAATCTCCGCCGTAGGCATAGTATTCCGTGCCGTCCTCGGTTACCTTTACTATCGAGTGGTCGCACCACTCCCAAACGAAGCCGCCTGCAAGCTGCTTGTGAGAATAAATTGCGTCCCAATAATCAGAAAGGCTTCCGCAGGCGTTACCCATAGCGTGAGCGTATTCGTTCGTGATAAACATTCTGTCAGGCGAGGATTTGGCGCGCTCTATCATATTTTCGCTCGAGGGGTAGGTTTCGCTGTCCATATCCGCGATGCTGTTCATCTGGCGCTTGTGAATGAGCCTTGTCGGGTCGTACGCTCGGCAAAATGCTGCGGCAACGGCTATGGTCTCGCCAAAGCCTATCTCGTTGCCGAGCGACCATATGATAACCGAGGGGTGATTTTTATTCGAATGAACCATAGCTCCCACTCTGTCCATAACGGCATTCAGCCATCTGTGGTCATTTCCGGGGAGAAGATTTCTTCTGTACGAAATACCGTGAGACTCCATGTTAGCCTCGTCCATAACGTAAAGTCCGTACTTATCGCAAAGGTGATAGAAGTACGGGTCGCAGGGATAGTGAGAGGCGCGAACGGCATTTATATTGTTACGCTTCATCATAACTATATCGCGTTCCATATCCTCACGGGTTACCACGTAGCCGCGCGTTGGGTGAGTCTCGTGCCTGTTGACACCCTTGAGCTTTACCGAAGCGCCGTTTATGAGAAGCTCCGCTCCGCGCTCCTCAACCTTACGGAAACCGTGCATAAAGGAGTGCGTTTCAGTAACGTTTCCGTCTGAATCGAGAAGAGTGAGAATTACCGTATATAAATTCGGCTTCTCCGCGCACCAAAGACTTGGTGAGTCAAGGGAAACCTTAAGGTAAGAGGTTACCGTCGTTCCCCCGCGTATGCTCTTCGACTGGGCAAAGGGAACCTTTTCTTCAAAGCGGTAGCTTAAGTTGCCGTTCTCGGCGGTATCTGTAATGGCAAGCTCCTCTCCGCCGGGGGAATAGATTTTAAGCGAGACTCTTGCGGGCGGAGCGGTCCTCTCGGTCATATTCATAATTTTTGCTTCAACTATAAGATTTGCCGAGCTGAAGTCGTCTTTAAGCTCCGAATACGCAAAGAAATCGAAAAGATGCACGTCACAGACAGCGTAAATCGCAACGTCACGCGTGATACCGCTCAGTCTGAACATATCCTGGTCCTCAAGCCATGAGCCTGCCGAGAACTCGGTAACGAGTACCGAAAGGTCGTTCTCGCCTGTGTGCTTTACGAAATCGGTTATATCAAACTCTGCGGCGCTTTTACTGTTAGTGCTGTAACCGACGTCGGAGCCGTTCACAAAAACTCTTGCCGAGGAGCCGACAGCACCTATACGCAGGATAATACGCTTTCCCAAAAAAGATTTTGGAACGGTGAAGCTGCGCTTGTATATTCCCGCTGAATTGATTTCGTCGTTAGTGAAGGGCGGCGCTTGCTCTTTTCCTTTCGGGATAAATGCGTAGCCCGCATTTATGTATCTCGGGCTGCCGTAGCCGTAAAGCTGCCAGCACGACGGAACGGGAATCTCGTCCCACGTGTCGCCCTTTTCGTTTTCAAATCCGTCGGGGATATCAAGAAAGCTTTTAGCGTAATAGAATTTCCATTTTCCCGAGAGTGAACGGTAAAAGGAAGACTTCGTGTAGTCGCACGAGAACGCTTCCTCGGCAGTGCCGAACGGCACGGAGTCCGTGTGGTAAGGGAGCTTGTTGAGTCCCGTTATACCGGGCTCGTCGATAAGCCTTTTGCCCCAGGCTGATTTGGGATAATATTTTGAGTTCATAGCTTAGTCCTCACTAAAATAATCGTTATTATTTATGATTTTATCATACTGTAAAAAATAAATCAACAAAAATGAAAAAAACATAGAAAAAAGCATTTTTGTCCATATATTTAAACATAATGGCTATAGAAATTAACTCTTTAAAGTGGTACAATAAAAGTATAGTACGGTCGAGAAAAATAAAAATACAGATCAACCAATATGGAAATATAAAATACAGAACAGACGGTAGGGGGAGCTTTTATGCGTAAGAGAGAATCACTAAACTGCGGTTGGAAATTTCACAAGGGTGATATAAATATAGAGTCACCGAAGGATAAAGGACCGCTTTACGTTCAGGCTAAAACCGAGCGCTTCAGAATGGGCCCCGCATCAATATATTATTCGGACACCCCGGACTCCTTCGAGACGGATAGATGCTTCCCGTCTGAAAAATGGGAGTACGTGACGCTTCCTCACGATTACGTTGTTTTCGGAACGCCAAACCGTGAAGAAAATAACACGCTTGGGTACTTAAAGTACGATAACGCGTGGTACAGAAAGAAGTTTATGCTGCCAAAGGAGGACGAGGGACGTCGTCTTATATTGCAGTTTGACGGTATTTCGGGCAGCTCGACGGTGTATTTCAACGGCTGCGTGCTTAAACGCAATTTTTCGGGATATAATTCATTTGAGGTGGATATTACCGATTTCGCTGTTATCGGGGGGTATAATACCTTGGCAGTTTACGTAAATACCGAGGAGCATGAGGGCTGGTGGTACGAGGGCGGAGGTATATACCGCGACGTCTGGCTTCTTAAAACCGAGGAAATTGCGATAGACACCTACGGAGTGTATGTAAATCCCCAAAAAATCAGCGAGGACGAGTGGAGAGTATCGATAGAATCTACCGTTGTAAGCACAGCTAAATGCAAACAAAAGGTTTCAATTCGCAGCGAAATTATAGATAAAGAGGGCGAAGTTGTAGCCTTTGGCGAGGTAGAGACCTCTGTAGGCTCTCACGATAAAAGCGTTGCAAATTATGAGATGACGGTTTGGAATCCTACGCTCTGGGATATAGACAATCCCTATCTCTACACGGTAAAAACACAGGTTTTGCGTGACGGTGAAATTCTGGATGAATACAGCGTTAAGACGGGATTCAGATATTTTAAGTGCGACGCTGAGCGAGGCTTCTTCCTCAACGGCAGGCACGTGAAGATAAAGGGCGTGTGCGCCCACGAGGACTGCGGACTGCTCGGAAAGGCGGTACCCGCAAACGTGCACCGTTATAAAATGGAAATGCTTAAGGAAATGGGCGCTAACGGCTATCGAACCTCTCATTATCAGCAAAATGAGGCAATTCTTGACGCACTCGACGAGCTTGGCTTTATAGTTTTGAACGAGGCAAGGTGGTTTTCCTCATCGAGCGAAGCTATAGAGCAGCTTGAGACTCTCGTTAAGCGTGACAGAAACAGACCGTCGGTCTTCTTCTGGTCCTTGAGCAACGAGGAATTTTATCACCTCACCGAGCAGGGCAGAAAAATAACGAAAACGCTTATGGAAGTGGTAAGACGCCTTGATAAATCAAGACCTATAACAAGCGCCGTTGACAAGAGTCCGAATAAGGCGACCGTCTTTGACGAGCTTGATATAGTGGGTATAAACTATAACCTCGGGCTTTACGATGAGGTGCATGAGAAGTATCCCGAAAAGGCAATCTTTTCGTCGGAAAACTGCGCTACGGGTACTACGCGTGCGTGGTACGGCCCGGACTGTGCCGAAAGAGGATACGTATCGGCATACGATAAGGACACGAACGCCTGGTTCAGAGGCAGAGAGGTCACGTGGAAATTTATAGATGAGCGTGATTGGGTTATGGGCGGATATCAATGGGCAGGCTTCGAGCATAGAGGCGAGACCGTGTGGCCGAGACTCTCGTCGCAGTCGGGCGCAATAGACCTCTATCTTCAGAAAAAGGACGCATTTTATCAGAATCAGTCGCATTGGAAGACCGAGCCTATGATACATATGCTCCCTCATTGGAACGTTGACGTTTATGACGACGAGCCGATTACCGTGCGCATCTATACGAACTGCGAGGAAGCCGAGCTTATATTGAACGGCAAGAGCCTTGGTAAAAAAACCGTTCTTAAAAACTCCCGGGTAGAATGGCAGGTGTATTATGAGGCGGGACGTATCGAGGCGATAGGATATATAGAGGGAAAGGCGGTTGCAGCCGACGTTAACGAAACGTCAGGTGTGCCCGAAAAACTTGTGCTAAAGCTCGAAAACTCGGTAAAGAAGCCCTCGGACGTGGCGATTATTACCTGCTATACTACCGATTCGAGCGGAAGAATCGTGCCGAATGCGTCTCCTACGGTTGAGTTTCATACCAACTCTTACGGAAAGATAATTTCTACCGGCTCTGACGTCTGTGACCACACGCCGCTTGGCTCTCCCATAAGAAAAATGAGAGAGGGATATATATCCGTTGCGGTTGGCGTTTCTACGTTCAGGGGGGAGTACGTGTCAAATCCCGGGCTCGTTGAAGTCTATGCCAGGGCAGATGGGCTGAAGGGCGCAAAGCTTAAAATTAAATTTTAAAGACGGTGTGTTACACCGCAAGGGACGAGGCAATGTTGAAATGAATCCCTGTCGGGATTTAATAAAAATCAAAAAGCTGCAAAAAAGCGAGCGAAGATATAGGGTGATGTCCTTAGCGGAGAATTAACATTTTGACAAAAGTGCAAGCATCGCATTTGACTAGTCAAACGCAAATGGGCTAAGCCCAAACCCATATACGTGAACCCCAAAAGCTCATACTTCGCTTCGGGGAACCCCTACACAAGCAGAAAGAGAGAACAAATCGGTCATAGCCGAAATGTCCTCTCTTTTTCTGTTGGTGATGTTTTTGCTATCGCAAAAGTGAAGTTGCTACGCAGTGAAGTTTGTGCTACGCACAAGTGAAGTTAAGTTTGCCCACAC